>DASCPW010000079.1:0-21117 GCA_036012725.1 Rhodospirillales bacterium
CAGAGTCCATGCGCTTACCACCGAGGCCGCCGAAGAGGTGATGAGCGGCGAGATGGACCGCCGGGTTACCGCCATGGAAGGGCATATAGAAACAGTTCCAATGAAGGTGGAGTGATGTTTGCCGCCGCCACCGCCATCCTCGTCACCATGGCGGTTGCCCTGGTCCGGGCGCTTGTTGGCCCCACCGTCTTCGACCGCATCCTGGCGGTCAACAGCTTTGGCACCCTGACCATGCTCCTCATCGCCGTATATGGATTTTTGAGCAGTCGCCCGGAATTCCTGGACATTGCACTGGTCTATGCGCTCATCAATTTCATCGGCACCATCGCCGTCACCAAATACGTCACCTTCAGCGACCTGGGCTATTCGGCCGATGAGGATGAACTGGGAGACCTGTAATGGCGCTGATTGCCGACATTTTAAGCTGGGTATGCCTGATCACGGGCTCGCTGTTTGTCTTGATCGGCGCCATTGGCATCATCCGCTTGCCGGATGTCTTTGCCAGAATGCACGGGGCCGGGATCATCGACACCTTGGGCGCCGGGCTGATCCTGGCCGGCTTAATGGTCCAGGCCGGCCTCACCCTGGTGACGGTGAAGCTGCTTCTCATTCTTCTGTTCCTCATGCTGACTAGTCCGACAACGACCCATGCCCTGGCGCGAGCGGCCCTGAACGGGGGCGTTAAGCCCCTGTTGGATAAAAAGAATGACGAGGAAGACGAGCCATCGAAGACCTGATTGCCATCCCGCTGCTGCTGTTCATGACGGTGACGGCTTTTGCCCTGGTGCGGCTACGCAACCTATTCGCCGTCGTCATGCTGTCGGGGATTTTCAGTTTGCTGGCGGCGGTACTTTATGTGGTGTTGGACGCGGTTGACGTGGCCTTCACCGAGGCTGCCGTCGGCGCCGGTATCGCCACCGTGCTCATGCTGGGAACTTTGGCGCTGACCACCAGCGTGGTGAAGGAGGCACCGCGAAAGCCCATTGCGCCCCTTCTGATCGTATTTTTGACCGGCGCGTTGCTGATCTTCGGCACCCTCGACATGCCGCCTTATGGAGATCCGATTGCTCCCATCCACCATCACGTGGCGCCGCGTTATATCGAGAAATCAGGCAGCGAGGTTGGCCCGCCCAACATCGTTACCTCGGTGCTGGCCAGTTACCGGGGCTATGACACCCTTGGCGAGGTGACGGTTATCTTCACCGCCGCCGTCGGCGTTCTGATTCTTCTCGGCCACGGCCGCGGCCGCCGGTCGAGGAAGAAACTCCGGCCGGTCGAAAAGGGGGCTCGGCAATGAAGTTCAAATCAGTCTTGCGGGTCACGTCCAAGCTGTTGATCCCCGTCATCCTGCTGTTCGCCCTCTATGTGCAGTTCCACGGCGACTTCGGCCCCGGCGGCGGCTTCCAGGCCGGGGTCATCTTCGCCAGCGCTTTCATTCTTTATGCCTTGATTTTCAATATCGATACCGCCCGCAAGGTGGTCCCGGCGTGGGTGAGGAGAGTGGGATTGGCCTCTGGCTTGCTGCTCTACTCCGGTGTCGGCGTGGCGGGACTGCTGCTTGGCGGCAACTATCTCGATTATTCGGTTCTCGCCGACGAGCCCAAGATTGGCCAGCATTTGGGGATCACCCTGATCGAGCTTGGTGTCGGCGTCACCGTCGCCTCGGCGATGATTACCATTTTCTACCTCTTTGCCGGTCAAAGCGGGCAACTGGAGGACCGCTAAGTCATGGAATTTCCCGGCCTCTTCAACTACTGGATCGTCATCGTTTTGATGATGACTGGTTTTTACATTGTCATCGCCCAGGGCAACCTGATTAAAAAAGTGGTTGGCCTCAATATTTTCCAGGTCTCCGTGTTCGTGTTCTACATCTCGATGAGCAAAATCAAGGGCGGAACAGCGCCGATCCTGGATGAAGGCATCGAAATCTATACCAACCCGCTGCCGCATGTACTGATCCTCACCGCCATTGTCGTCGGCATCGCCACCACGGCGCTGGCCCTGGCCTTGGTGGTGCGCATCCGCGATGCCTACGGGACCATCGAGGAAGAGGAAATCGGACGTCAGGAGAGGGAGGAGGAGGCGTGATCTCCAGCCATCTGCCTGTCCTTCAGGTGGTTTTGCCCCTGATGGCGGCGCCGCTTTGCCTGCTGCTCAGGCGCTCCACGCCGGCATGGGGCTTGGCTCTCGCAGTGACCTGGGGAACGCTGGTCATAGCTGTCGTGCTGCTTCTCCAAGTGCTTTCCACCGGCCCCGTCTCATATGAGATCGGCGGTTGGGCGGCGCCGTGGGGTATCGAGTACCGGGTCGACATGGTGAGTGCCTTCGTTCTCGTCATTGTCGCCGCCGTTGGCTCCTTGGTCATGCCCTTTGCCCGTTTGAGCGTCGCCCGCGAGGTGGCCACCGACCGCATCTATTTATTTTACACCATGTATTTGCTGTGCCTGGCCGGCCTGTTGGGCATCACGATCACCGGGGATGTTTTCAACCTCTTTGTTTTCCTGGAGATTTCATCGCTGTCGTCTTACGTGCTGATCGGTCTCGGCGGCGACCGCCGGGCGTTGACGGCGGCTTTTCGTTATCTGGTCATGGGAACCATCGGCGCCACCTTCTACATCATCGGCGTCGGCATGATGTACATGATGACCGGGACGCTGAACATGGCCGACCTTTCAACCCTTATTCCTGCCGTCGCCGACACCCGCACCATCCAGGTGGCGCTGGCTTTCCTGACCGTTGGGCTCAGCCTCAAGCTGGCTTTGTTTCCTTTGCACCTGTGGCTGCCCAATGCCTATACCTATGCGCCTTCCGCGGTGACGGCTTTTCTAGCGGGAACGGCGACCAAGGTGGCGGTATACGCCCTCATCCGTATCTTTTTTACCGTTTTCGGCGGCGTCGATGTCTTCGAGATCTTTTTCACCCGCGAGGTTCTGATGGGGTTGGCCCTCGCCGCTATGTTCACTGCTTCGGCGGTTGCTATCTTTCAGACCAACATCAAGCGTATGTTGGCCTATTCAAGCGTCGCCCAGATCGGCTACATGATTCTGGGCATCAGTTTCGCCACCGTCACCGGGCTTACCGGCGGCATTGTCCATCTTTTCAACCATGCCTTGATGAAGGGTGTTCTGTTCATGGCCATGGGCTGTGTCTTTTGGCAATTGGGCTCCGTTCATATCCGTGACCTGGCTGGCCTGGGGCGGCGCATGCCGGTGACCATGGCCGCCTTCGTGGTCGGCGGCTTGAGCCTGATCGGCGTGCCGCTGACGGTCGGTTTTATTAGCAAGTGGATGCTCATTCAGGCCGCTTTCGAGAAAGGCTGGTGGCCCATTGCCGTACTGGTGCTGATCAGTTCGCTTTTGGCCGTTATCTATATCTGGCGCATTGTCGAAGTTGCGTACTTCCGCCCCGTTGCCTGCCAACCGGGCGCGAAAAGCGCGAGCAAAATCACCGAGGCGCCCCTTTCCATGCTTCTGCCGATGTGGGTGCTCACCGGCGCCTGTCTTTATTTCGGCATTAACGCCACGCACACCCTGGAAATTGCCCGCGTCGCCGCCGCCATGCTACTGGGAACCACCCCATGAGCCTCGAGGCAACGATCCTGCTGACCCTGGCCGTGCCGCTCGCCGGCGCGGTGCTGATCCTGCTCAGCGGGCGGCACCCCAACTTACGCGAAGCCGTGACTCTGGCCACGGCGGGGATTTTGTTGTTGTTGGTCGCCTTGTTGGTGCCGACGGTAATGGCTGGCGGCCGGCCGGCGGTTGCCCTTGGCGAAATGCTGCCGGGTCTCCGTATTGCTTTCGTCGTAGAGCCTCTTGGCATGATGTTCGCCGCCATCGCCAGTTTCCTGTGGATCGTTACTTCGGTCTATTCCATCGGTTACATGCGCGGGCATGGCGAGGGCAACCAAACCCGGTTCTATGCTTTTTTCGCCATTGCCCTGGCCAGCACCATGGGCGTCGCCTTCGCTGGCAACATGCTGACCCTTTTTATTTTCTACGAGGCATTGACGATCTCGACTTTTCCTCTTGTTACCCATGCCGGGAACGAGGAGGCGAAGCGCGCCGGCCGGGTCTACCTGGGTCTTCTGCTCGGCACCTCCATCGGCTTTCAGCTTTTCGCCATCATCTGGACCTGGACGATCACCGGCACTCTGGATTTCACCGACGGCGGCATCATCGAAGGCAGGGCCTCGGCGGCGGTGATCGGTGTTCTGCTGGTGCTTTATGTCTTCGGCATCGGCAAAGCGGCGTTGATGCCCTTCCACCGTTGGCTGCCGGCGGCGATGGTCGCGCCGACGCCGGTAAGCGCGCTCTTGCACGCGGTGGCGGTTGTCAAGGCCGGCGTTTTCAGTGTTCTCAAGGTGACCGTTTACATCTTCGGTGTCGATAACCTGGCGGAGCTGGGCTGCTCGGAATGGCTACAGTACTTGGCCGCGGCCACCATCATCATTGCCTCGCTGGTCGCCATGACCAAGGATAACCTCAAGGCGCGGCTGGCTTATTCGACCATCAGCCAGCTTTCCTACATCGTGCTGGGCGCCATGCTGGTCAACAGCTGGGGCATTATCGGCGGCGGCATGCACATCGCCATGCACGCCTTTGGCAAGATCACCTTGTTTTTTTGCGCCGGCGCCATCCTGGTCGCCAGCCACAAAACGGAGGTTAGCCAGATGCGGGGCCTCGGGCGGGCCATGCCGGTGACCATGGCGGCCTTCCTGATCGGCTCCTTGAGCATCATTGGCCTGCCTCCTTTTGGCGGCCTGTGGGGCAAATGGTTCCTGGCGCTGGGCGCCCTGGAGGCGGACAAGATGGTCATGGTGGCGGTGCTGATGGTTTCCTCGCTTTTGAACGTCGTCTACCTGCTGCCCATCCCGATCAGGGGGTTTTTCGGCGGTCCACCCGCCAACCCCGGTCACGGCAATGGCCATGGCGTCATCAAGGAGGCGCCTTGGCCTTGCTTGGCCGCGATCGCGGTTACGTCGCTGGGATGCCTGGCGCTGTTTTTCTATCCCGACCCTGTTTACGACCTGCTCAAGCAAATCATAACGCCGCCGAGGTGAGCCCCGTGAACGACAAAGAGAAACGCCACATCTTTGACAATCCGCGAAACGTCAAGCGGGCGATCCACGCGCTTTATGCCGTCTGCGCGCTTGCCTTCGCCGCCGAATTCTTCATCGACCGTCACGCCGATCATCCCTGGGAGGTGCTGTTCGGTTTCCACGCGGTCTACGGGTTTACCGCCTGCGTGATTCTGGTGCTGGCCGCCAAGGAGATGCGCAAGCTGTTGAGGCGCAAGGAAGATTATTACGATGAATAGCATGGCGCCTTTCCTGATCTTTTACCTGGGCGCCGCCCTGGTGGCGTTGACCCGGGGCCAGGTGCGCTCGTTTGTCATGCTGGCCATCCCCATTGTTGGAGCCTTCAATCTCTTTACCATTGCCGCCGCCGACGCTGGCACCGTCGCCGTCTTTGACTACACGCTAACCTACCTTAGGGTCGACCGGCTGAGTCTGCTTTTTGGCTACCTTTTCCACTTGGCAGCGTTTATCGGCATTATTTTTTCGCTGCACCTGCGCGACACCAACCAGCACGTAACGGGGGTGCTTTACGCCGGCAGCGCCTTGGGCGCGGTGTTCGCCGGCGACCTGATTACCCTTTTTGTATTCTGGGAACTGCTCGCGGTGACGTCGGTGTTCCTGATCTTGGCGCGGCGGACGGAGCGGGCGCGGGCGGCGGCCATGCGCTATCTGGTCATCCAGGTGCTGTCCGGCGTCATTCTTTTGGCCGGCGTCTTGGCCAGGGTTCACGAGACCGGTTCCACCGCTTTTAATTTCATCGGCCTCGACGGCCTCGGCTCGGGGCTCATTTTTCTTGCCTTCGGCATCAAGTGCGCTTTCCCGCTGCTCCATAATTGGCTGACCGATGCTTATCCGGAGGCGACACCGACGGGGACGGTTTTCTTGAGCGCCTTCACCACCAAGCTTGCCGTTTACGCGCTGGCGCGCGGTTTTCCGGGAACCGAAGTCCTGGTCTACATCGGCGCCGTGATGACCATGTTTCCCATCTTCTACGCGGTCATAGAGAACGACCTGAGACGGGTGCTGGGCTACAGCATGATCAACCAGATCGGATTTATGGTCTGCGGCATTGGGCTGGGCACGGAGTTGGCGATCAATGGCGCCGTCAGCCATGCTTTTAACGATGTCATTTTCAAGGCGTTGCTATTCATGTCCATGGGGGCGGTGCTGTTCAGGACCGGCAAGATAAACGGTTCGGAACTGGGCGGGCTTTACAAATCGATGCCGATCACGACTGGATTGTGCATCGTTGGCGCCGCCTCCATATCCGCGTTTCCGCTGTTCTCGGGGTTTGTCTCCAAGTCCATGGTCATGGTGGCGGCGTTGGAGGAGGGGCACCCCGTTGTCTGGTTGGCGTTGCTGTTTGCTTCGGCCGGTGTCTTCCATCACGCCGGCATCAAGATCCCGTTCTTCGCTTTCTTCGCCCACGATTCGGGGATCAGAACCCGCGAGCCGCCGCTCAACATGCTGATCGCCATGGGGCTGGCGGCGGCAATCTGTATTTTCAACGGCTCTTATCCGTGGGCGCTCTACAGCTTGCTTCCCTTCCCGGTGGATTACGCGCCTTACACCGCCGCTCACGTCCTGACCCAGAGCCAGTTGCTGTTCTTCTCGGCCTTGGCTTTCTGCATGCTGAAATTGACGGGGCTCTATCCGCCCGAGTTGTCCGGCATCAACATCGATTCCGAATGGTTCTACCGATGGCTGCTGCCGCGTACCGTCAAGATGTTCAAGGCCGTCTTCGCGCCTCTCGACTTGGGTTTTCGCCGGGCGGCGCTGGGGTTTATCAACTATTTCATCGCCAGCGTCTTCCGCCGCGCTGGCCCCGACGGCATGCTGGCCCGCTCGCCGCTGGCCGGCGGCATGGTGGCCTGGGTGCTGGTGCTGCTCGCTTTTTATCTGCTGCTGAATTTTCTGTGAGGAGAGAGCTGAGGCCCCCTCAGGGCTCATCCGCAATCTCTTGCCGACCACCGGGACAACCGCCGCGTCAAGAGGCCGGACGCTCAGCCGCCGAGGAACAGGCGGCCGACCTCGGGGTCATAGAGCAGTTCACCGCCAACCGGTGTATTTCAATGCCCGGCGCCTTCAGCCTTCGGGTGGCCCGAGTTTGTACGAACCGTCCTTGGCGTACTCGACGGAGGTGTCGAGGAAATAGATCTTCAAATTCTCGTGCCGCGGCTTGGCGATGTCATAGGCCTCGCCACTGCGCGCGCCCGTTGAGCAGATAAAGATGATCGGCTTGTCGGTGGGCAACTTGGCTACTTTCTCCTCGACCTCGTCGACGGTCATATTGACGGCTGTCGGCAGCGATCCGGCCTTGAACTCCTCCGGGTCGTGGACGTCGATCAGATGCACGTTCGTCGGCGCGTTCTCTACCAGGTTCCGAAACGAGTCGAAGGTGATGGTATCCGGCTCGTCACCGGTCTCGATGGCGACCGTTGGAGTGACCGCTGGCCTGCCCCCATTAAGCGGTGGACCACTATTGAGGGATCACTCCAATCCACCATCAATTCATTCACGGCCTATCCGAATGGCCATCGGCGGTTGTGACGCAGCCGGATAATGAATTGGCAAGCTCGGGCTCATAGACACTCCAGGAACCGCACTGCCTCGCCCCTGGGTTCGCCCAGAAGTTCTCCCTCGCGCATGACCTGTTGGCCACGGATGAAGGTGGCGAGGGGCCAGCCGGTTGCGTCCATTCCATCAAAAGGCGTCCAGCCGCAGCGGCTGGCGATCCACATGGAGGTAATGGCGCGCCGGGCTTTCAGGTCAACAATGGTAAAGTCGGCGTCGAAACCAGCGGCCATGCGCCCCTTGCCGGCAATGCCGAAAATGCGAGCCGGTCCGGCGCTGGTCAAATCGACGAACCGCTCAAGGCTGAGCCTGCCCTCATGCACGTGGTTGAGCATCACCGGCAGCAAGGTTTGCACGCCGGGCATGCCGGACGGGCTTTCAGGGTAGGGCTTGTTCTTGTCTTCTTTTAAATGCGGCGCGTGGTCGGAACCGATGCAATCGACAAGGCCGTTATCGACGGCGGCCCACAGGGCGTCCCGGTGGCGCGCTTCCCTGATTGGCGGGTTCATCTGCGCAAGGGTTCCCAACGCATTATATGCCTCGGGCGCCGCCAGGGTCAGGTGCTGGGGCGTCACCTCGACGGTGGCGATGTCATGATTGTGCCCGAGCAGGGCCATTTCGTCGGCCGTGCTGACATGCAGAACATGGACCCGGCGCTTCGTTCCCCGGGCCAGACGCAAAAGCCTCCGGGTGGCAAGAAGGGCCGTCTTGGCGTCGCGCCATTGTGGGTGCAGGTGGACTTGGGCGCCGCCTTCGACCTGCTTGAAACGGTCTTGCAAGCGCTCTTCGTCCTCGCAATGGACGGCGCAACGGCGGCTGCCGTTGGCCAGGACCTGGGCTAAGGTGGCCTCGCCGGCAACGAGCAGGCTGCCGGTTGAGCTGCCCATAAAAATTTTGACACCGGCGCAGCCGGGCAGGCGTTCCAGGCTGTTCAAATGTTCGATATTTGCTTCCGTCGCGCCGACGTAAAAGGCGATATCGACCCAGGACCGGTTTTTGGCCCGGCGGCATTTGTCGGCGAGCTCGGCGGCGCTGATTGTCGGCGGCCTGGTATTGGGCATCTCGAAGACCGCCGTAACCCCTCCCAAGGCCGCCGCCGCGCTGCCGGTGGCGATGTCTTCCTTTTCCGTCTGCCCCGGTTCGCGAAAGTGAACCTGGCTGTCGATGACGCCGGGCAGGATGTGCAGGCCGGCGGCATCGAAAATTTTCGCCGCCCGGAATTGGCCCAAGTTGCCGACGCTTTTGACCAATCCGTCCGCCACGCCGACGTCGGCTACATGGATGCCGGACGGGGTGACGCAGGTGCCGCCTTGCAAGACGAGATCGAAAGTCTCCGCCATGACTTTTGAATACCTTTCTTTCAGACCGCGCCGACAGGAGGCGTTCTGGGCAGCTTAAAGCATTTCCCGTTGGCAAGAAATCGGTTCCGTCCGGGTTCCCCTCACGGACAACCGGGACGGCAATTAACCAAGCGTTTACCGATGATTGCTATGGTCGAGCCATGACCGAACCGATGCCCATCATTAGCGATGACGAGATCATACGCTCGGCGATAATGATGCTCAAAAATCACGGCGGTGACGCCGGCGCGATCGCCACCATGCATGCCGATATTTTTCTTTGCTTCGACAATGCCGAAGGCTACCGCTTGTGGAAGCGGATCGAAATGGTGGTCGAGGAAATGCTGCTGAAGAAAAGCGATAGCAGGGCGAATCTCCATTGATTCGTAAAATTCATTCGAGTCCCCCAGGGCTGGACATGATTTCGGATATATCGGGAAATGCTTTTTTCATCATATCACCCTCTGAAAGGACGCCAATGAAGTTGTTGTCACCGTCAACTACGAACAAACCGCTGGCGTTAGACATGGCAGCCAAGTCCGCTGCTTCCCATGGTTGACCCACTCAAAATTCTAATGGAATTAATATTCATGACATCTTGAATTTTCATCCTGACAACTCCTCAAAATTAGTGTGCATACATAATGCGACGCTTAACTAGAATTTCATTGATGCATAGCATGTCATCGCACTCGCCCAACTACAAACCGGCATGGCCGCAATTCTTGTAATCATTAAAATACGGGTCCCCATTCGAAGGCTATTCAGGCCACCGCCAAACTGTCGAAAACGTCGCCGCCGGGCGTAGCGGCCATAATATGGCGGCGGTGCCAGAGGGCGTAAAAAAGCAATATCCATGCGGCCTTGCCCAGTTTGCCGTTGGCGTCCGAGCCGGTGGCGGCGAACAGCTTGTGGACGGCGCCGGGTTTGCAAACCTCGGCGACTCCCGGCTGGGCCGCCACCAGTGGCCCCAGTTTCCGGCCCTTGGCGGCGATCCATTGACCAACGGGAACGGTGAAACCGCGCTTGCGCGAAAAAGGCTTTGCTTCGGGCAGGCCGGTGGCGAGCCAACGGCGCAGAAGCCATTTGCCGATGCCGCGCCTGACTTTCAGGCGGTCAGGCAAGGTGAAGGCGAAAGCAGCGAGCGCCGGATCGAGAAAAGGGACGCGGCCTTCGACGCCATGCGCCATCAGGCAGCGGTCGAGCTTGGTCAACAGATCGTTGGGCAGCCAGTCGGTGCAATCGATCGCTTGGTTGATTTGCAAGGGGGTGCTGCCGGGCCACTTTTTGGCCGCTTCGGCGGCGGCGATGCCGTCACGCCATTGTCCCGGCGGTTCACGCAACAGCCCCAAACCGTCGAGGGCGCCGGCTGAACGCATTGGCCGGCCGCCGAACAGGCGCCAACGCGACGCCCGGCGGTAGCGGCCATAGCCGCCAAAAATCTCGTCCCCTCCCTCGCCGGTCAAGATGACCTTGAGACCGTTTTCCCTGGCGGCGGCGGCCAGTTTGTAGGTCGGCAACAAGGCATAGTCGGCAGCCGGGTCATCCATGACCGAGGCGATTTCCGGCAGCAGCCGCCAGAAATCGTCCTCGCCGAAACTCACTTCCATATGCTTGGCGCCAACGATGCCGGCGAGTTTGCGCGCCTGTTCCCTTTCGTCATGAACGAGGCTGCCGTCGAAACCGGCCGTAAACGCGCTGACTGGCTTTTCGTTGAGCCGTGCCATCATCGCCAGCAGTACCGACGAATCGATGCCGCCCGATAGGAACATGCCGTAAGGGACATCGGACTGCTGGTGGATTTTAACCCCGTCGTCGAGGGCTTCATCCAGTTGCTTGAGTGCATCGCCCGCCGGCCGGCCCCGTGGTCCCGCCACTGGCAGGGCTTCGATTGAGTGCCGTTCGGTGATCCGGCCTTCCTCGACGACCACGGTTTCGCCCGGCAACAGCCTGAAAATGTCGCGAAAGACCGTCTCGGCGCCGGTGGTGAACTGTAGCTGCAATAGCTCGTCGCGGGCCTCGTGGCGTAAGTCCGCCACCGCCAGGCCGGCGCTAATGAGTGCTTGTGCCTCGGAGGCAAAAGAGAAGCCGGCGGCGGTCTCGGCATAGTACAGCGGTTTGATGCCGAAAGGGTCGCGGGCTAACACCAGCCGCTTTTGCTCAAGGTCGTGGATGGCGATGGCATACATGCCCCGCAGCTGGCCGGCAAAGCCGGCACCGTCGCGCAGGTAAAGATGGACCGGCGGTTCGCAGTCAGACCGGGTGGTGAAGGCGGCCTCGCCTATTTCCCGGCGCAGGTCGGGATAGTTATAGATTTCACCATTGGCGATGATCGCCGCCGCCGAGCCGGCGAGGATGGGTTGATCGCCGGTTTCAAGATCGATGATGGCGAGCCGGGTATGGACCATGCCCACATTGCCGGAAATATGTTGCCCGCGCCCGTCCGGCCCCCTGTGGGCAAGCGCCTGGGCCAGGCGATCCAGAGTCTGTACCGGCGGTGCCGAGCCGTCCTTGGTCATGACGCCGGCGATGCCGCACATCAGGCGAGGACCTTTTCAAAAAATTGAAAATACTTGTCAACCACGATGGACTCGGTAAAGCGGGCCTTATAAGCGGCGCGGCCCTGGCGGGAGATGTGGGGAAACAGATTCTCGTCATTGAGCACGTAGCGGATGGCGCGGGCAAGCATCACGTGGTTGTCGACCGGCACCAAGACGCCCGTTTGCCCGTCCTTGATCAGGGAGCCTGGCCCCA
Organism: Rhodospirillales bacterium; assembly: GCA_036012725.1. Taxonomy (GTDB): domain Bacteria; phylum Pseudomonadota; class Alphaproteobacteria; order Rhodospirillales; family 2-02-FULL-58-16. The sequence goes on from DASCPW010000079.1 coordinate 11,746, forward strand.
GGCTGTCGGTGGCGACCACCGGTTTTTCCTGCGCCCAGGCCTCGACAACCACGTTGCCTAAGGGCTCGTGGCGCGACGGGCAAACGAACATGTCGCAAGCGGCGAACAGGGCCGCAGTATCCTCCCGCCAGCCCAAAAAACGAACCCTGGGCCGAACCCCAAGGTTTTCCGCCATGGTTTCCAGTTCGAGGCGGAGCGGGCCGTCGCCGGCCAACCACAGGTAAACCTCGGGCAACCTGGCGATGGCCTTCAAAAGCACGTCAAAGGCCTTGTTCTCGTGCAGCCGTCCCATGGCCAGCAACAAAGGCGTCCTGTCGGGTGTATACAAACCCTCCCTGGGGACGGCCAAGGCCTTTTCCTCGCTGACGAAGTTGGGCAGGTAGTGGGCTTTATCTTTCGGCCAGCCCTCGCTCACCAAATAGTCGACGATATCTTGTGTGTTGGCGATCAAATGGTCGCAGGCCCGATAGCGTTTCAGGTCGTAATAGCCGCCGAGCCTGCCGACGTGGACGAAATTTCCTCTTGGACATTTCGCCGTCGCCCGGCTCATCCAGGTTAAAACGATATCGGGCCGGAATTCCTGAATGGTCTGCTTGAGCTTAAACTGGGTCGACAAGTCGAAGATCCCGCCGAACGCCAATTCAAGCGCCTTGACGTCGCCGGCTTGCAAGCTTGCGGCTCGGCGCTGGTTTGTCCGGATCACCACCCGTTGCTCCAGGCCGGCCCGGCCAAGGCCCAAAACCAAGCGGACGAAAAATGCTTCGGCGCCGCCGAATTCGCCGCCGGCTATGGCTTGCAGGATGCGCATTTAATCCCAATCCATTTTCAGGGTACCATCGATCCCTGGTATCAGGCCCTCGAAAGCGTCGGCGGCTTCGGGCCAGCCCCAACTGCGCTGTTTCGCCAAAGCCGATTGATGTTGGGCAAGCCACAAGCCGTCGTCTTCAAGCAGCCGTGCCGCGGCGCTGGCAAAGGCGACATTGTCCCTGGCGATGAAACCGGTCTCGCCGTCGATGACCCGTTCCACGACGGAGCCAAAATTCTGTACCACTGTAGGTACCCCCATCGCCTGTGCTTCACCCACGGAGAGGCAAAAAGTCTCGTTGAGATCGCCACGGTAAAGCATCACTCGTGCGTCGCGCAATTCCCTGGCGAGCTCCGCCTTGGGTACCGGCTGGCGTTGGACGACGCCTTCGCCGGCCAGGCTCTTGGCGCGCTCCTGAACCGCCTCCATGGCTTTCGATTTTTCATCGCCGACCGCGCCGTAGGTGGCGGCGCCGGAGAATACATGTAATTCAGCGGCCGGGACTCGCGGCTTGATTTGCTCGACCCAGAGATTCAAGAGCCAGTCGAGCGAACGCAGGGGATTGGAGGTGAAAACGGCGCGTGGCGCGGGAGGGGAATGGGCCGTCTCGGCGGTCAGGAATATATCGGCGATGCCATAGGGAATGACTTCGCGGCCGCCGTCCGGGATCCAGGCGGGACAAGTGGTGGCGTGATACTCGCCGATGAAAACGATGACCGGACGGATTTGCCAAAGCTTCGACAGGTACCGCCATTTCAGCAAATAGCCGGCCGGGTTGTGAATCCAGAAAACCGAGCGCCAGGCTCTCGGCATCAGCGGCAACAGCGCATCGCCGCGGTTGGCTATGTAAAGATCGGCCTCGGCGGGCAGGCCGTTTTCGATGGGGCTCCAAAAGACGCCGTTATGATGCATGGGCGCCGGGCATTTATTGTAAATCTGGACCTGGTGTCCGCGCCGGGCTAGTTCCTCCATAAGGAGAACAACCGACGTTTCAACGCCGCCCAAGGGCTTGCTTTCCAGGGTCTGGCCATTGAAATGGATACCATCGTCGGCAAGGACAATGCGCGCCATTATCCGTCCTCCAACTTGGCCTTGAGGTGTGAAAGCAGCGGATAAAGCCCGGCGAAAAGGGCGATCAGGAAACCCCAGCCTCCTTCCCGGTAGCCCTTGCGCAAAACGTAGCATTTGAAAAAACGCATGAACAGGCGGCGAAAATTTGTTGCCGTGGAGCCCCAGCTTTCGCCCGCCTCACGCAGGTCCTTGGCGCGCGCCGTGGAGTAACTGTTCAACCGCTTGATCATGTCGGAAATATTTTTATCCACATGGTGCTCCAATCGGCTTGTAAGCATCGGCCCCTTCCGCCCCGACCACTTGAGGCCGGGATGAACGCGCTGATCGCCCCATTGTTTGACGCCTTTGCGGAACAGACCCGGATAGGCGGCCTTGCCAAAGGACGCTCCCCAGCCCCAGCGCACCAGCTTCGCGCCGACGTAATTGTCGACCAGGATTTCGTGCCAGCCGAAGGACGAGGTTTCGATGACCTGGCGGATTTCATCGGCGAGCGTTTGCGGCACCCGTTCGTCGGCATCGATTTCGAATATCCACTCGCCCCGGCAGGCCGCGATGCCGGCGTTGCGGCGCTGGCCCTCCTTGGCCCAAGCGCCTTCGACCAGACGGTCGGTGAATTTGGCGGCGATTGCTTTTGATTTGTCCTTGCAGTCGTCCAGGAGGACAATGATCTCGTCGGCGAAACGCAACCGCTCCAGGCAATGGGCCAGTTGCTTTTCCTCGTTATGGACCGAGATCACGGCACTGAGTTTGATGGCGCTCACCGGCCCGGTTCCTCGAGCCTCGCTTTCAGGTGGGAAAGGACCGGATAAAGGGCCGCACAAAGGGCGATGACGATGCCGTAACCGTTTTCGCGGTATCCCCGGCGCATCACGTAGCATTTTAAAAAGCGCGAGAAAATCTTCCGTACCATGTTCGGCAGGGAACCGATTTCTCCGGTCTCGGCAAGGTCCTTGGCGCGCGCCGTCGAATAGCGGTCAAGGCGGTTGAGCATATCGGAAATATTTTTGTCGATATGGTGGACGATGGCGTTTTTCATATCCGGTCCCCGGCGTCCGCTAACGGTCAGGTGGGGATGCAGCCGTCCGATGCCCCAGGTCTTGACACCTTTTCGAAACAGGCCCGGATAGGCGTTCTTGCCGAAATTTCCACCCCAGCCGTGGCGGACCCATTTACCGCCGACATGGTTATGCACCGGAATATTGAAGATGTCGCCTTGGGGTGCGGCGATCGTCTCGCGGATTTCCCTGGCCAGGGCTTCCGTTACCCATTCGTCGGCGTCGACCTCGATGATCCATTCGCCAGGGCAGAAATCGATGCCGGCGTTGCGTCTGTCCCCTTCCAGGGGCCAGGCTCCCTCTATCAGGCGGTCGGTATAGCGCGCCGCGATTTCCTTCGATCCATCCGTGCATCCGTCCAGCACCACCACGATGTCGTCGGCGAAAGCGAGCCGGTCGAGACAATCAGCCAGGATTTCCTCTTCGTCATGGACGACGACCAAGGCGGAAAGAGTGGGCCTGCTCACGCCGCGCGCTCCCGGGCCAGCCGCCACAAATTCCTCGCCGCCTCCTCGGCGGCACCGACGCTCAGGCTGTCCATTAAGGTGCCGGAATCCAGGTGATCGAAATCGGCGGGGAAAATCTCGTCATAGGGAACGCTGCCCCGGGCAACGGCGCAGAGCGGCCCCCAGGGCGCGTAATGGGTTTCCGGGCTGGGTCCGAACAAGCCTAAGGTCGGAACGCCCGCCGCCGCTGCCAAGTGCATTAATCCGGAGTCGTTGCCGACAAAGAAAGCCGAGCGGTTAAGGCAGGCCAAGGCGATCAAAAGGTCGGCCCGGCCCATCATGTCGATGCACTTTTCCTTAGGGATGGCGTCGGTCAAGCGCAGCGCCATGGGCCTTTGGTCGTCGCGGGCGAAAACCGCCACTCTTCCTTGCGGCAAGATTCCATCCGGCCGGGTCAAACGCTCGATCAGTTCGATAAAATATTCAAGCCGCCAAGTCTTTGCCGGCCAGTTGGCGGTCGGTCCAACCGCCAGCACCGGCGGCCCGTCGGGTATCAGCCGGCGGGCCTCCTCCATATGCCTGTCCGCCAGCCACAGGCGGGGGTTGGGCGGATTGTCGGCGAGGTCGAGGGTTCTGGCCAGCTGTTTCACCCGGTGTTCCGGTTGAGGCGAGCGCGCCAACTTGTGACGCTCGCGGGCCGGCAGCAGGAAATACATGGATGAATTTCTCAGGTCCACCATGATGTCCCAGATATGCCAGCCACAGAGCGCCCACAACATCAGCCAATGCAGGGAAAAAACCATTTTGTCGAGGACGATGATACGCTCAAGGCCCGGTACCGCCTCGAACAAGGGCGCCGCCGCCGGACCGCAAGCGATGGTGACGCTGGCGCCAGGGTTTCCCCTGATCAAATGGTCCAACAATCCTGTTGACAAAATGGCGTCGCCAACGCGAGTCGAGGAGATAAATAGTATCCTCATGATCACGGTTATACGCCCGCCGAAAAAACTTGCATAGGGGCCAACCCTTGCCAAGGCTTGTTGGAGACCTATTTTTAAAGCCAAGCCGGTCTTGATGGTGGAGCACTAAGATGACAGAACAAAAATTCCTGCTTTTCGAAGATCGCGGCCTGCTCGCCGTAACGGGCGGTGACAGCGAAGATTTCCTTCAAGGATTGATCTCCAACGATATCGGCAAGGTGGGGCCGGAGCGCGCCATCCACACCGCCTTTCTCACTCCCCAGGGCAGATATTTGCATGACTTTTTTATCGTTCGATTGGGAGACGCCCTGTTGCTTGATTGCGAGGCCGCTAGGCGCGACGATCTTCAGCGCCGCTTAACCATGTACAAGCTTCACGCCGATATCGATCTTGCCGACAAGAGCGATGAGTTCACCGCCGCCGCCTTTTTTGGCGAAGGGGCGGCGGAATCCCTGGGGCTTTCCGGAGAAGCGGGACATGCCGTTCCTTTCAGTGGCGGAATTGTCTATGTGGACCCGCGTTTGGCCGCCGCCGGCGGGCGCGCTGTCCTGCCCCGTCAGGATGCCGGCGTGGTTCTGGGCAAGGCCGGTTTCGAGGTCGCCCTTCGGGTGGATTACGACTTCCTGCGTCTTACGCTAGGTTTGCCGGACGGCAGCCGCGACCTGGAAGTGGAACAGGCAATCTTGCTTGAAAATGGTTTCGATGAGCTGAGCGGACTCGATTGGAACAAGGGCTGTTACCTGGGTCAGGAGTTGACCTCCCGGACCAAATACCGGGGGCTGGTCAGAAAGCGCCTGATGCCGGTCATGATCGACGGCCCAACGCCGTCGCCCGGCACGCCGGTCATGGCCGGCGGCGGGAAGGTTGGAAAGATGCGCTCCGCCATTGATGGCATCGGGCTGGCATTGATACGTCTCGAAGAGATGGAAAAAGCAGCCGCCGCAGGCACTTCCTTTACCGCCGGCGAGGCCAGGCTGACGCCGAAAAAACCCGATTGGGCGGTCTTTTAGCTCTAATCCCGGAGTTTGCCGTAGCCCGGCGAGAAAGCTAGCTTGAGATCGAAAGCGTCGCGCAAGGACGCCGCGTTGGTGATCGTCAGCCGCTTGACTTCGCCGCCGCCCGGCTCGAGAACATCACGGACGGTGATCCGGGCGCTGCCGATTTCCACCAACCGGTGAACGGCGGCGCCGAAGCCGAAATGAATTCCATGAAAGCGGCTCTCGTCAAAATGGAGGCAGGCCGCCCGTGTCCGGTCTTCGAGGCAAAAGAGCCCGAGATCGAGACTTGCCGGTTCCCCTGTTGCGTCGCGCGGCGCCGCGTGGGCGAGTACCGAGCGGTAGGCGTTGCGGAGCTTCGGCGCCGGCGTGTAAAGATAGGAGCCGGGATCGGCCAGCCAATCCTCGCCGTCGATCTGCAATTCCATGGCCAGTTGGTCGTTATGGGCGTGGCCGCCGTTGCCGTTCTGGCCAACGGGGCCGCAACGCAAAGAGAGAAAAAAACGCCGACCGCGCCAGATGAAAAGCCCGAAATCCGGATAAGCGATGGCTTTCACATCGGCGAGGATGGCGTCTTCGGCAAGAGAGACGACAATCTCGCGGCCGCCTGGCGGCGGCGCGGCGGCGGTTTCGACCCGCCGGCCTTCCGCCGCCAGCGGAGATGCCGCCGCCGGGATACGGATACCGCCGGCCAGCTCTTCGACGACGGCTGTTTCCGCCGTCATCCGGCGGCCAGCGAAATCTTGCCAATCGGCGCGGCTGAACAGGCCGGCGGCGGCGGCGGCGAGGCTCCGGTGATCCAGGTGATCCTCGTCCCAGGCGTCTTTGTTCCCATGGTTGAACAGCGGGCAAAGCTTGAAAAAGCGGCCGCTGTCGTTATCGCCTATCTGGACTACCTGGCCGTCCGGCTTGGTGGCGTGAACGGTAAATTCCACCATTCTTTCCAGGCGCTCGAAATACCAGGCTGGGAAGGGCGAGGTGCCGCCGCCCGGCACCGAGTGCATGGCAACCGGCGCCGCCTCCAATGGCGGCCAATAAGGCCACCGCTGATGATCGTAAGCTGCCAGCACCGCCGTTCTTTTCGCCGGTAGGCCGAGAATGAAGGCGGTGGCATATATGACCATTTCAGCCGATAAGCGGTGGTACGCGGTCGAGGCCTCGAAATTGCCGCCGTCGGGCGTGAACTGGCGCTCGGCCTCGCTGATCAACTGGCGGACGGCAAAGGCCAGCCAGGTGTCGGTCTCGGGGCCGCGCGGCAAGGTGGCGGCGACGAACAAAAGACCGCAAATATCGGCCAGGTAATGGTTGGCCCGGTGTTCGTCGTGCCATTCCAGGTTAGCGGAGATGTGTTGGCCATGCGCCCTCAGCGCGGCTCCGAACTCGGTCATGAAGGCGTCGTCGAAGCAAGCTCCGTGACGGCGGAACAAATCCAGTGCCAAACAGAGGTTGGCGGCGCGGATGGCGATGTCCATGGGGCAGGACCAGTTGACGCCGAAACGAGGCGGATTGGCGGCCAGGAAATCGAGGATCTGATTGCGGAATTCGGCCCGGTAGATTTCTGGCGCCTCAAAGCCGTCTTCGCCTGACTTGGCCAGAATGAAAGCCCAGGCCAGATGCGGCAAATGCTGTAGGCGCGACAGCTCCCACGGGACTTTGACGTCGGCGCCCGGCGCATGGCCATAAAGGATGGCGCCAGCGGCGCGCGCCTCGGACCAGCGGTAGCCGGATTTAAAATCAAGTTGCCAGTCGATGGGCTGGTATTGGCGGTCGATCAACTGGCGGATCATATGGGCGTGGCGGCGGTTGCCGGACGAGACCCGTGGCTTGCCCGAATGGGGGGGATAGGCGTCGCCCTCGAATCCGGGGCAGCGCATGCCATGTTCCACCTTGACCCAGCCGGAGCCCAAAAGATCGAATCGGTGATCCAGATAATGACCGCCAAGGACGGCGATGGCCGCCGACATGGGTTTGATCAGCTTGGCCGGAATCTCGGCAACGCGGCTTTCGATTTCCACCGCGCCTGGCGTCGGCTCGGCGTAAGTGGAGTGGAAATTTCCCAACACTTGGTCGCCGCTGGCGGCTAGCAGACGGCCCACCAACCGCCAGCCCTTGCCGGCCACCTGCCGGGGTGGGAGGCTCAGGGAATATTTAATCAACTGACGCAGGCTCATTTATTCCTCGACCGAAAGCATAGGGAAAAATACGGCGCTTCCCAATGGTTTCAAGGTTTTGACTATTGATTTTGATGGCGCGGCGACATGTGTTATCAGGCGGGCATCAGGAAATGACTCTATATTACTCTAATGAGCTTGGCGGATTGTCTTGAGCGCTGACATTCACCCGGTCATCCTTTGCGGCGGGTCTGGAACGCGGTTGTGGCCTATGTCGCGGTTGCTTTATCCGAAGCAGTTCTTGCCGCTGGCCGCATCGGCGACTCTTTTGCAGGAAACGGCGGCGCGCCTGCGAGGCGGGCGCTACGCCCCGCCCATGCTTATCTGCAACGAGGAACACCGATTCGTTGTCGCCGAGCAATCAAGGCAGGCCGGCATTGAGCCGTCGGAAATCGTTCTCGAACCGGCCGGCCGCAACACGGCGCCGGCGGCGGCGGTGGCGGCGTTGAAATTCAGCGACCCCGAGGCGGTGATCTTGCTGTTGCCGTCCGACCATGTTATCGGCGATTCGCGGGAATTTCACGGCGCCGTCGAAAAAGCGGTAGAAGCCGCCAGGCGGGGCGCGCTGGTCACCTTCGGCATCCCCCCGACGGCGCCGCACACCGGTTATGGCTATATCCTTAAGGGCGTCGGGATCGAAGGCGTTGACGGTTGTTTTAGCGTCGAGCGTTTTGTCGAGAAGCCCGATGCCGAGACGGCCAGGACATATCTCGATGCCGGCGGCTATCTGTGGAACAGCGGCATGTTCATGTTTACCGCTGCCGCCTATCTTGACGAATTGGAACGCCTCCATTCCGGTATGCTGGCGGTTTGCCGCCGAGCCGTCGCGGAAGGACGAAAGCAGCCGGACTTTTTCCGCCTTTCCCACGCCGCTTACAACCAGGTCACGCCCTTGTCCATTGATTGCGCCGTCATGGAGCGGACGGAGGCGGCGGCCGTGGTCCCCGCCGACATGGAGTGGAGCGACGTCGGCTCCTGGGCGGCGCTGTGGGAACTGGGCAGCAAGGACGCCAACGGCAACGTTGTTTCCGGCGATGTCATCGAGCGCCAGTCCGGAAACTGTTATCTGCGCAGCGACGGCCCCTTGGTCGCCGCCATCGGCCTGGAGGATATCGTCGTCGTCGCCACCGCCGACGCCGTTCTGGTGCTTGCCAAGGACATGGCCGAGGAGGTCAAATCCGTTACCGATTTTCTGGTCAGCGAACAGCGGCCTGAATGCGCTTCTCATTTGACCGTCTACCGGCCCTGGGGGTCTTTCCGGACGCTGAAAGTCAGCGACAGGTTTTTGATCAAGCATATCACCCTCGATCCCGGCGCCCAGCTGAGCTTGCAAAAGCACCACCACCGCGCCGAGCATTGGGTGGTGGTTGGCGGAAAGGCAAAAATAACCCGTGGCGGGGAGACCTTCGAGCTCGGCGAGGACCAGTCCACGTACATCCCCATCGGTGTTAAGCACAGATTGGAAAATCCCTCCGCCGACGAACTTCATATCATCGAAATTCAGTCAGGAACGACATTGAGCGAAGATGACATCGAGCGCTTCGAAGACATCTATGGGCGAATCTGAACACGTCCTCCAGTTGTTTTTAGGTTTGAAATTACCACCGTTTTCGGCGGTATGACCACGCTCGTCGGTTCAAGCAGTCCCATTATCGGGGGAAGGTCAAATGAGATTAATGGCCAAAGGTTCTGTAGAGTAAACCCGCTATAATGAGGTGGTCCCAGAAAATCGGACAGTTGTTTAAGGTGTATTCCACCATTTGATGGAGGAATACGAGATGACGACACGACGACGGTTTACAGGGGACTTCAAGGCCAAGGTCGCGCTTGAGGCGCTTCGAGGCGACAG
>DASCPW010000080.1:0-22244 GCA_036012725.1 Rhodospirillales bacterium
AACATGGGCTTGCGAAAGGTGGGGAACCATCTTGTCGGACTCTGACAACAAATTCGCGAATAAGGAAAATAAAGACTCCATGGCCGTGGCGCTTAGCTACGAGCCGGAAAGCGATTATGCGCCGAAGGTGGTAGTCGGCCGGCGATCTTGCTGCCCCAATAGAAGGAATAGAGCCAGTAAACGGCGGCGAATCCAAACAACCAGATGGTTTTTGGCGACAAGAAGCCTCCCCCTTATTTCTCGGTTCTTGATCCCGGGGTCGAGGGATGGAGTTTCATCCCCGCTGGAGCAAGGTTTATTTCTCGCCGACCACGTAGGTACAGCCCTTGGGGCCAACGACCGCCGAATGGACGGACCCGGCGGGAACATCGAAACGGCCGCCAATTTTGTAGGTTTGGATGCCCTCGGCGGAGGTAATGGCGATTTCACCCGCGAGGACGATATGGGCGGTCTCGCCAGCGTGCGTGTGGTCGGGATAACGGGCATCTGGCGCGTCCGTCCAAACGAAAACGCGCCCATAGCCTTCCCGCTCGAGTTGCTGTTTTATCGATTCCGGTTCCATCCGCCCAAGTCTCTTTCCTGGATTAAAGGGGCCGGGCCAGAAGTTGCCAATGACAACAGCCACGCCGACTCACGCCGTTGGCCGGTAGCGGCACGACTTGATCCGATAGCCTAAAGTATTCAGCGCCGTTGTCAAAACCCTGGTGTCGCCTTGGAAAAGTGGCTACATCCTTGATAAGAAAAAACTCTTTTCCAGGAGCGCTATAAACGTGAACGAGACTGTTGCCGGCGGCAAGCGCATCTATCTCTACGATTGCACGCTCCGTGACGGGGCGCAGACCAAGGGCGTTGATTTTAGCGCCGCCGACAAGCAGGTCATCGCCCATGAATTAGATCGCATTGGTATCGATTATATCGAGGGCGGCTGGCCCGGCGCCAACCCCACCGACGATGCCTTTTTCGCCAATCCTCCCAAGCTTGCCAGCGCCAAGCTCACCGCCTTCGGGATGACGCGAAGGGCTGGCCGCAGCTCGGCAAATGATCCTGGCCTCAACGCCCTTTTTTCCACCGGTGTCGAGACTTTGTGTTTGTTCGGCAAAACCTGGGACTTCCACGTGGAAGTGGCGCTGGCCATAGAATCGGAAGAAAATGTCACGATGATCGCCGACAGCGTTTCTTCGGCGCTAAAGCGGGTCGAAGAAGTGATCTTCGATGCCGAACATTTCTTTGACGGCTACAAATCCAACCCCGATTACGCACTCGCTTGCCTGAACGCCGCCTATGAGGGAGGTGCCCGTTGGATCGTTCTTTGCGATACCAATGGCGGCACTCTACCCGATGAAGTCGAACGAATCGTCGGCAATGTGGCCGAGCGGATTCCCGGGGAACGGCTGGGAATACACTGCCACGACGATACCGGCAACGGCGTCGCCAACAGCTTGGCCGCCGTTCGCGCCGGCGTCCGCCACGTACAAGGGACGCTCAACGGCCTGGGCGAGCGATGCGGCAATGCCAACTTGGTTTCCCTCATTCCCTCCCTGATGCTGAAAATGGGTTACGAGACGGGGATCAAGGCGGGGGACCTGACCCATCTGACCCATGTTTCGCGCCTCCTGGACGAACACTTGAACCGGGCTCCTAACCGCGACGCCCCTTACGTCGGCGAATCGGCTTTCGCCCATAAAGGCGGCGTTCACGCCTCGGCGGTGGAAAAGGATCCCCGCTGTTACGAACACATCGTGCCCGAACTGGTCGGCAATCACCGTCACATCGTTGTTTCCGACCAGTCGGGAAGGTCGAATATCCTGGCGCGATTCCGCGAGATCGGCTTCGATATCGACGCCGCCGACCCCAAGGTCGCCGAGCTGGTCGATACGGTCAAGGAACGGGAGTTCTACGGCTACGCCTATGACGGCGCCGAGGCCAGTTTCGAATTGCTGGCGCGCCGGGCCTTGGGCGAAGTTCCCGATTACTTCCGTTGCGCAAGCTTCCGCGTCATTGATGAACGCCGCTGGAACGCCAAAGGCCAACTGATCACTCTTTCCGAGGCCACCGTCAAGCTAGAGGCCGGCGACAGGGTGGCCATGGCCGTGGCCGAGGGCAACGGCCCGGTGAATGCGCTCGACGCGGCGTTGCGCAAGGTGCTGACGCCGCTTTACCCGCAGCTGGAAGACTTGCGCCTGATTGATTTCAAGGTGCGCATCCTTACCCCCGGCGAGGCCACCGCCGCGGTAACGCGGGTAATGATCGAATCCGCCGACGGCCGTGGCGAGCATTGGGATACCGTCGGCGTCTCCACCAATATTATCGACGCTTCCTACAACGCCTTGCGCGACAGCATCATCTATAAATTGTTCCGGGACGGCGCGACGTTAAATCACCCCTGACCGCTTATGCCGGATGGTTGGCGAATGGCTGGAACGGATAGCACCCGCAGCGGCGCGCAAGCGGACAAAGAGGCCATTAGCCCGGCCATAATTCTTGTCGATCCGCAGTTGGGGGAAAATATCGGCATGGCGGCCAGGGCCATGCTTAACTGCGCGCTTTTCGACCTGCGGCTGGTCCGCCCCCGCGACGGCTGGCCCAATGAAAAGGCCGTCTCCGCCGCTTGTGGAGCCGATGCGGTTCTGGAGCGGCTCCGCCTTCACGAGACGGCGGCGGACGCCGTCGCCGATTTGCAACGGGTTTACGCCGCCACGGCACGTCCCCGCGACATGACCAAGGAGGTGGTGACGCCCAGACAGGCGGCGAGCGACATGCGCCGGCTGACGGCGGCGGGCGTGCGCTGTGGCATTCTTTTCGGCGCCGAGGCCAAGGGGCTCGACAACGACGATGTCGCCCTCGCCGACGCGGTGCTAACGGTTCCCCTCAACCCGGGATTCAGTTCCCTCAATCTGGCGAATGCGGTTTTCACCATCGGTTATGAGTGGTTTCAGGGTGCCGACCGGACGGCGGCGGCGACCCTGAGCTTGCCCAAGGAAACCCGCCCGGCCAACAAGGCCGAGATGCTTGCCTTTTTCGAGCATATGGAGAAGGAGTTGGACGCCTGTGGGTTCCTGCGTGTGAAGGAAAAGCGCCCGGTGATGGTCCGCAACCTGCGCAACCTTTTTCAACGCGCCCGGCTCAGCGAGCAGGAAGTGCGCACGTTGAGAGGTGTTATTTCCGGGCTGGTGAAAGGCAAAAAGAATACGGATTAGATCCGTTCCGACAGCCAGATGGCCAGGCGAGAACCGGTCTTGATGGCGGTGGTGAGTAGTTCGTATCCGGGCGCCTGCCGGGCGCCGTGTTCAAGGCCGATGTCGCGGTGCTCGACTTCATGGCGGCGGAAGGTTTCGCAAATTTCCTTCAATTCTTCCTCGCCGGCGTCCAGCTGTTCGATCTGACCGGCGTAATGTTCGTCGATGACCTCTTCGACGGCGACGGTGCAGGCCATGGCGGCGTGCTTGCCCAAAAGCGCCGTCCCGGCGCCGAGCACGAAACCAGCCAGATGCCAGACCGGCAGCAGCGCCGTTGGCCGCGCCCGGCGCTTGCCGATGAGATCGTCGAAGGTCTCCAGATGTTCCTTTTCCTGTTCGGCCATGCGGCGGATGACGGGGGCCGCGGAGGTCGCGCCTAGTACGCTCAACTGGCCTTTGTAAATTCGCACGGCGCCGTATTCGCCGGCCTGGTCGACGCGGATGAAGCGTTCGATCAACTGCTCTTTCGTCGGATCACCGGGCAGGCGCTCGCGCAACGTCGGTTTGTCGGTTTTGGTCATGACGTCCTTGCCAACAGCCGCGCCCCGGCGAGCGAAGCGGCGGCCAGGGCAAGCGAAAAAACGGCGTTATAAGTGGCCATGGACAAACCAAGGAAAGTCCATTCCGGGTCATCGCAGGCCTTCGGTGGTTTGGTCATCAGTTGCGCTTTCATTTCTTCGATGCTCAGGTCCTTGACCAGGGTGCCGGTGCATTCCGACAGCCACCAGTGCTGCTCGACGCCAACATGGTAAAAAGCGATCCCGGCGCCGGCCAAATAGGCACCGGCGCAAAGCGCCACCATCGCCGCCCGTCCACCGTCGGTCGCCAGAAAAAAGGCGCTGACCGCCAGTACGGCGGTGACGGCGTACGGCACCCGCTGATAAAGGCAGAAAATACAGGGCTCGAGATCGAAAACATATTGTGCCACATAAGCGTTGGCGAGCGCGCCCAGGCTGATGACGAGAATGGCGGCGGGTATCAGCCGGGGCCGATCGAGGAAAGTCGTAAATCCAGCCATCTTCTTGAGATTAAAATATAGAACAAATCCGGCGGCGGCGCTACAGCGCGAACTTGAGCAGGAAAAAGCCGCCGAGGAGGAGGACGGCGAAGGCCAGGGTCAGCTTGCCCAGGTGCTTGTCGATGAAGCCCAGAATGGGTTCGCCGAATTTCCACAGCAAGGCCGCGACGATGAAGAAACGCGCCCCGCGTCCAACCAGGGAGGCCAGCGCGAAAGAGAAGGGCTCCATGCCGCTGACACCGCTGGCGATGGTAAAAATCTTGTAAGGGATGGGGCTGAATCCGGCGGTGAAGATGATCAGCGCGCCATGCTCGTTATAAAGCGCCCGGGTATGCTCAAAGGTCTCGGTGGCGTTGTAGATTTCCAGCAAAGGTCGGCCCAGGACTTCAAAGAAAAAAGCGCCGATGCCATAGCCAAAAAGCCCACCCAGCACCGAAGCCGCCGTGCACACGGCGGCGATGCGCCAGGCCCGGTGGCGGGCCGCCAGCACCATGGGAATCAACAAGACATCCGGCGGCACGGGAAAGACCGAGCTCTCGGCGAACGAGATCAGGGCCAGCGCCCAGAGGGCATGACGATGGGCCGAAAGCCTCAGGGTCCAATCATAAAGGCGTCGCAGCACCGGGGTGGACCTCCAGAAGCCATGTAATAGGGTCAGCCCCGTCGCCGAAAAATGTTTTTGCGCGGGAAGGATTTTTTGGTGCGGGCGGGGAGAATCGAACTCCCACTCCGTTGCCGGAACCAGATTTTGAGTCTGGCGCGTCTACCAGTTCCGCCACGCCCGCTTTCGGGGGTCGTTATAGCACATTCATGTCATAGGTCGGGAATGACATTGATGTCGCCGGGACAAATTTATGTCCCTGTTCCCGCCGTCCGGAAAATCGCTCCGTAGTGATAGGGCGGAAGTTGCACGATCCGGCTGAGTTCGAATCCCGCCGGTTCGACGACTTCGCGAACCTGTTCCGGCGACATGCGCATTTCGCTTGCCGGCCCGCGCGCCTGGTCCAGGACGACCGTCTTTTCGCGTGCCAGCCGATGCCAATTGACGATCGCCAAGCGGCCGCCGGGTTTGAGAACCGTGGCGGCGGCGCCAATCAGGCCGGTTTTGTCCGGGACGCCGTGAAAGGTGTTGGCGATCAGCACGAAGTCGGCCTTTTCCACCACCCGTTCCGCCAAGTCCCTGGCATCGGCGCAAATCCACTGGGGTTGGGTGGCGCCAACGCGATCAACCTCGGCTTTCGCCTTATCCAGCATTGCCGGGTCCAAATCGATGGCAAAGACTTTGCCTTGGGTGAGGGCCGCCAAGGGCGCGGTGAAGTAGCCATCGCCACAGCAAAGATCGACCACGGTCAGGCCGGCGTCCAACCCAAGCGCCCGGAGAACGCCTTGCGGGTCCGGCCACAGGGCCCGCCACCAGTCGCGGTCCGGCATAGCCGTCGCCGGGAACAGCAGATCGGCTTCCTTCATTCGTTCCTCTGCTGGAATTGAGAGGCAACACTCATTAGTGGCGCCCTTATGGGCAATTACAGACCGGAAACGAGTGTTTTTATCAATAAAAAAAATACCGTCCCCGGCCACATGCCAACAACGGAATAGCCCTCGCCATGCCGCCATGTCCGAAATCGCCGGCCGTTCGTTTGCCCTTGACGGGAGGCATTCGGCCATTTATTGCAAACACTAATCGTGGTGATTTGCTGAACAGCTTGCGGCCACGCAAAACAACCCGCTAAAAGGTTCGAGCTCGTTGATCAAGCCCTGACCCGAAGCGGTCGGGGTTTTTTTTGTTGTTTGGCATTGTCCAACCTAAGGAGAGAGCAATCATGGGCGACATGAATGCCAAGGAATCCACTTGGCGCCAAGCGACAAAACTTGTCCGTGGCGGCGCCGCGCGGTCCCCTTTCGCCGAGACCAGCGAAGGCATCTTCATGACTTCGGGCTATGTATACGACACGGCCGAACAGGCGCAACGCGCCTTCAAAGGAGAGGAAAAACGGTTTATCTACTCCCGCTACGCCAACCCCACCGTCGCCATGTTCGAGAAGCGCTTGGCGATGCTGGAAGGGGCGGAGTTGTGCTTCGGAACGGCAAGCGGAATGGCCGCCGTATTTGCTTCACTGGCCTGCCAGTTGAAGGCCGGCGACCGGGTGGTAGCGTCGCGGGCGTTGTTCGGCGCGTGCCACTACATCGTCAGCGAAGTGCTGCCCGCTTTTGGTGTCGAAACGGAACTGGTCGATGGTACCGATCTGGAGCAATGGCAAAAAGCCCTCGGCCAACAAACCAAAGCCGTGTTCCTGGAGACGCCATCGAACCCTGCACTCGAGATCATCGACTTGGCGGCGGTCGCGAAACTAGCTCATGCCACCGACGCCTGCCTTGTTATCGACAATGTCTTCGCCACGCCGCTCCTGCAAAAACCTTTTGAGTATGGCGCCGACATCGTCGTCTATTCCGCCACCAAGCACATCGACGGTCAGGGGCGCTGTCTGGGCGGGGCCATCCTCACCAACAACGCGGAATTCTTCAATGACCGGTTGATCCCTTTCGTCCGCAATACCGGTCCGGCGCTGAGCCCGTTTAATGCTTGGCTGCTGCTCAAGGGCCTTGAGACCCTCGAATTGCGCCTTCGCCGTCATTGCGCCAACACCCACGCCGTCGCCGAATTCCTGAGCCGCCGGGACGGCATATCCCGGGTTCTCTATCCAGGGCTCGAGAGTCACCCTCAGCACTATCTCGCCATGAAACAGATGGCCGATGGCGGCAGCATCGTCGCTTTCGAGCTCGAGGGCGGCAAGGAGGCGGCATTCGGATTTCTCAACGCCCTTAAGCTGATTGATATTTCCAACAACCTGGGTGACGCCAAAAGCCTGATCACCCATCCGGCGACGACTACGCACCACCGTCTGCAACCGGAGGAACGGGCGCGCATGGGCGTTGGCGACAGCTTGGTGCGTTTGTCGGTGGGCTTGGAGGATCCGCAGGACGTAAAAGAGGACCTGGACCAGGCCCTCAAGGTGGCCCGGGGCTGACTGCCCCTGGAATCATCCGGATCACACGATTTTGTTATTTGGCTTACCGTCAAGCGGAGGTTAAGAAATCATTCGTTCTTTGGCGACGGAAACCATCAGGTGAAAGCCATGGCCGAAGGTATGCTGGCCGAAAAGCCGCTCATTGGTCCCGACAAGTTCCGTGACCCCGACATCACCGCCAAAGGCGAACGGCGCGCCGTGGTGGCGCTGACCCGGCTCAGAACCCTTTGGTTCAATACCGGCAGTCTTTGCAACATCACCTGCAAAAACTGCTACATGGAGTCGAGCCCCCGCAACGACAGCCTGGCCTATCTTACCTTCTCCGAATTCGGCGAGTACCTGGACGAAATCGAACGCCACAACCTTCCCACCGAGGAAATCGCCTTCACCGGCGGCGAGCCTTTCATGAATGCCGAACTGCCGGCGATGATGGCCCATGCCCTCGACCGCGGCCACCGGGCGCTGGTTCTGACCAACGCCATGAAACCTTTGCTCAACAAGCGGGCCCGGCTTTTGGCGTTGCAAAAACGTCATGAAGGGAAACTGACGCTGAGGGTGTCGATTGATCATTACACCCGCGCCAGGCACGAAGCCATCCGCGGCGAGGGCTCCTGGGAGCCAATGTTGGCGGGACTGAAATGGCTGGTCGAAAACAGCTTCGGCCTGGCCGTCGCTGGACGCACCTGCTGGAATGAATCCGACATCGAAGCCCGGGCCGGCTACGCCGCCCTGTTCGCTGGCAAGAATATTCCGGTGGATGCCGCCGACCCGGCAAAACTTGTCCTCTTTCCAGAGATGGACGCCCAACTGGATGTCCCCGAGATCACCGTCCATTGCTGGGATATTCTGGGAGTGGAGCCTTCAAGCATCATGTGCGCGACCTCGCGCATGGTGATCAAACGCAAGGGCGCCGCTCGCCCGGTCGTCGTCCCTTGCACATTGTTGCCTTACGATCCTCAGTTCGAACTCGGCAACGATTTAGCAGGCTCGGCGAAAACGGTGAAGCTCAACCATCCCCACTGCACCACGTTTTGCATCCTCGGCGGGGCCGCGTGCAGCTATGAATAAGCGCCATCATGGATCGCCCTTGACTTTCCCGTCCCGTTTACCATATCGCTCTGAATGACTAGAAAAAATCCTATTTCCAACCAATTGGCAGGGGTCAAAATCGGCCGGCGTTGACGCCCCATTGCCAAAAGACTTGAAAGACGGATAAAAACCATGGCCACCCGCAAACCGTTAACCCTTCTTGAAGGCAAGGACGCGGCGAAGCCTTCGCGACGCGAGGCCGAAGACGCCGTGCGCGTCCTGATCCGCTGGGCAGGCGACGATCCGGACCGTGATGGCCTTTTGGAAACTCCTGCCCGGGTGACCCGCTCCTTCGAGGAATTTTTCGCCGGCTACAGCGCCGATCCGGAGGATCTTCTCAAGCGCACCTTCGAGGAAACAGACGGCTACGACGAAATGGTGTTGCTCAGGGATATCCGTTTCGAATCCCACTGCGAACATCATCTGGCGCCTTTCATCGGCAAGGCCCATATCGCTTACTTGCCGAGCCACCGGGTGGTGGGCATCAGCAAGCTGGCCAGGCTGGTGGAAATCTTTGCCCGGCGCTTGCAGATCCAGGAGAAGATGACTGCCCAGATCGCCAACACCATCAACAGCGTCTTGCAACCGGCCGGCGTCGCCGTAGTCGTCGAGGCGGCGCATCAGTGCATGACCACCCGCGGCATTCACAAGCCCGGCGTCGTCATGGTGACGTCGAGGATGCTGGGCGCCTTCCGCGACAACCCATCGACGCGCCGCGAATTCCTCGCCATGGTCGGCCACCCGAAGGGTGTCGGCACCGACTTCGCATAAAGCCTGTGGCCAGGCGATTTCGAGGCGCCGTCGTTTTCCCCCCTTGACCAAATGCCGTTTTCAGGCTTTGTCTGAACCCCCTCTGTTTATCGCGAGAGGGGGAAAGGAACGCCCGGCGGATGGATTTTCGGCCTATTTTTTTGATTATCGGCACCCTGTTGACGGCGCTCGCCCTGGGCATGTGCCTGCCGGCGGCGGTCGATGCCTACGCCGGCAATCCGGACTGGCAGGTCTTTGCCGCCGCCGCCGGCGTTACCATGTTTGTCGGCCTCGCCATGATGCTGACCTGCCGTATCGGCGGTGTCCGTCTATCGATCCGCCAGGCCTTCGTCATGACCACCTTGAGCTGGGTCGCGCTGACCTTGTTCGCCTCCTTGCCGTTCGTCTTTTCGGAACTCAACCTTTCCTTTACCGACGCCTTTTTCGAGGCCATGTCGGGTGTCACCACCACTGGCTCGACAGTGATCACCGGCCTCGACCGAGCACCGCCGGGGATATTGTTGTGGCGGGCGCTTTTGCAATGGCTGGGCGGCATCGGCATTATCGTCATGGCGATCGCCGTGTTGCCGTTGCTGCGTGTCGGCGGCATGCAACTGTTCCGCATGGAATCCTCGCAGACGGCGGAGAAGGCTTTGCCGCGGATGGCCCAGGTGGCTACCGCCGTGGTCTTGATCTACCTGCTGTTCACGGCTTTATTGGCGGTTGCCTATTGGCTCGCTGGAATGGGCGGCTTCGATGCTATCGCGCACGCCATGACGACTATCGCCACCGGCGGTTTTTCGACTTCGGACGGCTCGTTCGGCGCTTTCGACAGCGCTCTCATCGACGCTATCGCCGTCGCCGGCATGGTCGCCGGCAGCCTGCCGTTCATGCTCTATCTGAAAACGTCGCAAGGCGACTTAAAGGCGCTGGCGGCCGACAGCCAGGTGCAGTGGTTTTTGGCTATTGCCGGCGTTGTTGTCGTCGTGGCGGCGGCGTGGCTGTGGCTGGAAAACGGCCTGCAACCGCTGCAAGCGCTCCGCTATGCCTCCTTCAATGTCGTCTCGATCCTCACCGGCACCGGCTACGCATCGACGGATTACGGGGCTTGGGGCAGCTTCGCGGTGCCGGTTTTTTTCTTTATCATGTTTATCGGCGGCTGCGCCGGCTCGACCACCTGCGGCATTAAGATTTTCCGTTTCCAAGTACTTTACGCCACCGCCAACACCCAAATCCGTCACCTGACGCAGCCCCATGGCGTTTTCATTCCTTATTACAACCGCCGCCCGGTTTCCGACGAGGTCATCGTCTCGGTGTTGAGTTTCTTCTTCGTTTTCGGGCTTTCCTTCGCGGCGCTGGCCTTGGGCCTGGGGATGCTCGGCCTTGATTTCCTGACCGCCATCTCGAGCGCCGCGACGGCGATTTCCAATGTCGGTCCGGCACTGGGCCCGGTCGCCGGACCGGCCGGCACCTTCCAGCCCCTGCCCGATGCCGCCAAGTGGCTTTTGGCGGCGGGCATGCTGCTCGGCCGGCTCGAGCTATTCACGGTGCTGGTTCTGTTCAGCCCATCCTTCTGGCGGGGGTGACGGGGGGCGGTTTTACAGCAGCCACTTGCTCAGGTACTGGCGGATGTTGCTCTCGATCTCGGTGTTGAAATCATTCATCAGGGCTTCGATCAATTCGAACTGGACACGGCGGCGCTTATTCAGGGTGGCGTCCTCGCGTACCGTCATCGAGCGGTTGGCCTGGGCGCTGGCAAAGCCGAGGCGAAAACCACGGTCGTCGAGCAACTCGATGCTGGCCTCGATAACGGCGTCGTAGCGCTCCGACTGCTCCTTGTGGAACGCCCCTAGCAGGCCTTTTTTGACTTTCAGCGCAGTCTCGGTGACGGCGGCATTGACGATGGTGAAACGGACCAGGCCCTTGTCGCCGCCGACAAAGATGCGGTCGTCGGCCCATCGCTTGAGCGTCTTCAAGGGCGGCGTCAGCAACAAGTGCTCGACGTTTGGCGCCTTCATCGGTTGGCTATAAGTGGTGACTACCTGCATGACGCCGGCGTTGAAACGTAACGTGCCCAGATGGGTGTAAGTGAGCTCCGGCAGCTTATCCACCGGCGGCGGCGTCTCGCAGGCGGCGAGCAGGGCGGTGACCAAAAATACCGCCGTGGTAAGGATCGAAAGTGTTCTCATCGCCTCGCCAAGCTATCAAAAAACGGCCCGTGAACCGATGGCATATTGGCATGACCGAGCCCGCCGGTTCAAGGCGGTCTAGTCGCCCGCGAACGCCCAGGGCATCTATTTGAAAAGGCTGAATCCAGTCGCCGAAGGAAAAGCTGGAAGACATGCTTGCAATGCTACGCTCAATGGGCCGCCCGGCGGCGAAAAGCCACTAGCCGGATAAAAAATTCAGCCCAGGCACCAGGCGAGGATGCCCTTTTGCGCATGCAGGCGGTTTTCGGCTTCGTCCCAGACCACCGAGCGCGGGCCGTCGATGACAGCATCGGTGACTTCCTCGCCGCGATGGGCCGGCAGGCAGTGCATGAACAGGGCATCCGTCTTGGCTTTGGCCATCAGGGCTTCGTCCACCCGGTAAGGCTCAAGCAGGCCGTGGTGGCCCGCCGTATCCTTTTCACCCATGGAGACCCAGGTGTCGGTGACCACCAGGTCGGCGCCGGCGACCGCCGCCTCGGCGGTATCGGCAAGGCTGACCTGGCCGCCTTGGGCGCGCGCCCATTCGAGCAACGTGGACGAGATAAGCAACGGTGGCGGGCAGGCTAAGCGGAGGATAAAGCCGAAGCGCGCGGCGGCATGGACCCACGAGGCGGCGACGTTGTTGCCGGCGCCGCACCAGGCCACCACGCGGCCGGCAATGGCACCGCGGTGTTCCTCGAAGGTCATCACGTCGGCCATGATTTGGCAAGGATGGCTGTCATCGGTGAGGCCGTTGATCACCGGCACCGAAGAATGGGATTCCATTTCCAGGAGTTTGCTAGCATCGTCGGTGCGGATCATGATGGCGGCGGCGTAACGGGACAAGACCCGCGCTGTGTCGGCAATGGTCTCGCCGCGGCCGATCTGCGAATCCCTATCCCCCAGCACAACCGTCTGGCCGCCAAGCTGCTGCATGCCGACTTGAAACGAAACGTGGGTGCGGGTCGAAGGCTTCTCGAAAATCATCACCAGGGTCTTGCCGGCCAGCGGCTGGCCGCGATTTCCCCCGCTCTTGAAGGCTAGGCCGAGATCGAGGATTTGCCGCAAGGTGGCGGTGTTGAGCCGGTCCAGGTCTATGAAATGCTTGATGTCGCTCATCTCATCCCGCCTTTTGCGCTGCTTCCTGGGCCAGTTTCCGGCAACAGCGCTCGATAATCTCCAGCGCCTCGTCAACATGACGCTCCTCGATAATCAGCGGCGGCAATAGCCGCAGCACGTTGCCGCCGGCCGCGACCGAGAGCAAGCCCTGCCCAAGAAACCGCGCCACCAAGTCACGGTTGTTGACGGCGCAGACGAGGCCAAGCATCAGTCCCGTCCCCCGCACATCTGAGAATACCTTCGGTTGGGCCTTGACGAGGGCTTCGAGGCGGTGGCGCAGGTAATGGGCGACGGCGTTGACGCGGTCCAGAAAGCCGTTGCCTAGGACCAGGTCGAGAACGCCATTGGCGACGCTCATGGCCAGCGGGTTGCCGCCGAAGGTTGATCCGTGGCTGCCCGTGGTCAGGGCCCGCGCCGCCTCTTCCGTCGCCAGGCAGGCGCCGATGGGGAAGCCGCCGCCCAGGGCCTTGGCGATGGTCATGATATCCGGGGTGACGCCGGCCCATTGGTGGGCAAAGAGCTTGCCGGTCCGCCCCATCCCACATTGAATCTCGTCGAAAAATAGCAACAGGCCGAATTCATCGGCGGTCTCGCGCAAGCCCAACAAGTACTCGGCGCTGGCCGACTTGATCCCGCCTTCACCCTGTACAGGTTCGACCAGGATGGCGGCGGTCTCCGGCGTGATAGCGGCGCGCGTCTCGTTGAGATTCCCGAAGGCCACATGGTCGAAGCCCTCGAGCGCCGGGTCGAAGCCGGCGAGGTGCTTGTCCTGGCCGCCGGCGGCGATGGTGGCGAGTGTCCGGCCGTGGAAGGCGCCCTTGCAGCAGACCACCCGGTAGCGGCCGACTTCGCCGGCCTCGTCGAAGTGGCGGCGGACCATCTTGAGGCCGCACTCGACGGCCTCGGCGCCGGAGTTGGCGAAGAACACGGTGTCGGCGAAGGAGTTGGCGACCAGCCGCTCGGCCAGCCTCTCCTGCTCCGGGATGCGGTAGAGGTTGGAGGTATGCCAGACCTTGCCAGCCTGGGATTTCAGGATCTCGACCAGGTGCGGGTGGCAGTGGCCGAGGGCGTTGACTGCGATGCCGGCGGCGAAATCCAGGAAGCGCCCGCCGTCTGTGTCATAAAGATACGCCCCTTCGCCTCTCTCGAAGGCAACGTCGGCGGGCGCGTAGGTGGGCATGACCGCGGAAATCACCGCTGCTTCCCCTCTAAATGTTTCGGGCCGGCCTGTTCAGAAAACTGGCGCCGGCCCGTCAGGAAAGCGGCCAAGTATCCGAATCTTGCCTCTAAGAATCAAGCCTTCAATTTATAGCCGCTGGCAAACATCTGGTAGCAAGCCAACCAAAGTCCCAAATCGACTCCGGCCATCGTCAACAGTCCGACCGCCAGCGACCCATCGGCATGGCCGATGAAACCGTAACGGAAGCCGTCGATCATGTAGAAAAAAGGGTTGAAAAACGCGATAGCCTTGAAGGCCTCCGGCAAACGGGCGATGGAATAAAAGGTGCCGGAAAGGAACGACAAGGGCATGATGATGAAATTGGTAACCGCTGCGATATGATCGAACTTTTCCGACCAGATTCCGCCGATGATACCCAATAGCGACAACATCAAGGAGGCGGCAATGGCATGGTAAAGGATATAGCCGAAACTGTGCATGCCGAGGGGCACGAAAAACGCCATCGCCGTCACCACCACGAGGCCGACCATGACGCCTCTGGTCATCCCGCCCAAGGCGAAGCCCAAGGTAAGTTCATGGGCGCTGAACGGCGGCATCAGGGTATCGATGATGTTGCCCTGGACCTTGGCGACAAGGATCGATGAGGAGGTATTGGCGAAGGAGTTCTGGGCCATTGCCATCATGATCAGGCCCGGCGCCAGGAATTCCAGGAAAGGGACGCCGCCGACGACCTGCGAAATTCTGCCGAGAGCAAGGGCGAAGACGGCCAGGAACAGGAGCGTGGTGATCATCGGCGCCATCAGGGTCTGGGTGAAGACCTTAAGAAAGCGCCACACCTCGCGCCGGTAAAGGGTCCACAGGCCAATCCAATTTATGGCGTTGCTTTCGGTCATCGCTTGCTTGTTGTTGCGTCGCGAGTTAGCGTTTGGCGGCCCGAACCTCTTTAACCATCGTCCGTCTCGCTACCCGTTCCGCCCTCCTCGCCGGTCGGCAGGTCGGTCTTGGCAATGGTGCTCGGGCGCTGCCGCGTCTTGCCGGCGGCGGCGGGGCGGCGTTCGTTCTTTTCGACAAAGACGCGGCCCATGGGAGCGTTGCCGGCTTTGTCCTCGCCGAAGTAGAGGGTGGTGTGGGGAAAGGGCATTTCGATTCCCAATTCGTCGAAACGCCTTTTCATGCGGCGGTTGAACTCGCGTCCCACGAACCACTGCTTGATGGGGGCGGTTTTGAAGCGAGCCTTGATGACCACCGCCGAATCGTCGAACCGGTCGACACCGACAACATCCAGCGGTTCGAGAACACAGGGGCCGTATTCTGGATCGGCCTGCATTTCGGCGCCTATCTCTTTTAGCACTTCCATGACCTCGTCGGTGTCTTCGCGGTAGGCGACGCCGACCTCGAAGACATAATAGGAAAATTCCTTGGTCATGTTGGTGACGGTATCGACATTGCTGAAAGGGATGGTGTGGACAGAGCCCGAAAAATCCCTGAGCCGGATAGAACGGATGGAAAAGGCCTCGACAAACCCGGCGCTGCCGCCCACCTTGACCACGTCTCCGACGGAGATCGAGTCCTCGAATAAGATAAAGGTGCCGGTGATCACGTCCTGGACCAGTTTTTGCGAGCCGAAACCGACGGCCAAGCCGACAACGCCGGCGCCGGCCAACAGGGGCGCGATATTGATGCCCAGTTCCGACAGCACGATCATCGTCACCATCACTGCCAGTACTACGAGAATCAGATTGCGCATAAGCGGCAGCAAGGTGCGGGCGCGGGCGCCGCGTTCGACCAGGTTCCCGTATTCGTCGGTTTTGGACAGATAGCGTTCTATGGCCGAGTTGATGGCTTCCCAGATTACCAACGCCATGGCGACGACGACGGCGATGCTGAGCACACTCTGGGTCAGCTGCTGCCCGATGGGTGTCTCCAGCCAGCCAAAAGCGTCAATGTTCCAGGCTTGCAACAAGGCCAGGCCGGAAATGAGGACAACCAGCGCCTGAAGCAAGATATGTAGGGCCGGCAGATAGCGGTTGGCGCGGGACTCCAGTGTCGGGTATCGTTTTCTGATCTCGTCATTGATGGCGAAACCGCGTAGGGCGGCCCGGCGCAAGGCCATCGATATCGCCCGTGCAATGGCCAGAATCAGCAGCGAAACAACGCTGGCCCGAATGATGAACTGAAAACCGCCGGCGATGGATATCGCCCAAACGCCGTAAATTGCCACCACGTAGATGACGGCCAGCACATGCCAGATGTCGGCGAAGCGCTTGCGCAGCCGCTTGGCTCCGAACCAAAACGGGCCTGGGCCATCGCTTTCCTCGCCGTTACCTCGAATCCAGGCGGCGACGGTAAGGCGGTTCTGGAAAATGAAGATGGCGACCAGAGTCGTGACGACAAGGCCGAGCAACCGCAAAAGGCCCTCGTGTCCGCTCGCCGGCAAGCCGAGGAGCAATGCCGCTTCGGCCAGGAAGTAGCCGAAAACCGTCACCATGACCAGGCGTCGGCTCCAGATGAATAAATAATTGGCGGTCTCGCCGCCGATGGCCAGCACCCGCAGGGATGGCGCCGCCGGCAACAGCACCATGCGCGCCACCACCAAGGTTCCCCGGGCGATCAGGTAGGCGTTAATAAAAGTCAGGGCCACCACATGGACCTTGGGACCGGGCTGAACCAGGGGCGTCACCAAATAGGCACCGCCGGCAAAAACGGCAATGGGCACCACGTCCAAGACGGTTCTTGCCAGCAGATAGGGCACCCGCACCAAGAAACTTTCGGTTTCACGGCTTTCCAAGGTTTGCCGGGGGTGTAGCAAAAGGAAACGGGTCAGGCGTTCGGCGGCCAGGCCGGCGGCAAGAATGACCACCAGCTTGAATATCAGCATCAGCCACTGGTTGCGGGCCTCGGCGCCGGCGGTCTGTGCCCTCAGCCAGCGGAGAAGCAAGGGAAAGTCGCTCAAGGCATCGGCGACGGCCGTCAACTGGCTGCTGGTTTCCTTGATACGTTCCGACAGCGTGGTGATAAAAATAGCACCAAGGCCGTTGACTGTTTCCTTCCCTTCGGTCTTTTCCCGCACCGCGATCAGGGCTTTGATCTTACTGATGAGTTCCTGGCGCCGGGCACCGTCCTCAAGGGTGGTGGCCAGGGTTTCCAGATCCCGGGTCGTGGCTTCAGTGTTCTTTTGTGCCTGGGCGGCTTCGGCCGGGGCGACCAAAGCCAGGAAAAAAATTACCGCCGCCAGGGCGGTGAAAACAGATTTGGAAAACCAATTGGGAAGCATTTTCGGAATAAGCTCTTATATGTGTCCTGGCGGACAAGATAACCCATCAGCCGATGAAACTATCACATTTTTTGGGAGAAAGGCGCCATGACTGTCACCATTTACCATAACCCACGTTGCAGCAAATCGCGCGAAACATTGGCGCTTCTGCAAGAACGCGGAATCAAACCACTCGTCATCGAGTACCTGACTTCGCCACCCAACAGCGAGGAATTAAAACAAATTCTGAACCTCCTCGGCATATCGCCAAGGGAGCTTTTGCGCCGCAAGGAAGCCAAGGAGGCAGGGCTCAATGAGCTGGATTTAAGCGACCAGGAGTTAATTGCGGGCATGGCCGACAATCCGGTTGTTATCGAACGGCCGATTGTCGTTAAAGATGGCAAGGCGGCGCTTGGGCGGCCACCGGAGAAAGTGCTGGAGATCCTGTAACCCCATCTCATCATCTATTACTGACTATTCCCTTGTCCGCTCGCCCCGGCGGCAACTTTAAAACAAACGGGCGGGGTCTTCGGAAATTGCTTGCGCGCTCGCTTTTTCGGGGGCAAGAACAGCTACCTCTTAGGTATGGAGAACCCTGAAGTTGAAAAAATCCATTCGCGATCTGCCGTTTGCCCTGTCGTGCCGGCAGACATTGAGCCGCCGACTGGCAGGCAAGCGGATCGCCGTTTTCCTCGATTACGACGGGACCCTGACTCCCATTGTCGATAAGCCGGAGATAGCCGTTCTCGCCCTCTCCATGCGCGCCCTCGTCAAGGCGCTGGCTAACCGCTTTCCCGTCGCCATTGTCAGCGGCCGCGACCGCAATGACGTGCATCGCTTGGTCGGGCTGGACGGCTTGGTATATGCGGGTTCGCATGGATTTGACATCGCCGGTCCGGCGGCCGGCATCACCTACGACGGTTGCGGTGAATACCGTGAAATGCTGAGTGAGGCCGGCGCCCGGTTGCGACGGCAGTTGAGCAGTGTCAGCGGGGCCCTAGTCGAATGCAAGCGGTGCTCCATTGCTGTCCATTATCGCTTGGTGCCGGAACAGCAACGCTCCCAGATCATGGCGGCGGTGGATGCCGTTCTCGATGAGCAAAAGGAGTTGCGCGCGACCGCCGGTGATATGGTTCTGGAAATCCAACCGAAGGCAGATTGGAACAAAGGCAAGGCGGTATCATGGATCTTGCGCGTCCTTAATCTGGACAGCTCCGACGTAGTTCCCATTTTCATCGGCGACGATGTGACCGACGAGGACGCCTTTGCCGCTATTGGTGGCCGGGGAGTAGGGGTTGTCGTGGCCGGCCCGGCGGAAGATCATGGCGGCCGCGCCACCGCCGCCAGCTATCGCATCGGCGGTCCAGAAGAGGTGGGAGCGTTCCTGCGGTTTCTTACCGATATGGGCGGAAGCGAAAGCGGAAGTTAAGATTTTGCTCCCATATGGTTCTGTTTTTTTTCTTAACGTCCCTGGAAAAAGCTGGGAAGAATTAATCAAAAAGTACATTGTCACCAGCGGAACTCGACGAGGAATTTTCTTTGGGGGGCCATCATGCCTTACAGATCCGGCAAGAAAAAACAAAGATAGATCACTCCCGAAGACTATGAACCTTTGGTTGGGGCTGAAAATGTCGAGCGCATTTTAAGCAAGGCCCGCAGCCTGCGCCGCCACAATATCGTCCATGTCAGTTCGACTTTATATGGCGGCGGCGTTGCCGAGCTTCTTTCGTCGCTGACCATTCTCATGAACGGCGCTGGCGTTCGGACCGGCTGGCGCGTCATTCAGGGACGTCCAGACTTTTTCGCCGTAACCAAGAAATTCCACAACGCCCTGCAGGGCGGCGACATCAACCTTTCGGAAAAAAAGCTGGAAATTTATGAGGAAGTCATTGAGGAAAATGCCATCCGCACTCACTTGGATCAAGGTTTCGTCGTCGTCCACGACCCGCAGCCGCTGCCGCTCATCAACTATTTCTGCAAGCGCGGCGGTGCATTTGCATTGGTTCTTGAGAATCGTTCCCCGGCTCACCGTTCAGGCCGGTTTCGAAGTCGGCGCCGGCATGAACATCAATCCGTCCCTGCCTGAAAGCGACGCTGCTTATCTGCGCCGGGTTTGAGCCAAACGATCGCCCCGTGGGACTTTGCAGCTTTGGCCAAATCAGCCAATCTTGACGGCTTGGCGAGATCATCAGTCCGCAGACCATTCGGCAAACGCAGCAGGTGCGCCGGGCAAGACCGGCAATCGGAACTGCCGAAGCCGGGAATCGGAACCGTCGTTCCCCGCCAAGCCCGTGCCGCCGCCACGAGACCGCATTCGCGGCCGCCGGGGAAGGCGACAACCGCGTCGACCCCGAAGAGGTTTGTCAGTCGGTCAACATGCCAGCGCACCGCTCTTGCTTTTTTCAGGTGCCGGCGAACCCTGGCGCGAATGCCGCCGGGCCCGTTGGCGCTACCGGCGTAAAAGTACGGCCCCGGTGGCAGGTCGGTAGGCGGACGGCGGGCGATGCCGATGCGCGTGAGGCTGGGAATTTGGATTAGCAATCCATAAGAGCCGGCGCCGCTGGG
Organism: Rhodospirillales bacterium; assembly: GCA_036012725.1. Classification (GTDB taxonomy): domain Bacteria; phylum Pseudomonadota; class Alphaproteobacteria; order Rhodospirillales; family 2-02-FULL-58-16. The sequence continues at coordinate 19,426 of DASCPW010000080.1, forward strand.
AAGGTCTTCCGCGCCGTTAACATGTGTGCGGGCCAAAACCGTGGCAACAGGCTAAAACCTGTAGCCGTAGCGGATGCCGAAATTTTCAAGCCCCTCGTTCTGGGAGCAAATATTGCCGTTGGAAATATGGTCCAGATAAATCATTAGCGCATGGTTGTCGAAAAACCGGTAGCCAGCAGTAACTGATTCACGGAACAAAACGTGGCAGCCGAGTTCCTTCGTGCCCAACTCGTCGGTTGTTTTCTCTCCGTCATGGACGGCGCCACCGAAACTGAAGCCGGCGAAGGCATCGTCCCAGAAATCCCACTCCCAGGTCAAACCAAGATAGGCTTGGCTGGTGTCGCCATCGGAGTTGGCGTTAAAACCGATATGCGGTCTGGGCGACCAGATCACGTCGAGAATATCCGGCGAGGTAAAGAGGAGTTCCATATTGCCGTCGTACCCGTCTTCTTCATTACGGCTGAATGGCCCTTCGTCGTGGATCAAGGCGCCAAAACGGATTTCCGAAACAATATTCTTGAAACCACCGCCCTCAGTGGTCGCCGGCGGCTTGGTCTGGGCGGAGACCGGCGGCGGGGTGGCGGACGGCGCCGTCGGGGTAATTTGAGCCGCCGCTCCTTCGGTAGACGGTGGCGGGGGTACTAACGGGCCGGCGAAAGGATGCGGTTCGCGGAGTAGGGCATCAATATCATAAAGCTCACCCGCCACTTTTGCCGAAGCCACGTTCACACAAGTTATCACGGTGGCGACCGAGCCCGCCAGACCAGTAAAAAATATTTTCAAGATTTTTCTCTCCATGCGACAGTGTAATCTTTACCGCTCTCAAGGCATTTGTCTAGTAGCATCGAGGCAAAGGGCTGATTAGTGGTCGATATTTCTGCCGTGCATGGGAGACATTGACCCGGTGGGCGGTAGTGGGCAACATGATTGTGTAAAACCCCCGCGGCGTTGGGTGCCTTTGGCTTTTTGAATGGAAGGAGAAATTCGAATTTGCCGGCTGGAGATTTACTTTTCTCTACCGAACATCTAATTTCACAAGACATGATTTAAATTTTTCATCTCAACAATCTTCACTATGAGTATCTGGGGAAAGATCATCGGCGGCTTCGCCGGTTTCGCGATTGGCGGACCACTAGGTGCGTTTCTAGGCGCTTATGCCGGCCATGCTTTCGACAAGGCCAGGAGCGGGCGCGGACAAACCAATGAGGCGGTCGACAAGCAGGTTGCGTTCACTATCGCCGTCATAGTGCTGAGCGCCAAAATGGCGAAGGCCGACGGTCATGTCAGCCGCGACGAAGTCGACGCCTTCAAACGGATTTTTCATATCCCCCCGGATGAGATGAAAAATGTCCGCCAAATTTTTGATGATGCGCGCCAGGACGTGAAAGGCTTCGAGGTATACGCCGAACAGGTCGCCGGCATGTTCGCCCATGAACCGGCGGTGCTGGAAGAGCTTTTGGGCGGGCTTTTTCACATCGCCAAGGCCGATGGTGTCGTTCACCCGGCTGAATTGGATTTCCTCGGGAACGTTGCTACCATTTTCGGTTTTAGCAGGCAAAGATTCGAGCGTATCCGGGTTAGCCACATGGGCCCCGAGAAGGCCGACCCCTTCGAAGTCCTGGGCCTCGCGCGCAAAGCCTCCAACGATGAAATCAAGAGGGCCTACCGTAAGCTGATCCGGGAAAATCATCCCGACACACTGATTGCCCAGGGCGTACCGCAGGAATTTATTGATCTCGCCAACAAAAAAATGGCGGTCATCAACGTCGCCTACGATCGTATCGAAAAAGAACGCGGATTGCGGTAAATCCGCCAGCTGGCTTGGGTGGCGCCATCATCCAATTCCGCATCAAAGGGGTCTATCATGGACCGGCATGATTCAGCCAATTTTGACGGCCGCCCCTCGGGCGGTGCCATCGACATGCTGGTACTGCACTACACCGGCATGGCAACTCCCGAGGCCGCCCTTGAACGTCTCCGCGATCCCATGGCCGGGGTCAGCGCCCATTATCTGATCGGCGAGAAAGGGGAGGTTGTTTCCTTGGTGGCGGAGGAACATCGGGCTTGGCACGCTGGCGAGGCATTCTGGCGGGGAAATACCGATATCAACGGCCGCTCCATCGGTATCGAACTGGTCAACCCCGGCCACGAATTCGGTTATCGGGTATTTCTGGAAGCGCAGATGGCGGTCTTGGAGGAACTGGCCCTGGACATCATCGGCCGTCATCCCGTTCCGGCCCGCAACGTCGTTGCCCATTCCGACGTCGCGCCTCGGCGCAAAACCGACCCCGGCGAGTTGTTTGATTGGCGGCGGCTGGCGGCGGCGGGGGTCGGTCTTTGGCCGGGCTCATGGCAAGCCCGGGAGGCGGCGGCGGACGAAGTGCGGGACATGTTGGCGGGGTATGGCTACGAGACTGGCGATCTGGGCAAGAGCATCGCCGCTTTCCAGCGCCGCTTCCGGCCACGCCAAATCGACGGCGTCGCCGACACCGAGACGGTCGGTCGGCTTGAAGCTCTGTTGCGACTCCTGTCTTGACGCCGGCAATTCTCGCGCTAACTATATAAACGCCAGACGGTCGGATGGCCGCCTTCGGCGCGGTGCCGCCGCGTCGGGGGAGGAAAGTCCGGGCTCCACGGAAACACGGTGCCGGGTAACACCCGGCGGGGGCGACCCTAGGGAAAGTGCCACAGAAAGCAAACCGCCGGTTTCGGGCCTCGGCCCGCGCCGGTAAGGGTGAAAGGGTGCGGTAAGAGCGCACCGCGTTCCCGGCAACGGGGACGGCATGGTAAACCCCACCGGGAGCAAGACCAAATAGGGA
>DASCPW010000081.1:0-1648 GCA_036012725.1 Rhodospirillales bacterium
GGCAGTCTCCGCTTTATGGATACTATCGGCTCAAACTCGGTCATTCGCAGCCGTTATCCCTTTATAAGCGGCGCCGCCAAGCAAATCGCCCACAAACGGATGATGGGCGTCGATTTTGCCCTCCCCGACTTTGAAAATACTAAATATGTTCTGAATTTTGGCACCAATATTTTGGAAACCGCACTTCCGCTGGCGCAACGGTTAACCGACGGTATCGTAAACAACAGATTGAAGCTGGTTACCTTTGACGTGCGTATGTCCAATACCGCTGGCAGAAGCGACGAGTGGATCCCCGTCTTTCCCGGTAGTGACGGCATCATCGCGCTGGCGATGGCCAATGTAATCATGCACAAGGGGTTGGCCGATACGCAGTTTATCAATTCCTGGACCAACTATTCCAGCGACGGATTGGCAAAGGAGCTCGGCAAATTCACCCCTGAAATGGCGGAAAAGGCAAGCGGGGTGCCGACAAAAACTATCTCAAGGATTGCCGTCGAGTTTGGCAAGTCAAAGCCGGCGACGATCTTCAGCCATAACGGTATCGATTGGCATCGGAACGGCATCGATGGAGAAATGGCCTGTTTGGTTCTCGCCGTGATCACCGGTAACATCGACAATGAAGGCGGCTATTGCCTGCCACGGCAATTCGATATCTCGGCGCCGCAACCGGTGCCGAAGCCGGCGGCGGGCCCAGACGCACGATTGATTTATAACCATGCCTTCCCTTTCGAGGTAAAGGCGGGCAAACGACGGGTTCAGGTACTTTTCAACCATATGAGCAACCCCGTCTATTCGGCCCCGGCGGCGAGCGTCTGGCGTCAAGTCCTGAAAGACGAGAAGCTTATTCCGTTCTTCATCGACTTTAGTCCCTTCATGAGTGAAACCGCCGCTTTGGCCGACATCATTCTGCCGGATGTGGTGGCCGTCGAGCGGCATGATCTGGCCAGCAGTCCAACCGCTCTTTTGCCGTGGGCGAGCATGACCGTGCCCGCTGCCGAACCTCGCGGTTTGGCCCAGGACGTACGGATGACGTTGAAGAATATTATCGAGGCCATTGACCCGGACGGCAGCCGTGGAATGAAGCAATACTGGGAATTCGCGGATGCCGGACAATGGGTCCAAAAGCAGGTCATGGCGACCGCCGGGCTGGGAAAGAAGAGCTATAAGAAGTTGAAAACCAAAGGCGTCTGGCCAAATTACGGCAAGATTGACCTGACAACGAGGAAGATCGTCAAAAAGAGGAAACCTGTCGAGGCCAAATACGCGACCTTCAAGGAATCAGGTTTTTCTACTCCCTCCGGGAAAATCGAATTCCGCGTCCCGTCCTGGAGAGAGAATCCCCGCCATGCCGATATGAAGCCGCACGAGTTTGTCTTGACCACCTTCAAGATCGCCTACCACACCCTTTCCATGACGTCCAACCTCAAATATCTTTCGGAAATTTGGCACTCCAATCCGCTCTGGATTAATGCCGATGTGGCGAAGAAACTAGGGATTGGGGGAAATGACCTGGTGAGGGTCCGCAGCGATGTCGGGCATATGGTGACCAAAGCCTGGGTGACGCAAGGAATTCACCCGCGGGTCGTCGGCGTTTCCACCTCGGTTGGGCGCTCCGCTTACGGCCGTGTGGCTCAGGCCGACCCCGATG
>DASCPW010000082.1:0-24524 GCA_036012725.1 Rhodospirillales bacterium
ATGAACGAAAAAATCTGCCTGTGCTGGCGGCTAAACCATTGAAAAAATTGGCGTCCCCTAGGGGATTCGAACCCCTGTTGCCGGCGTGAGAGGCCGGTGTCCTAGGCCTCTAGACGAAGGGGACCTTGGGCCGATCCCCTTCCTTTACAAGCAAACGGCAGCGGCGATCAAGGGTCTGGATCAACTTGCCTCGCCGTCAAGGCCAATTTGCCGCCAAAGGTGGTTCTCCTTGTCCAAGAGAAAGGCCGCTGTTTGCACGGCCTTGCCGTTTTCGACGGCGATGATCAGCCACGCCAGTAGCGGCTCCCAGGCCATCTCCAGGTCCCGGTCCGAGGGCTCCGCCGGATGGTCGGGATGGGAATGATAATGGCCAATTATCCGCTGGTCCCCGCCGGCCAGGTCCCGCATCAGGTCAAAGCGCAATTGCGGGTCGACCTCGAAGTGCATATGGCGGCCAGCTGCCGCCAGGTTGCGGCTAGCTTCGGCGCGGCTGACCCGGAAAATTCCCAGCTCCTCCATTTGGCCGACGAGAAGCCCGCAACATTCCTCGGGATAGGCCGCCTCGGCGGCATCGACGATCCGCCCGAGGAGGGAACGGCAAAGAACGATCACCGGGTCCCCATCACCGTGCCGAGAAGTTTGCCGCTGTCGAGATCAACGGCGAGGATTCGGCTGCACGGGCCGTCGGGACCGATGCGCAGGAAAAGCCGGTCGCCGTCCGGCCGCATCCCGGCAATGGCGCAGCCGGCCGGTAACGGCACGGTAATGTCGCCAAAACCCTTGACCGCCACGGCGGAAGAGAAAAAAGTGGAGTCCGCCTTGCCGGCCGTCTGGTAAAGGCCATAAACCAGCACCGCTACGCCAATGACGATAAAAACGGCCATTGCAATCACCAAACCCTTGAGCGTACGCATGATTTTGGTTCATCCTCCATGCTGATGACCGCCACCACATATACCGTTCCGGTAGCCGAGGACAAGGCTGGCGTGAGGTTGGACAGGCTGTTGGCCGAGGCCCTGCCCGAATTTTCCAGGACCCGCCTCAAGGCCCTTATCGAGGCCGGCTGTGTCAGCCGCTTGGACGATGGCGTGGCGGTGATGGAAGCGGCCCGCCGCGTCAAGGCGGGGCAAATTTTCACCGTCTCCGTGCCGGCTCCGCGACCGGCCAAGCCTAAACCTCAAACCATGCCTCTTGTCGTCGTCCACGAGGACGAGGACCTGATTGTCATCGACAAACCCTTAGGTCTCGTCGTCCATCCGGCGCCGGGCCATGCGGATGGGACTCTCGTCAATGGGCTGCTTGCCCATTGCGGCGGCTCTCTTTCTGGCATAGGCGGGATCAGCCGCCCCGGCATCGTCCACCGGCTGGACAAGGACACCAGCGGCCTTTTGGTGGCCGCCAAGAACGACGCCGCGCACCGCTCCCTGGCCGCCCAGTTCGCCGAGCAGAGCGTCGAGAAGGCCTACCTGGCGGTGGTTTGGGGGGTACCTTCGCCATCGTCGGGCGAGATCACCGGCAACATCGGGCGCAACCCGAGAAACCGCAAGACAATGGCCGTCGTCGCCGGTGGCGGCAAGCCGGCCTTGACCAGTTACAGGACCCTCACGGCCTTCGCCGGCGCCTCCTTGGTCGATCTGCGGCCGGCCACCGGACGCACCCATCAACTCCGTGTGCATATGGCAGGTTTCGGCTACCCGATCATCGGCGATCCTCTCTACGGTGGTGGCGCGACGAGGCGGCTCAAGGCTCTGCCGGCGGCGGCAAGGGCGATTGTCAAAACCTACGGCTGCCAAGCACTTCACGCATATTTGATTGGATTCAGGCACCCGAGGAGCGGCGCAATAATCAAATTTAGGCTAAAAACATCAATATATATCAATAAATTAATAAGTTCATTAGACGCGATATAATTTTTACTATACTTGACCGAATAACTCACGTATTGTGGGTCTTGTTGATGAGAATTGATCGGCTACGCCTTGGCGGCGTCCTAAGATGGCGTGAATTGGAAAAGGGTAAGGACATGGCTGCACTTTCCTTGCGTTTAGAAATCTCACCCGAAACGAATCTAAGTCGTTACCTTCAGAAAATTCGTGAATTTCCCATGCTCAAGGCGAGCGAGGAGCTCGAGCTCGCCAAGGCCTGGCGGGAACGGAATGACTTGGCGGCGGCGGAAAAGTTGGTAACCAGCCATCTCCGCCTGGTTGCCAAGATCGCCATGGGCTATCGAGGCTACGGCCTGCCTCTGGGAGAACTGATTTCCGAAGGTAACGTCGGCATCATGCAGGCGGTACAGAGGTTCGACCCCGACCGCGGTTTTCGCTTGGCCACTTACGCCATGTGGTGGATCCGCGCCGCCATCCAGGAATACACCCTCCATTCCTGGTCGTTGGTCAAAATGGGAACAACGGCGGCGCAGAAAAAATTATTTTTCAATCTCCGCAAGCTGAAGGGCCAGATGCAGGCTTTCGAGGAGGGCGATTTGCTGCCCGACCACCTGGCCTTCATCGCCGACAGGCTCAATGTTTCCGAGCAAGAGGTGGTCAACATGAACCGCCGACTGGCCTCGCCCGACCATTCCTTGAACACCCCCATCAATGACGGTGACGAAAGTGAATGGCAGGATTGGCTCGTCGAGGAAGGTGAAGATCAGGAACAAACACTGGTCGCTAGCCAGGAATTGGACAACCGCCGAAAACTGTTGTCGGGAGCCATGAAAGGGCTTTCCCAGAGGGAATGCCACATCATCACCGAACGGCGCCTCAAAGACACGCCATTGACCCTTGAAGAGTTGAGCAGCCAATACGGCATCTCCCGCGAGCGGGTCCGCCAGATCGAGGTCCGGGCGTTCGAGAAACTGCAAAAGTCGGTGAGCAACGCCGTCATGGACCAACGCGTCTCCTGCTGAACGAGGCTTTTTCGATCAAGAGCCGGGAACCGTCGCCCAAGGCTGCTTGGCAGGGCCGCCTCGGCTGCTTTCGCCGGCGGGCCGCCGGCGCCACCGATTCATCCCGGCGGCGGTGATTTCTTTTTGTTTTCCCCGGCAATCAGATCGGATAGCTTTTTTCTCATTAAATTTATCTGGTAATTGGGAATCAGATAGGCCCAGCCGGCCGCTCGGGCGTTCAGGGCCGAAGCCTCGCCGGCCACATCCTTGGCCTTTTCCCTATCCTTGGGCGGCTTGGCGCCATCTGCCGCCTCGGCCTGGATGCGAACCCAGTTATTGCCGTCCTTTTCAATGATATCGACAAGGACGTTGAGGCCGTCGAAAGTGGCGACCCTTATCTGAGTCAAGGAATGACCGGCAAAACCCACCGCTTCGGCCTTGCGGACGTCATCGAACTCAAAATCAACCAGAATCGAGGCCAGCGGATCGGCGGCCGCCGTGCTTTTCATGCGGACGCCCTCGGGCAGGTCTTCGATGCCGAAATGGGCATCATGGATAGAGCTTTTTGAAACGCCGAGCAGTTCCCCGTCCGGGTGGTGAATGGTCACGCGGGCGACCCTGGCGGCGGCAAGGTCGATAATTTCATTGATCAGCCAATTCCTTGCCTGGGTGTCCGGGTCAAGGTTTCCTATCGTCAGCCAGGTCTGAGCCTCGCCGACTTTGCGCAGGTAGACGCCGCCCTCGCCACCAAGGGTGCGCTTGCGTTTGCCGACAATCACCTGGGCTATCACGGCGTCGTTTTTATCCAGCAGCGTCAGTTTCCTGGACTTGGCGCCTTTTTCCTCCGGGTCGCGAAGGTTGAGTTCGGCGTAGCGATCCTTTTTCCGTGTTTTCTTTTCAAGCTGCTCCAGTTGAGCCAGGCCAAGGAGGGTCTTGCGCACTTTTTCCACCGGCACCGGGTAGCCGTCTTTTTCCACCAACGTCCAGCCGTCGCCCCGGCGCTTGACCGTCAGTTTTCCTTGCCCATGTTGGATGACGATCTTGTCGACCTGGTTGACCCTGTCGATCAAGCCCGGGAGCATCTTGCCGCCGCCGGCCGGCCGGCTAGGACGGTCGAGGGTTGTCGAAATGCCCGCCGCCGCCGCCAGGACGATGGTGGCGACGCCAAACAGCACGAATACCTTGCGATTCATTGTTGTTGGTCCTTTTCTCGCCCTCTGGGCGGCGTCAGCCCGCCCGGCCGCCGCTGGCTCGCCTTCGCCGCCGGTAAATGACCAAGAGCAAGCCCAAGCCAAGCAACAAGGGCATGCCGGCGATGTTGATGAACTTGAGCCGGGAACCCAGCCTTTCAATATCGCGCCGCAAGGCATGCTGCACCTTGCGAAGTTCCTTGCGGATGGACACCATCTCGGTCCGAAATTCGTCTAGTGCCGCCTTATCCTCGGTGGAAAGAATGACTTCTCCATCCTTTCCGTCCTTGCGCTGAATTTTGTTAAGTTTCGCTTCAATATTTTTCAGCTTGCCCTGCAACTCCGTTTCCTTGGCCCGGTAGCGGCGCTCGGCCTCGCGGCGGATGTCCTCGACAAGGTAAAAAGGCCGTTCGGAACGGCCCCGCCCCCGAAGGCCGATGAGGGCATCGCTGCCGCTCAAATTATCAAGCGCGTTGACAACGAAATCGGCGTTATTGGCAAAAGGAAGGAGGATGTTTTGTCCGAAGAAGCTGCGGATATCGACCCAGAAACTATCGTGCAGCATGTCGGCGTCGCCAACAACTATGACATTGATGGGATGGGCGGATTTAGTCAAATGGGCTGGCTTCGCGGTTGCCGCCGTTTTCGATCCGCTATCCTCCGGCTTTTCCGGCTTTCCGGCTTTGTCCTTGGCCGGCGGCCCGTGGGGGAAAACGCTCTTGACCGAACCGTTGACGCGGGCGGCCAACATCAATCGCTCGCCTGACGGACGGAAAGACTGGAAAAGCGAAACAACATCCGGTTTGGAGCGGACTTTCGCGGCGTCGATCTTCATCGCCCGAACACCGGTAAAGAGAAGAGGGCTGATTTCCGTTTCCGAACCCTCGACTCTTTCAAGGATGCCGGACGTGGCCAAGTTGAGATTGCTGATCTCGCCTGTGATCACGTCGTCGGTGTCGAAATTGCGCTGCAGAAGCCCTAGCCAGACAACGTAGTCGGATATCACCGTGCGCGATCCCTGTTCCGTATTGACCCGTTTTGCCGCGTCTAGGTCGCCGGCGACCATGCCCTTGACAAGGGAGACCCCCCAGGCATTGAGCAGACGGTTGAAATCTGCTTTCCCCTTTCTCTTCACGCGCGACCTGTAGACAGCCTCGATCTCGGCGTTAGGGTCAATGAAAACCAAGGCCTTGCCGCCGGCAAGCACAAACTGGTCGACGGCGTAAAGCGCTTCCTCGGTCATCCCCTTGGGTTGGACGATCATCAAGGTATCAATCGCGGCGGGGATTTTGTCGACATCCAGGCCAAGAGACCGCAATTCAAAAAATTCACTGATCTGCCGATGGACGGTCCACGGCTGGCTCTGCTCGTATGTGGGGCCCCTGCCACCGGCTATCGGCAGGGAACTGATCAGCCCGACGACTTTTTTCTTGGGATTGGCAAGCGCGTAAAGCAATTTTGTCAGGTCGTATTCGATGAAAGCTTCCCGCCTGGTGTTGAAGAAGGCGATAACCTCCTGGTCGTCGGTGCTATTGGTGGCGGCGAGCCCGAAATAGCCCAGGTCGCCGGCGTTGTTGAGCGGGACTCCCTGTAGACCGAAGGCGACGGCAAAGTCCTCGGTGTCGGAAAATGGCTCGGGATGATGGATTTCGAGGCGGATATTGCCGCCCGACAGCTGGGAGTATTGCTCGAGCAGTTCGCGGACACGGGCGTAAAAGGTCGCGTGGCTGGGACTCCGCTCGCCGAGAATTTTCGAGTAATAAAGACGCGCCACGATCGGCTCGTCGATGGAGCCGAGCATATTGCGGGTTTCCTCTGAAATCGTGAAAAGGCCCTCTTGGGTGAGGTCCAGACGCACCGATTTGAAAACGGTACTGAAAAAGATGTTGACCGCGAAAAGCATGATCGTCGCCAGCACCAATCCAGCCCACGCCAACTTGCTCTTGTTGGCGTCCTTGGCGGGATCTGTCGAGGTTTTCATCTAAGCGGCTTTCTTCAATTCGACAACGGTGACGTTGGCGAATAGCCAAAAAACGATCAGCGACACGAAGTATACGGCGTCCTTGAGATCAACGACCCCTTTCGTCACCGACTCGAAATGGACGAGGAAACTCATCGAGGCGATAGCGTCGATGACCACTTCCGGCGCCCACCCACGGAAGAAGTTCAAAACCATTTCAAGGCCGCTCATGGTGAAAAGGAAGCATACCGCCGCCGCGACGATGAAAGCGATCACCTGGTTCTTGGTGAGCGCCGAAATACACGAGCCGATGGCCAGAAAGGCCCCGGCCATGAAAAAACTGCCCAGGTAACTGGTGGCGATAACGCCGTTGTCGGGAGTTCCCAAGATATAGACGGTGATCCACATGGGAAATGTCAGAACCAGCGCCACGCCAGTGAATGCCCAGGCCGCCAGGAACTTGCCCAAAACCGCCTCGCTGGTGGACACGGGCAGAGTCAACAGCAACTCGATGGTCCCGGTCTTTCGTTCCTCCGCCCAAAGGCGCATGGCGATGGCCGGAACGAGGAAAAGAAAGAGCCAGGGGTGAAAATTGAAAAATGTCTGCAAGTCGGCTTGGCCCCGCTCGAAGAAGCCGCCGACATAAAAAGCGAATGTGCCCGTCAGGGCCAGGAAAATGACAATGAAAGTAAAGGCCAAGGGAGTGGTGAAATAACCCGAAATTTCCCTAAGCGCGATGATCCTTATGTTACGCATCGCCTTCAACCCTGTCCTCGGATGCGCGGATGATGTCCCGGAAAACTTCGTCAAGCGATCCTTTCTCCACGTGCAGTTCCTGAACGGGCAGGTTTTTGGCCCGGATCAGGTCACTGATTTCAATGGCGATCGGCCGGCCCTGCTTCGGCAGGACACGCAACTTGGCGCGATCCTCCAGGCCGTCCAGGATATCGATGCCTTCGACGCTGCTCAGGGCGGCGATCTCCTTTTCCACCGACTCGACGGTGCTGGCGTCCATGGTGATAAGAACAGAATTACGATGGCTGGACCTGGCCAGGAGTTCTTCCGGAGTGCCGTCGGTCAGCAACTGTCCGCGAGCAATGATGACGGCCCGCGTGCAGACGGCGTCGACCTCTTCAAGGATGTGGGTGGAAACGATGATCGCCTTGTCCTCGGCCATCTCCCGAATGAGGTTGCGGACATGATGCTTCTGGTTGGGGTCGAGGCCGTCGGTAGGCTCGTCGAGCATCAGCACTTCCGGGTCGTGGAGGATCGCTTGCGCCAGGCCGACACGACTTTTGAATCCTTTCGAAAGGGTGTCGATGGTTTGGCCGAGGACTTCGCCCAGGCCCAATCTCTCCGCCGTTTGCTCGACACGGCGGGTTCTTTCGTTGCCGTCGAAGCCGCGAATGGCGGCGATGAAGTTGAGGAAGCTTCGCGGCGTCATGTCGCCGTAGCTGGGTCCTCGCTCCGGCAAATAGCCGATGCGGCTTTTGACCTTTACCGGTTCTTCGGCGACATCGTGACCGCAGATACTGGCCGATCCGGAAGTCGGCGCCAGGAACCCCGAGACCATTTTCATGGTCGTCGATTTGCCGGCCCCGTTAGGGCCAAGGAATCCCAGGACCTCGCCCCTGCCGACCGCGAGAGAGATGCCGTCAACGGCTATCAAGGAGCCGAACTTCTTCGTTAGCTCCCGCAAACGTATCATTTCCGCCATGCTTTGAGGTTTCCCATACTGATGACCGGGTCGGGAAGGAATTCATGTTGCCCAGCTTCGCGCGTCATATATTTAGGAATTTTTTTTCTTGTCAAGGTTTGGTCATGAAAAATCAGACTTCGTTGCGGCTAGCGACCGCCGCCATTGGCGGCGCCGCGTACCCTGTCAGCCGTTTCATAAGTCCTTTTTCGTGGCCAGGGGGTGTGCCTCCTTGACCAGGCGCTTGAGACGCTCCTCCAGCACATGGGTGTAAATCTGCGTTGTCGCGATGTCGGCATGTCCCAACATTTGTTGTAGGCTGCGCAGGTCGGCGCCGTGGGCGAGAAGATGACTGGCGAAGGAATGGCGCAAAACGTGCGGCGAAACCCTGGCCGGATCGACCCCGGCGTCCACCGCCAAGCCCTTGAGCAACTGGCCTAATCGGTTGCGGGTCAGGTGTCCCGCCCGGGAGCGGGAGGGAAACAGCCAAGGAGAGTTTTCGCCGGTCCGCCGAGGGGCGGCCATGAAGTGCTCCCGCATTCGTTGGTAGACCACCACCGCCTCCATCGCCGGCTCGCTCAAGGGAATCATGCGCTCCTTGCCGCCCTTGCCGCTGACGATCAGCATACGTCCGTCGCGCGACATTGCCGACACCGGTAGGGCGACCAGCTCCGATACCCTTAAGCCCGTGGCGTAAAGCATTTCCAGGAGCGCCACCAATCTTTTTCCCTTGCCGCCGCCGCGCCGCCGCGCCGCCGCCAGCAACCGTTCCACTTCTTCTTCGCTCAGGCACTTGGGCAAGGGACGGCCTTGGCGCGGACTATCAATGGCAGAACAGGGATCGTCCTCCCGGAAGCCCTCGGCGAACAGGAACCGAAAAAACTGGCGCAGGGCCGAGAGTCGCCGGGCGCTGGTGCCGGGTGCTATCCCGGCTCCGGAAAGTTGGTTGAAATAGGCGCGAATTCGCGCCGTGTCCGCGTTTTCGGGCAGCCGCCCCCGGGTTGCCAGAAAAGCCATGAAATCAGCCAGATCCCGGCGGTAGGATTCGATAGTGTTCCGTGCGGCGCCACGCTCGGCGGCCATCATCTCGAGGAAAATTTCGACTTGCGGGCTCGGTTGGCCTCGATAGCGTCCGTTCATCAACGCCTTATAACCCCCCCGCCAACGCTGCTTCGATTGCAAGCGTGCGCGCCTCGGCCGCCATCCCGATGGTCCCGAGGCTGCTTAGCACGCGGCTCAAAACTACCGGATCGGCCGCCCCCGGGCCGCTTTCGCCGAGCGCCAACAAAGACAAAAGCACGGTCTCGCCCAGGCGCCGCCGGCCAATCCCGGGCGCCGCTTGCGCCGCCGCCAAGGGCGCCTCAACATCAACGCCCTCGGCATTGACCAAGATGTTGGGCTGGACGCTGGCAACGACTTCGCGTTCGGCGGGCGCTTTGCTGCTGTTGGCGGCAAAAGCCAAACGATACCAAAGGGCCGGATGGGGCATCGCCACGGTGATCCGCTGTGGGCCTTCGAGAAGGGTTTCCCAGGCTTCATCGGGGACCTTTTCTCCGAGCGCGTCGAATAGGCTATAGAGCAGCGTTGCCCGCTTCCCCGCTTCCTTGCTTTCCTTGATGGTTCGCCACCAACCAATCAACCTGTCCGTGGTCCACTTATCCACATCCTTGTATCCGGCGAGGTGGGCCACCGGCAGCAGGGCGGCGAGGGCGTCCTTGGCGTCCTTGTCATATTTAGAGCTGGCGCGCAGCAAGTCGAACCAAATCCTGGCGGCTTGATGTTCGCCGCTGATAAACAGGGCGCGGACCGCCTCGGGTGCGAACCAGACCAGTTCGTCGGAAGGTGGAATCCGTTTAAGCAGCGGCAGAAAAACCCGGACGGTAGAGGCATAGAGCCCTCCCTCCCTGGCCAGTGACAAGGCCCGTGCCACCACTTCCGCTTGCGCCGTGGGCACGGTTTGCACAAGCGACGTGCGATAAAGGAGCGCGCGGCTCAAGGGGCCGCTTTCCGCCTCCGCCTTGGACAGGGGATTGGCCAGTTCCTCGTCGGAAAAGGAAGCGCTGGTATAAAGCTGTCGCAATGTGTCGACGGCAAGCGAACCCATTGCTTCGGCCCGTTCCGCCGCTTCCAGCCTGAGTTCGACGGAAGCGTTGGGGCTGGTGGCGATGGTTTTTAAAATTCCCGGACGGTTCGATGATACCACATCCGCCGGAAGCCGCGCCTTGGCCGCCCGCGCCACCGCAAGGTGAAGCGGCGACGGATCAGGCAGGCTTTCCATGTCGGCGGCGGCGCCCAAGGCCAGGGCCTCGACAAGGCTGAAAAAGACCTCGTCCTTGGCGCCCATTTCACGCAGAAGAGAAACGCCCAGGGCGGCTTTTTGATGTTCACCGGCCAGGGCTTGGCAAAAAATGAAGGCTTTCTGCCAATAGGAGCTTGCCCGTTCGGCGATCTGACGGGTGGCAAGGTTGCAGGCGCGGTGGTTGTCATTGGCGAGGAACCTGGAATCGGCATCGATGCGGATAAGCCGCTCGTTGTGGTCGCGCTTGGGAATGGCGGTAAGAAGCTGATGAGCCCCGGCCAAATCGCCCATAGCGGCGAGGAGCTCAATGCGAAGGGCGATCAGGCCACCGCTTTCCGATTCCCCTCGCGGTGCCTCGGCTGGGGACAGTAGCAAACGGCGCATGAGGCTTCGCATCGCCGCCGAGGCGGCGTTGACCGGCAACCGCGGCAAAAGCGTATCGACCAGGTTGCGGCTGGTGCCGCTCCACATGGCGATCCCCAGCCCCCCCTCTTCCACGGTCAGCGTACCCACCGTGTCCGGGTTGATCGTTTGCAGGACATCCGTCCGTACTTTGGCGCCCGAGGCAAGCGGTGTCGCTTCCGCCGGCGCCGGGAGAAGCGGAGCCGGTGCCGGCGCGATTTGCTGATGCGGGCGTAGCTGTAGCGGTGGCGGCAGGCTGGTCGGCTCGCTTGCCTCTGGCGGCGCCTCTTGCGCCCGCGCCTTACCGGGCGCGGCGGCCATGACGAGGCAAGCCACAACGACGGCGGTCATGAAGCCCGTGGCCCTGGTAAGGCCGAAACAGGGCCGCGGCGGAGAACTAACGCGGGAAGCGTTCATCGGTTATCACCTTCTCGACATCGGCGACAGGCGCCGGGATGTCCCAAGATGCCAGAAATACCGCGCCGCCGATGATGACCGCGATAACGGCAACAAAAACAAGTTTGGAAAAATTTTTCATGAATTTCCTTAAAGTTGAAAGCGCCCAAACAGCTATAATCGAATTTTTACTTATTTTTCGTTTACAACCTTCCCTTATTACAAAGAGACGAAATGCTGAAACGATCGGTTGGCAAATCTATTGAAATCCTGTCCCCATCATGACAATTGAAGATCGGTTGGGTTTGTTGACAACGGGAGACTAGGTTTCGACTATGGCATTTTTTCGGCAGTCTAATTGCTTGGCGAGACCCTTTCAATGACTCCCAGGATCGAGAAAGTGGACGTTTTTGGATGACGGTTCATTCTCTACGGATTGATAAACCTATTGTTTTGGTCGGCCTCATGGGGGCCGGCAAGACTTGTATCGGCCGTCGTCTGGGCAAACGCTTCGGCCTGCCATTCATTGACGCCGACGATGAAATCGCCGATGCGGCGGGATGCTCCATAGAAGATATTTTCGAACTTTACGGCGAAGCGGAGTTCCGAGACGGCGAACGGCGGGTCATCAATCGGCTTTTGGGCAATGGGCCGCAGGTCTTGGCGACCGGCGGTGGCGCTTTCTTGGACCCCAGGACCCGATCCAGGATCCGCGATGTTGGCGTCTCGGTTTGGCTGCGCGCCGATCTCGATGTTCTTGTTCGGCGAACCGGCCGCCACGGCGGCCGGCCGTTGTTGAAAAATGGCGATCCGCGCGCCATCCTGGCTAAGCTGATGGAGGAACGCTATCCGATCTATGCCGAGGCCGATATTGTCATCGATAGCGGAAACGATCCACTGCAGGCGGCAGAGAAGCGCGTCGCCGACGCCGTCGAGTCCTTGTTGCGGCCCGAAGCGAGGGAAATCCAGTCATGAAATTAAGTGCCGGACAGACGCCGGCGAGGGCCAGCGAACTAACGGTGAATCTGGGACCGCGTAGCTACGATATCCAGGTCGGCGAAGGGTTGCTGGCGGCCGCTGGGCGGCTTTTGGCCCCGGTATTGGCCCAGCCACGCGTCGTCGTGGTTAGCGACGATACCGTCGCCCCCCTCTACCTGCCGGCCCTGGAGGCGGCTTTGACGGAAGCGGCGATCGTGCATACCAGCGTCGTCCTTGCCGCCGGCGAGCCGACCAAGGACTTTAGCCACCTGCAAGAGTTGACGGAAAAGCTGCTCGCCGCCCGCATCGAACGCGGCACAACCATCATTGCCTTGGGCGGCGGAGTGGTCGGCGACATTGCCGGCTTTGCCGCCGCCATTACCTTGCGCGGCCTTCCTTTCGTGCAGATTCCAACGACTCTGTTGGCGCAAGTGGACAGTTCCATCGGCGGCAAAACCGGCATCAATACCGGTGCCGGCAAAAACCTGATTGGCGCCTTCCACCAGCCGCGCCGGGTGCTTACCGATGTTGTCACCCTGGAGACCTTGCCGCGCCGCCAACTCCTGGCTGGCTACGCGGAAGTGGTGAAATACGCATTGATCAATGATGCCGAATTCTTCGCTTGGCTGGAGGATAACGCCGCCCGCTTGTTGAGTGGGGACGCGGCGGCCCGCCGCCATGCCGTCCTCACCTGTTGCGCCGCCAAGGCTTCCATCGTTGCCGCCGATGAACGCGAAGCGGGAAAGCGAGCGCTGTTGAACCTGGGTCATACCTTCGCGCACGCCCTTGAGGCCCAGATCGGCTACGACGAGGCCTTATTGCATGGCGAGGCGGTGGCTATCGGCCTGGTTCTTGCCTTCCACCTGTCGGCCCGCTTGGACCTTTGTTCATCAGGCGACGCCAAGCGTGTGCGCCGCCATCTGGCGGCCGCCGGGTTGTCCGTCGATATACAAAAGCTTGCCGATACGTCCTGGTCGGCCGATGATCTGATCGTCCATATGGAACGGGACAAGAAAGTCAAGAACGGAAAACTCACTGTCGTGCTCGCCCACGGCATCGGCCAATCCTTCATCAGCCGCGAGGTCAATCGGGATGAAGTTGGCGCTTTCCTGAAAGACGTCCTCGGTGCTTGAAGGTTTGGGTGAAAAGTTCGCTCACCTGAGAGGCGCCAAATGGCAATAGCCATGAAACCCTAGCAACCCTAGAGAAACAGCCATGTTGATCTCTTTGATCGTCATCTTCATTCTACTGGTTTTTTCAGCTTTTTTCTCGGGCTCCGAGACGGCGTTGACCGCCGCGTCAAGGCCGCTCATGCATCAGCTGGAAGAAAACGGAAACCGCCGGGCCGGGCTGGTCAACCGCCTGCAAGAGAACAAGGAAAGGCTGATCGGCGTCATCCTCCTCGGCAATAACCTGGTTAACATCTTTGCCTCGGCCTTGGCGACCAGCGTTCTCATCGCCATGTTCGCCGAGGTCGGCGTCGTGTACGCAACCACCGGTATGACGCTTTTGGTTCTGATTTTCGCGGAAATTCTGCCCAAGACCTATGCGATCCAAAACGCCGACCGGATGGCTCTGGCCATAGCGCCGGTGGTCAACGGGTTGGTCCTGGTACTGGCGCCGATCATAAGGGCGATAAACCTGTTGGTGGAGGGGGTGTTTAAGCTATTCGGGATCGACTTCAAGGCCGATGCGGTGCTTGGCACAAGCAGCGAGGAACTGCGGGGCGCTATCGCTCTTCATGCCGGCGAGGAGGATGCCGTCAAGCATGAACGGGAGATGCTGCGGAGCGTTCTTGATCTGACCGAAGTGCAAGTGGGTGAAATCATGATCCACCGCAAGAACCTGGCCATGATCGATGCCGACCTGCCGGCGAAAAAGGTGGTCGCCGAAGTGCTGGCCAGCCCCTTTACCCGCTTGCCGTTGTGGCGGGAAACGCCTGATAATATAGTTGGCGTTCTCCATGCCAAGGCGCTTTTAAGAGCGGTCAGGGCGCGCGGAGAGGACCAGCAGGAAAAGGTTTCGAATGGCTTGGATATCGTGGCCCTGGCGGTGGAACCCTGGTTTATCCCGGAATCCACGTCGCTTCTCGACCAACTCCAGGCTTTCCGCGCCCGCCACGAACATTTTGCTCTTATCGTCGATGAGTACGGTAGTTTCCAGGGGATCGTGACCCTGGAAGACATTCTGGAAGAGATCGTCGGCGAGATTTCAGATGAACACGACATCACCGTCAGTGGTGTCCGCGCCGAGGCGGACGGAAGCTATATCGTCAAGGGCAGCGTCACCATCCGTGACATCAACCGTCAATTTGAATGGAACCTTCCCGACGAGATCGCAGCCACCTTGGCCGGATTGGTCCTGCATGAATCGCGGCGCATCCCAGATGCCGGCCAAACCTTCATGTTCCACGGTTTTCGCCTCGAAATCCTCCGCCGTCATCGCCACCAGATCACTTCAATTCGCGTCACGCCTCCCCGAAAAACGATGGAATTCAATGAGCCGGATGCATAGCTACTTAAATATTGACCAGAGGTGCTGGTAAAATTCCATTTGACTTCACCGGCGACTAAACAAGATGTAGCCGATGCTAAAAAAATTAGGCGGAGGGGAAAACGGGAGAAAAGGGGGGGCCATGCAGCATAAAATCATTCCCGACATCGTGCTTGAGCAAAAGGTTTGTGAACTTCCCCAAGGCGGCACGGTGTATGAGGCGGCCAAGGAGATGTTCGAGGCTAACGTCGCCGCCATCGTCGTCACCGACAAAAGCGGCAAGCTCGTCGGCATCGTCACCGAGCGCGACCTGACTCGCCGCGTTTTGGCGAAAGGCTTGGACGCCAAGGAAACCCGCCTTAAGGAGGTGATGACCAAAAATCCGGATACTTTGGCTCCCGACGACATGGTCGCGGATGCGCTGGAACTGATGCAGAAACGCAGATACCGGCACTTGCCTGTGGCTGTGGATGGCCGCGCCGTCGGCATGGTTTCCATCCGCGACCTCTACGCGGTGATGAAGGAAATGCTGGAAAAGACCATCAGCGAAACCGAAGCCTTCGTTTTTGGCGACCGCTACGGCGCTTAACCGGCCAGTTCTTCCTCCCGCCCGGTCCGATCCGGGTTGCCGCCAGAGGGATATGCAATGCCTTTGTCGAATCCCGCCCAACGCAAACATATCCATGGCCGCGACATCGTTTGTCGTGGCTTTGCAAGGGAAGACGGCTTGTGGGACATAGAGGCCTCGCTTGTAGACAGCAAGACCTATTCCTTCGACAACGTCGGCCGTGGCGCCGTCAACAGCGGAGAGCCCATCCACGCCATGACGATCAGGCTGACGGTCGATGACGCTCTGGTGGTGCGGGCAGTGGAAGCCGCCATCGACGCCAGTCCCTTCGGCATTTGCACCGATGTCGCGCCCCGTCTCGGGGCGCTAAAAGGCCTATGCATCGCACCAGGCTGGAGAAAGGCGGTGCGCAAGCATTTCGCCGGCACCAAGGGGTGCACCCATCTCACTGAAATGCTGTTGGGGCCGCTGGCGACGACGGCGTTCCAAACCATCGTCCCGTTGCGCGAAAAAAAGCTGGCGGCGAAAGCGGGCGGGGAACAGCCGGCTTTGCTGAACAGCTGTCATGCCTTTGCCGAAACCGGTCCGGTGATCGAAAGACAGTGGCCTCAATTCTTTAAGGGAAAATCTAAAAAAGGCTAGTCCCGCCTGGTCCGCTCCTACTGCCGGCTATTTTTTTCAAACATTCTCTTTGCCGTCTTGGCTTAAACGTTTGTCCACTTGACGTTCATATTGTGAACAGTGTAGTGTTCGCGCCGTGAACGCTAGAGGCCTGGCAAAGGGTCCCCCAATGGGAAAACCATAGTGGTGGAAAGCAAGCAGACGATCCAGGCCATGGATAGCGAGGCCGAGATAACCCTTGGCCTCCTCAATGCCGTCGAGGAGAACAATTCCCTCACCCAGCGCTCGGTGGCTCAGGATCTGGGCATCGCGCTGGGGCTCGCCAACGCCTATCTCAAGCGTTGCGTCAAAAAGGGCTATATCAAGGTCCGGCAGATCCCCAGGAACCGTTACGCCTACTATCTGACGCCTAACGGCTTTGCCGAGAAAAGCCGGCTCACCGCCGAGTACCTGTCGCAATCCTTTAATTTTTTCCGCCTGGCGCGCGACGAGTGCGGAGACCTGTTCGCCCATTGCGCCAAGCATGGCTGGCGCCATATCGCACTTCTCGGGGTCAGCGACCTGGGAGAAATCGCGACGCTCTGCGCCAGCGAGTTTCCGGTGAACCTCATCGGCGTCGCCGATGCCCGGACCGTGACCGGTAGCCATGCCGGCTTGCCCGTGTACCGCGATTTGGCGGATATGGATGGCATCGACGCGGTGATGGTCACCGATTTGCTGAATCCGCAAGCTGCCTTCGAGGAGGCCTGCCGGGCCGTGCCGCCCGATCGGGTGGTGGCGCCTCGCTTCATGAAGATTTCCCGGCAAGGACCGCGCCTGGTGGAATGAGGAGGTCCATATGAAACGCTGGTATGTGGTGCAAACCCGTTTTCGTTGCGAGAACTTGGCCAGGGCCAACTTGCGGCGCCAGCGCTATGAGGTGTTTCTGCCGCAATATCTGAAACGCAGGCGCCACGCCCGGCGGACGGAATGGGTCAAGGCGCCTTTGTTCCCACGCTACCTTTTCGTCCGTCTCGACATCGAGACGGCGCGCTGGCTGCCGGTGCGCTCGACCATCGGCGTCCATTCCATGGTCTGCAACGGCGAGATACCGGCGCCCGTTCCGGAAAACATCGTCGAGGACATCCGTAGCCGCGAGGACGAAGATGGACTGGTGATCCTGGGCGCCGGGCAGACGTTTAGCAAAGGCCAACCGGTGCAGGTGTTATCCGGTGCTTTCTGTGATCGCGTCGGCTTGTACGACTGCGTCACCGACGATGAACGCGTCATCATCCTGCTCGACCTGTTGGGCCGGCAGACAAAGGTCCGCATCCCGGCCGAGGCGATCTGCGCCTACGCTTGAAGTCTCGGGCGGACCCGAAATAGGATTTTCCTCCGGGCGGCGCCGTTCACCCGGTCTGCGGTAGCGTGGAAATTTTCCAGGCAAAACAAGCAAGTATAAAGGGGACTTTTTGATTACATGAGCGGCGCTCCCGTTTTCTGGTTTACCGGTCTTTCCGGCGCTGGCAAGACGACGGTAGCCGAGGCGGTCAAGGAGTGGTTGGAGAAACAGGGATACAGCGTCCTGATCCTGGACGGCGACGATGTGCGAAACCGCCTTCACAAGCACCTCGACTTCAACGAGCGAGACATCAAGGAAAACAACTTCCTTATCTGCGGGCTTTGCCTCCAATATAGGGAAGAACACGACGTCATTCTGGTGCCGATCATTTCCCCTTACGCCCAGTCCAGGCGCCGCGCCCGCGACAGATTGGGCGAGGGGTTCTACGAAATTTTCTTCAACGCCCGCCTTGCTATAGTCGCCGAAAGGGACACCAAGGGTCTTTACGCCAAAGCCGGACGTGGCGAGATGGACAATATGATCGGCATTTCATCGTCGACGCCTTATCAGCCGCCGACCAACCCGGACCTTGTGATCGATACGGCCGCGCAGTCCCCGGCAAGCGCGATCACTGCCTTTAAGGAATTCGTCGTCGACAAGCTTGCTAAAAAAAAGATGTCGTAAAGAGGGATATGAAATCCGTCATGACTGACAATAACCCTTATAGAAATACCTTTTTCGGCATCGAGCGGTTCAAGATCGAGAACCTCCTCAAGCGGAGCGCTCATGCGCTGGGCGCTTACAAATGGCAGTTTTAATGGAAGGTAGACAATGTTCAAAACCAGCCATCGCATCTTCGTCACCGGAGGCAACGGGTTCATCGGCAAGCACTTCATCATCAAGGCCCTTGAGCTCGGCCATGAGGTCACCAACCTGGACCACCTGACCTATGCCGCCGACAAGAAGATGGGGGTATGGTTCTACGAGAACCCCAACTACAGCCTCCTGCATGGCGACATCACCAACTTCGGGTCCCTCCCCGAATGCGACATCATCTTCAATTTCGCCGCCGAGTCCCACGTCGACAACTCAATCCGTCAGTCGCGCCACTTCACGATGACTAACATCATAGGTGTCCAGAACCTGCTTGAAATGGTGCGCGCCTACGAACCCTCGTTACGGCCGCTGTTCGTCCACATCAGCACCGACGAGGTCTACGGCGGCAGCCTGACCGAGCGGTTCGACGAGAACTCGCCGCTCAACCCCTCCAATCCCTACGCGGCCAGCAAGGCGGCGGCGGAGCATATCGTCCGCTCCTATTCGCACACTTACGACATCAAGTACCAGATGATCCGCATGTCCAACAATTACGGCCGGCGGCAATATCCGGAAAAGCTCATCCCCCGCTCGCTGTTGCGGCTTCTCCACGGCAAGAAGGCGCAGCTCCACGGCGACGGCACCTATCAGAGGGTTTGGCTGCACGTTGAGGACGCCGTGGACGCCATTCTGAAGATCATCACCAAAGGCGAGGTCAACACCATTTACAACATCAGTTCCGATGTTGAAATGACCAACAACGAAGTCTTGAAAACGCTCACCGATATCATGGGACTTGATTTCGATGAACAGGTGGAATACGTGGCCAACCGCCCGGGACAGGACCTGCGCTACTGCATCGACTACAGCAAGGTGCGGGCGCTGGGCTGGGAGCCCAAAGAGGACTTCCGCGAAGCCCTTGCGGCGATCGTCGAGGAAACCCGCATCGATCCCCACTGGGGCAGCATGGCGCCGAAACTCGTAGGCCGGCCGGTGCCCTATCCGGAGAAGGCCTAGGCCGGTTCCAAACCTAATGAAACTCTAGAGGCCAGACAGGGCATGTACTTTCCTTGGGATCACACGATCATTATCGCCGAGGCCGGCATCAATCACGACGGCGAGCTCAACAAGGCCATGGCCATGGCGAAGGTGGCGGCGGCGGCCGGCGCCGATTTCGTCAAATACCAGATCTTCAAGGCTGAAAATGTGGCCATCCCCGACGCTGAAATGTCGTCCTACATCCTGGAGGCTAAGCACGAGAACGAGAATTTCCAAGATGTCCTCAGGCGCATCGAGCTTTCGGCGGACGATCACAGCGCCGTCAAGGAGACTTGTGACGGCCTGGGCATTAAGTTCCTGTCCACCGCCTTCGATCACGATAGTCTTGATTTTTTATGCGACGACCTAAAGTGCGAGGTCATCAAGATCGCCTCCTGCGACCTGACCAACCCTCGTTTTCTGCGTCATGCGGCAAGTAAGAAGCTGCCCATCATCTTGTCCACCGGAATGGGCGACCTGCCCGAGATCGACGAGGCCATGAAGACTCTGTGCGAGGCCGGCGCTGGCGAGGTCTGCCTCCTGCACTGCGTTTCCTGGTACCCCTGCCCGGTGGAGATCGCCAACCTGCGCGCCATGGAGACCCTACGTAATCGCTACGGCACGGTCCCTGTCGGTTATTCGGACCACAGTCTCAGCGCGGCCCTGCCGCCGGCCGCCGTCGCCATGGGGGCCTCGGTCATCGAGAAACACTTCACCCTGGACAACACCGCCTTCGGACCCGATCACAAAGCTTCGCTTATGCCTGATGAACTCAAGGAGATGGTGCGGCTGATCCGCGATGTCGAGAAGGGCCTAGGCAGTGGCACCAAGGGACCCAACGACATCAACGATATCGAGCTCGGCCAGCGGCGCGTCCACCGACGCAGCGTCGTCACCACCCGGCCGATCAGCAAGGGAGAGTCCTTCAACGCCGACAACCTCGACCTGCGCCGTCCCGGCACCGGCATTGAGCCAAGACAATTGGACGCCATCTTGGACCGGACGGCGGCTTGCGATATCGCCGGCGAGGTGCTGCTCCGGCCCCACGACATCGAAGACTGGACCCCGCTGCCGGGCCCCGGAGTAGGCGCTTCGTGAGAAAGCCTGCCCTGTTGGGAGGGAAACCGGCGTTTCCCGAAAAACTCCGACTGTTCCGCCCGACCATGCCGACAGCGGACGAGCTGCGCCCCTATATCGACTCGATCCAAGACAGTGGCTGGCAATCTAACTTCGGCCCGATCAGCCGCCGGTTCGAGGAGATCCTTGCCGACCGCCTACGGGTCAAGCACTGCCTCACCTTGGCCAACCTGTCGAGCGGCTTGATGTACATGCCCGCCGCCGCCGGGCTTGATGGCGGCGAAGTCATCGTTCCCAGTTTCACCTTCCTGGCCACCGCCCATTCCATGAAGCTGGGCGGCCTGACACCGGTCTTCGCCGACATCAACCCGCGGACCCTGACCCTCGATCCGGCCTCGGTAGAGGCCGCCATCGGACCCGACACGGTTGCCATCTGCGGCGTCCATATCTTCGGCACGCCCTGCGACATTCCCGCCCTGCAGGCAATTTCCGAAAAGCACAATCTGGTCCTGCTGTTTGATGCCGCGCAGGCGCTGGGATCGACCCACAGGGGCGCCCCGGTCGGGAGTTTCGGCTTGGCCGAGGGCTTCTCGGCTTCTGCCACCAAGATCCTCACCACCCTCGGCGAGGGCGGCTTTATCTGCACCAACGACGATGCCTTCGCCGACCATGTCCGGCTGGCCCGCAACTGGGGCCAGGGCAGCGACTACAATCCGAAGTTCGCTAGCATCTGCTCCAAGATGCCCGAGATCAACGCCGCCGCGGGTATCATCGAGATTGGCCGCTTCGAGAACTACCTGGCCGACCGCCGGGCGACCGCAGAGCGGTTGATCGACGGGTTGGGGGCAATCCCCGGGATCGGCTTCCCGATTCCCCACGAGGGCGACACCAGCGCCCACAAAGAGCTCCCCATCCTGATCGACGCGGAAGCTTTTGGTATCAACAGCTTCCTCCTCGCCGAGGCCCTTGACACCGAGGGGATCGACAGCCGGAAGTACTTTCATCCCTGCCTGCATCGAACCGATGTTTATCAGGACACGGACGGTGCGAAGCGGGTGCCGCTTGACTGTTCGGAATGGGTTTCCAGCCGGATTCTGAGCATTCCCTTCTACACCCATATGGATTCTGGCGACGTAGACCGGCTCTGCGCCGTGGTCGGCGACCTCCACAAGGCGGTGGCCAACATCCGTGACCGGGCCTGAACGCCATGTCCCTGATCGACGATCTCTTGGTCATCGTTCCCGCCCGCGGCGGCTCGACGGGCATCCCGCTCAAGAACATCCGGCCCCTCGGTGGCTTGCCGCTGATCGGATGGTGCGTCGAGGCGCTGAAAGCCGCTGGCATGGACCAGGTGCGGCGCATCCTCAGCACCGACGTTGAGGAAATCGCCGAGGTCGGGCGGGAACTCGGGCTCGAGGTTCCTTTCCTGCGCCCGGCCGGACTCGCCACCGCCGAGACCGGCTTGGTCGAGGTCGCCCTGCACGCCGTTGACTGGATCGAAAGCAACGAGGGCGGTCGGACACCCGGGATCGTGCTTTTGCTGTTGGCGACCCAGCCCTTTCGTGACCCGGCACAGCTTCGCGATGTCCTCGACCTTTTTGCGAACTCGGAGATAGACGGCGTGATGAGCGTCTACGCCATCGAACGCTCCACCGGTGTCCTGTTTTACGGCGATAAGACAGGGCGGGTGGAGGCCCTCGGCCCCCCCGTCAAGACCGAACAACGCCATCAGGTGAAGCCCATCCTGACGCCTAGCGGCTGCTTTTTCTATCTGCGGACCGATGCGCTGCGCGAGCAGGAAACCCTTTATCCGAAAAACGTCCGCGCTGTGGTCACCGAAGGCATAACCAACATCGATATCGACAGCCCCGCCGACTGGGCCCTCGCAGAGGCTGTTTTCGACGCCGGCCTGGCTTGGCGGAAGCCCTGAGCAGTCATGGAGATGACCATCTTCACCGCCGGTTCGAAGCGTGTCGGACTGGGACACCTGACCCGCATGCGCACCCTGACGACGCGGCTGAGTTGGAATACGCGGGTCATCACCACGACACCGGACACCGCCGTCCTGGTGTTCGCTGGAACCGAAGCCGAAATCGTACCGCTCAAGGAGGGTGGGGAACTGTCCAAAGAGATCATCGAACACAGCCGGGGAACATCGGTCCTGGTCCTCGATCCGCCCTACCTGCCCGACGATCTCGATGGCTGTACAGGCCCCGCCTGGCAGCTGGTCGCCGACCTGGCTCGTGAAAGGGGCATCCCGGTGGTCCGCTTTACCGACGAGGAAACCCCTTCGAGGCACAGTTGCGATCTCCTGATCAACGACCACCCCATGGCCTCGGGCTTCGCGGCGGACTACGGAAGCCTCGGAGGCGCCGATCATGTCCTCGCCGGGCCACGATACTTCCTGATCGATCCCTGCCACGAACGGGCCACGGCCAAGGACGGCGGCCTCGTCGTTTCTTTCGGGGGGTCCGATCACAACGACATCGTCCAACGCTTGGCGCCGGCACTGGCGGAACTCTCCGCAACACTCCCGGTCCATGTCGTCCTTGGGGTGGTTTCCGGACTGGATGTGGCGGACCTGCCCGGCCTGACGGTTAGCAAGTCCCTACCGCCTGAAGTCTTCGCGGCAACGATCAAGGGCGCCCGCCTGGCGCTGACCGCTAGCGGCAACACCTTGTTCGAAAGGGTGTTCCATGGCGTGCCTGGCCTGAGCCTCGCCCAGTTCCCGCGACAGCATCTGATCGGCAAGGGATTCGAGGAACTTGGCCTGACCCGCCACCTGGGCCTGGGCCTGGAACTCAACGCCAGCAAGCTGACAAGGGAGATCATCGACTTTGTGGAGGACGGCGAGGCAATGAAAACGCAAATGCTGGCTTGCAAGGCATTGGATGTGCTCAAGGGCGGACATGAAATACTCTCCGCAATCGCTGGCATGGTAAACGCGGATATGAAATTTAGCGCTCCATGAAACCCTCGCTCCTGATCGTCGGCGGCGGAGGACACGGTAAGGTCGTCGCCGACGCCGCCATGGCCACCGGAGCCTGGAAGCGGATCGCCTTCCTGGACAACCATTGGCATAGCCTGGGCAGGGTGCTGGGCCTGGAGATGTTGGGGGCGAACGACGCGATGGAGCGCCTGCGTCCGGAATTCGACGATCTCCTGGTCGCCCTCGGCGACAACGATCGGCGGATGGACTTGCTCGACCGCGGCCGGGCCCTTGGTTATGTCTTGCCCGTCCTCCGCCATCCCGACTCATCGGTCAGCCCGACGGCGCGGATCGGAGAAGGGACCGTCGTTTTCGCCCAGGCGGCGGTTAACCCCGCCGCCGAGATCGGCCGCGGGGTGATTATCAACACCGGTGCGGCAATCGAGCACGACTGCCGTATCGGCGACGGCGGACAGGTCTCGCCCGGAGCCTGCATGGGCGGAGAAGCGCGCCTAGGGGCACAGGCCTTCCTCGGTATCAATGCCTCGGTGTTGCCCAAGGTATCCGTCGGCGAAGGAACCACCGTCGGCGCCGGCGCCGCGGTTATTCGGGACCTTCCCAGGAACGTGGTCGCCACCGGTGTTCCGGCCCGGGTGCGGGGAGAAGTGAAATAAAAATTCTTTTTGTCTATTTTAACCTTGAATATCGTCCGAGGACATTGCCCACCATATCGATCCTCGATGCCATCGCGCGCGAGGAGGGGCACAAGACGGCCCTTTTCGATACCTCATTTTATGAGGCCTATATAGACCCCGTCGCCCTCAACCGATTAAAATCCGGCATCATCAAGGATGTCGACAACCTGAGCATTCTGTCCAAGAAAAGTTCTCCGCTGGAGGATTTGAAGGACGATATCCGGCGGATCGAGCCCGATCTTATCGCTTTCACCTATGTGATCAATCATCTAGACATGCAGAGGGATCTTCTCGGTCCCGTCAAGGAGGAATTTCCGAACATCAAGATCATTGCCGGCGGAAGCCAGTGTATCCTCAACCCGGAGAGCTCCATCGCCGAGCCCTACATAGACATGATGTGCTACGGGGAGGGGGAGGTCCTGTTCAGGGAGCTGCTGAGGACGATCGAGTCCGGTGGCGACCTGAAGACCATCCGGGGACTCTGGCTCAAGAACGAGGGTGGCGGCATCCACAAAAGCCAGATCACCAAGCTAACGGACATCAATACCGTTCCAATCCCGAGTTGGGATCTTTTCGAGCCCACACAGTTGTTCGGCTTGTACGACGGTCATGCCCATAGAATGGGACACGTCGAATTTTCCCGTGGCTGTCCCTACAGCTGCACCTATTGCGGCCAGGCCTTCCTGCGCGAGGCTTTCATGGCCGGAGGGAAGGCCAAGTTCGTGCGCCACAAGTCGCCGAAGGTGGCCGTTCACGAATATAAGATTTTGAAGGAAAAGTATGACCTGGAAATGTTCTATTTCGTCGATGGAACCTTCTCATCCATGTCGACCCAAGCCCTGGAAGAACTGGCCCATCTCTACAGGGAGGAAGTGGGGCTTCCCTTCATCGCCCTGGTTCATCCCCTAACCGTCACGGAAAGAAAGGCCGAGTTGCTGAGCCTGATGGGTTGCGTCCATGTAACCCTCGGCATCGAGTCCGGAGACGCTGAGTACCGGGCCCGGATCATGAAGCGGAAAATGTCGAATCAGCAGATCGTCGCCGCCGTGAGGAACCTGAGGAAGAACGGCATTAAGGTCAGTACCTATAACATTAGCGGAATGCCCGGCATGGACCGTGATCATATTTTAAAGACGATCGACTTGAACCGTGAGGCGG
>DASCPW010000083.1:0-2077 GCA_036012725.1 Rhodospirillales bacterium
ATCTTCCGAAGGTTCGCCAGTTCCTTTGCGTCGACTCCGAGCAATTCTCGCAGAACCTCTTCCGTCGACTGTCCGAGCGTCGGGGGCGCGTGACGGTATGACGGCGGCGTCGCGGACATCTTAATGGGGCTGCCGATCAAGTCCACCGGGCTATTCTTGGTCGCCGAGTGGGACATTTTCAACTTCATTCCGCGGGCTTCCACCTGCGGATCGGCAAAAACCTGATCGATCGTATTGATCGGACCGCAACTTAAGTTCAAAGGCTCGAGGCCCTCCAGCCAATAACGCGATGGATGTGCGGCGAGAACAGGATTTAGAATCGCCGTCAGTGCGTCACGGTTTCGAACTCGGGCGTCGTTGGTATGGAATTTCTTCTCGCTCGCCACCTCGGGAATGCCGGCAAACTCACAGAACCGCTGGAACTGACTGTCGTTTCCGATGGCCAGGACGATATCCCCGTCGGAAGTCGAGAACACCTGGTAGGGAACGATATTCGGGTGGACATTGCCCAGGCGCTTGGGAACCTCCCGCGACGCAAGATAGTTCAGCCCTTGGATGGACAGGGTCGCAACCTGGGTATCCAGCATTCCTACATCTACATTCTGCCCCTCGCCGGTCACCTCGCGATGGCGGAGAGCGGCGTTGATCCCGATCGTCGCGTACAATCCGGCGATGAGGTCGGCTATGGGCACCCCTCCCTTCTGAGGCTCACCGTCGGGGGCTCCCGTGATGCTCATGAACCCGCCCATGCCTTGGATCAGGAAGTCGTAGCCTGGGCGGGTAGCGTACGGACCGGTCTGACCGAAGCCCGTGATCGAGCAGTAAACGAGCGCCGGAAATTCGTCTTTGAGGTCGTCGTATGAAAGACCGTATTTGGTGAGGTTGCCGAC
Organism: Rhodospirillales bacterium; assembly: GCA_036012725.1. Classification (GTDB taxonomy): domain Bacteria; phylum Pseudomonadota; class Alphaproteobacteria; order Rhodospirillales; family 2-02-FULL-58-16. Next base: position 891 of record DASCPW010000083.1, read on the forward strand.
CTTGAAATTCTCCACAAGCACGTCGCAATGGGCGATAAGCCGCCGCGCGATATCCTGGCCCTCCGGCGCGGTCAGGTCGAGCGTAACGGACCGCTTGTTGCGGTTGGCACTTGCAAAATAGGCGCTCTCGGCGGTCTCAATTCCATCCCCGTCACGCAAGAACGGGGGGGCGAACTTGCGGGTATCGTCGCCGCTCCCGGGCCGCTCGATCTTTATGACGTCGGCGCCGAGGTCGCCAAGGATTTGCGTGCATGTCGGCCCCGCCAGTATCCGGCTGAGATCGAAAACGCGCAGTCTGTGCAAAGGTCCCGTCATCGCCACAAATCATCCTTCCAATCCAAAGCTACCGCCGCCACACGGCGCGTACCGCATACGGTGCGGCGGCAAAGGGGAGTGTAACCGCAATCGCGCGCCCTTTTCCATCGGTCGCTATCGACGGAGTCGGGCATACATACGTATGCAACGCGGGCACAAAAAAAGCCGCCCCCGAAGAGGCGGCGATGGTCATTTTACTTGAAGGCACAAGCGGCAAATCCTGTTATTGCCGAGCCGTGAGCCGTTTCAATATCTTGCCAATTTTCGGGAGGGTTTGAGGATCGGACTTTGTCATCAAACCTGCGGCGGAGTGGACTCGAAAGAATTGGAGTATCGCCGCAGCGCCGTTCGAACTCCCGACTGGCAGCCGGTCCCGCTTAACCCGACGGCTCGCTCGGATCCCCCTCCTCCACAATCACCACAGCGGCGTGATAGAGGAGCTTTCTAATGAACATTATCGAAAGTTCCAACGCCTGCTCCTCATCGACGCCAAAAATTTTCTGGATGGTGTCGGCGCGCCCCACTCCCTCGGCCTTGGCGGTGCCGACGCGATACCCGGAAACGAGGCGCAGGAAATCGAGCTCTTTGGCGTTGGAGACCTTGATCTGCGGTTTCACCGCCGGCGGACAGTTGTCGTGGAAACGCTTGGCGATGGCGAACAGGTTGTTGGTGGCCTGATCACGGTGGGTGAGGATGAAGGCGCGCACTCCCTTGCGCCGGGTGGTCTTCCAGTAAAACCGCCCCTCAACGTAGGTGGAGATGCCGGGCTGGCGGGCCTTGAGGGCGAGGATACGGATGCGGCCGGCGCTGGCCATTTGGCGTTCGGCGGCCTCGTTGACTCGCCGCTGCACGGTATTCAGCTCAAAGAGAAC
>DASCPW010000084.1:0-26088 GCA_036012725.1 Rhodospirillales bacterium
CTTGATTGCTTGTCTGCAAGCATATGTGTTCACCATCCTTTCTTGCATCTATCTCAACGATGCGCTTCACATGCATTGAGATGGGGTGCCGGGATGGAATTGCTCTTCCTCGCTCTTGTCATTCTCCAACAACAACGGAAGGAAATCTTACCATGGAAGTAGCGGCAGCAAAGTTAATTGGCGCGGGCCTTGCCGTGATAGGGCTGGGCGGTGTCGGCGCCGGTATCGGCAATATCTTTTCGTCAATGATTTCGTCGGTGGCCCGCAATCCCGCTGCCGCGCCGAACGTACAGTTATTCATGTGGGTCGGCTTTGCATTGGTCGAGGCTGTAGCCCTTTACGCCCTCGTGGTCGCCTTGGTGATCCTTTTCGTCTTTTAGCGGCGAGCGGAAACCTACCCGTTACCGGCTTAAGTATTCCTGGGAAACACGATGCCACAATTTGATCCAACCATGTTCACAACCCAGCTGGTCTGGCTGGCGATTACTTTTTCCATACTTTTTTTGCTGATGAAGAAAGTGGCCTTGCCGAGAATCAGCCAGGTGCTGAATGAACGCAAGTATAAGAACGAGGAAAACCTGGAAAAAGCCGAACAACTGAAAAACGAAGCCGAAGCGGCAGCTAAAGCCTATGAAAATACGATGGCCGAGGCCCGTGACAAGGCGCGCGACGTCGTACGAGAAGTCCAAGAGCACATGGCCAAGGAAGGCGAGATGCGTCACCAGGAACTTGCCGAGCGGCTTACCGCCGAGATCAAGACCACCGAAGCACGTATCGCCGCCGCCAAGGACAAAGCCATTGCCGGAATCTCGGGCATGGCCAGCGAAGTGGCAGCGGCGGCGGTCAAGAAACTGGTCGAGAAAACGGTGGATGAGAAAACGGTGAAGGCGGCCATTGCCATCACCCTGAAAGGACCTCAATGATGCAGGCCTTGGCCGCTGAAACGGCCGCCGGACATAGCGAGCCATTCTATGCCTCACCTGAATTCTGGGTCTTTGTCGCTTTCGTCATTTTGGTCGCCGGCGGCGGCCGGATGGTTTTCGCCAAAATCACCCAAGCCCTGGACGAGCGGGCGGCGGCCATCAAGCAACAGATTGAGGAAGCCACCCACCTGCGCGAGGAAGCCCAGGACCTTCTGGCAACCTATGAACGCAAACAGCGGCAAGCGGCAAGCGAGGCGAAAGAGCTCCTTGATGAGGCCCGCATGGATGCCGACCGGCTGGGCCAGCAAGCCGCTCTTGCATTGGAAAAATCACTGAAACGGCAAGAAAAGTTAGCCCTTGAACGGATTGCCCAGGCCGAGGTCAGGGCGATGGAGGAAGTCCGCGATGCCACCATTAACATTGCCTTGGAGGCGAGCCGTCGGGTGCTGGCCGAAAAGGTCAAGGGCAAATTGGCCGACGCCTTGATCAAAGGCGCCATCAAGGAACTACCCAAGAAACTGCATTAGAGAAAGTCCGGCTTGATTGGAATCGCCAAAGGCGATCCATCAATCCGGAGAGCCTGCCCTAACTTAATTGTTGGTGAACAAAAGTCGCTCGCCTCGCCCGCCGCCGTTCCGTCAACCGAACAGACGCGTCAATTCCTCATTATTCTCGATAAGGTCGGCGATGGAGTAGCGGTCCAGCTCCTTGAAGAAGGCGAGACGGGCAGAAGCCAGAACACCTATGAGTTTGCACACCGGCACGATGGGACATGGAGGCTTGTCGCAATCGACAATTTTAAGGTTTCCCTCCATGGCTCGTATAACTTCCCCGACGCCGATGACGCCCGCCGGCCGGGCCAGGCACATGCCGCCACCCTTGCCGCGAACGGTTTTTAGAAAACCTTTGCCGGACAAGCCGTGGACGACCTTGACCAGATGATTGCGGGAAGTACGGAAACTTTCGGAAATCTCGTCAACGGTGACTTTCCGGTCGCCGTGCAATCCCGCGTAAATGAGGATCCGCAGGGAATAGTCCGTATACCGTTTTAAACGCATGCGTCAGTCCGTTATCTGCCCAGAGTCATTTGTCTCGCCGCCGCGGTCTCTATTGCCGCTAGCCCGCCGGCAACCTATTCATAACTTGCATGCAATATATAAGTTAAAGAAAAAAAGACAAGGCATCAGATTTCACACGGCAATTCCCTTTTTTTAACTCACCGGTTTCGCTGGCCGATCAACTCAAGCCACTCCCGCTCGCCCACAACGGCGATCCCCAGGTCCGCTGCCTTTTTGGCTTTGGCGCCGGCATCCGAGCCGACGATCAGGTAATCGGTTTTGGCCGATACCGAGCCCGCCACCTTGGCGCCCAGTGCCTCGGCCTTCGCCTTTGCTTCGCCGCGGCCCATGGTCTCGAGTCTGCCGGTGAAGACCACCGTCTTGCCGGCAAACGGCGAGGCGGTGGTTTCTGGGATGGCAAAATTCTCGATCTTCTCCATTCTATTAACCAGTGTGTATACGACTTTTTTATTATGAACTTCCGCGAAAAAAGCGGCGAGGGCGGCGGCCACCAACGGCCCGACACCGTCGATATTGACCAGATCGGCGTAAGGCTCGGAGTCCGGATCCAAGGCCGCGTCCATGGCGCCCAGCCAGTTGTCCAACGTCCCATAGTGCTTGGCCAGCAACCGCCCGGTCGCCCGCCCCACCTGGCGGATGCCGATGGCATGGATAAAACGATCCAAGGATATGATCCGTTTCTCCTCTATGGCATTGAGAAGGTTCTCCACCGACTTCTCGCCCCACCCTTCGCGGCCGCGTATAACGTCGGCCTTCTCATTCAGGATAAAGATATCGGCCGGTGTCTCGATGAGTCCGTCTTTCAGGAAAGCTTCGATATGCTTGCCGCCTAGGCCCTCTATATCGAAGGCGTCGCGCGAGACGAAATGCTTGATGCGTTCCACCACCTGGGCCGGACACACTAAGCCGCCGGAGCAGCGGCGCGCCACCTCGCCTTCCTCGCGCACCGCCAGGCTTCCGCAATCGGGACAGGTCTTGGGAAACTCATATTTCGGGCGATTCGCGTATTTTCCGTCATCGACCACCGAGACCACCTGCGGGATGACGTCGCCGGCCCGTTGAATGATCACGGTATCACCTTCACGGATATCCTTGCGGGCGATCTCGTCCTCGTTGTGCAGTGTCGCCCGCGAAACGACAACGCCGCCGACAGCCACCGGCTCCAGCTCCGCCACCGGGGTCATCTTGCCGGTGCGCCCGACTTGAATTTGAATATCATTGATAAGGGTCCGCGCCTTCTCGGCCGGAAACTTGTGGGCGATGGCCCAGCGCGGGGCGCGGCTGACATGGCCCAGGCGTTGCTGCCAGTCGATGCGGTTGACCTTATAGACGATGCCATCGATATCGTAAGGCAGCTTGGCGCGCTTGCCCTCGATATCCCGGTAATAGGCCAGGCATTGTCCGACGTCTTGGCATAAGCTGGCGAGCGGATTGGCCGGCAGTCCCCATTCAAGCAACCGATCGAGGAACTCCCACTGGGTACCGGCCACGGCTTCGCTGACCTCGCCCCAGGCATAAGCGAAGAATCGCAACGGGCGGCCGGCGATGATCGACGGATTGAGCAGGCGCAAGCTGCCGGCGGCGGCGTTGCGCGGATTAGCGAAGTCTTTTTCTCCCGCCGCCTTCTGGCGTTGATTCAATGCCTCAAAATCGTCCTTGGTCATATAGACCTCGCCGCGAATCTCGAGCACATCCGGCGCCCCGGTAACGGCCTCGGGAATGTCGTCTAGCGTCCGCAGGTTCTCTGTGATGTCTTCACCGGTGGCGCCGTCGCCACGGGTCGCGCCCAATGCGAACCGTCCCCTTTCGTAGCGTAGCGAAACCGACAAGCCATCGATCTTCGGCTCGGCGACAATGTCCACGGACTGGTCTTCATCAAGGCTAAGGAACTTTTTGACGCGGGCGGCAAAATCCCTGAGTTCATCGGCATCGAAGACGTTGCCCAACGATAGCATGGGGCGGGCGTGGTGGACTTTGGTAAATCCCCCGGCAGGGGCGGCGCCGACCCGTTTTGACGGGCTGTCGGCGCGGACAAGGCGGGGAAAGCATTTTTCGATGGCATCGTTGCGGCGGCGAAGCGCATCGTATTCAGCGTCGCTGATTAGAGGCCTGTCGTCCTGGTAATAAGCGTCGTCGTACTTGGCGATCTCCCTGGCCAGGATTTGCAGTTCCGCCGTTGCCTCCGAGGCCGTCAAATCCACCGCCGGGATATCCCTAAAGCCGTGGCTCACGGCTGCTGGCCATGGAGCAAGCTATCAGCGGCGGCGCGCGCCTCGTCGGTGATCTTGGCGCCGGCCAGCATGCGCGCGATTTCCTCCTTGCGGGCGTCTTTCGTCAGGGCATCGACAGTAGTCAGCATACACGGACCGCGAGCAGGGTTGCCATCCCCCGCCGCCATCGCGCCACGCTGCATCTCTTGTTTCGAGACCTGCCAATGATGAGCTCCCCGGGCCGCGACCTGGGGCGAATGGGTGACGACCAGAACCTGGGTTTGCTCGGCCAGCCTGGCCAGGCGTTCGCCGACAGCGGCGGCGGTTGCTCCACCGATGCTGCTGTCCACTTCGTCAAAAACAATGGTCGGGACGGGATCGGCCTCGGCCAAAACCGCTTTCAGGGCCAGCATGAAACGCGCCAGCTCGCCGCCCGAGGCAATTTTGTTGAGCCGTCCCGGCGACGCCCCGGGGTTGGTGGCGACCTGGAAAATAGCGCGATCGCAACCATATTCGCCCCAATTCTTTTCCGCCAGCGATTCGATCAGGGTGGTGAATACGGCCTTGCTCAGTTGCAGAGGCCCCAGTTCGTCGGCGACGGCGGCATCGAGGCGGGCCGCCGCCTTGTGGCGCGCCTCGGTCAACCTGGTGGCGGTGGCGGAGAAAGAAGCCCGCGATTGCACCTCTCCGCGTTGCAGCCGCTCAAGATTGGCGCCGCCGTCTTCCAGCGTCGCGAGCCGTGCCGTCAATGTCTCTTGCAAGGCCGGCAGGCCATCGACATCGGTATTATGTTTGCGGGCCAGTGCCCTGAGAGAGAACAGCCGTTCCTCGACAAGATCGAGGTTGCGCGGATCCAGGTCTGTCTCGGAGCTTGCTTTTTCCAATAATGCCGTCCCCTCGGCAATCTCGGAAGCGGCCTTGTCGAGGGCGGCGCAAGTGGCGTCCAGGCGACCCGAGAACTTCGCCGACACCCGTTCAAGATGGTGAAGCGCGCTGCGTACCGCCGTCTCGGCGCCGCGTCCATGTTCCAGTTCCGTCACCGCCTGGTTCATGGCCTCGAGCAGCATTTCGCCATGCATCATCGCCGAGCGTCTGGCGGCAAGCGTCTCTTCCTCTCCCGGTTCGGGTTTGAGGGCGGCCAACTCATCGGCGGCATGGCGTAAGTATTCCTCATCATGGCGCGCCGTTTCCAGTTCCGCTTCCGCCCGGGCCCGGGCATCGGCAGCCCGGCGCCAGGCGGCAAAAGCATTTCGCGTCGCCTCGACCAGGGAGTTTAGGTCTCCGTAAGCATCGAGCAGACGGCGGTGAATGGCCGGGTTGAGCAGCCTCTGGCTTTCAAATTGGCCATGCACATCGACCAGGGCATCGCCAAGCCGTTGCAGCAAGGAGACGCTTACCGGCACGTCATTGACGAAGGCGCGGGAGCGGCCATCGGCGCCGAGCACCCGGCGCAAGAGCATGCCGTCGTCGCCGACGATGTCTTGTTCGGACAGGATTTCGCGAATCAAACTCGTTTGTGGCGCCGCGAACTCCGCCGTCACTAGAGCCTGTCGGGCGCCATGGCGGACCAGACGGGCGTCGGCGCGGCGCCCCAAAGCCAGGCCCAGGGCATCAAGCAGTATCGATTTGCCGGCGCCGGTCTCGCCGGTCAACACGCATAAACCGGAATGGAAGTTGATTTCCAGGCGGTCGATGAGGACGACGTCGCGGATGGTCAAAGTACGCAGCATCCCGCCAATCCCTTCGCCTACCAGAACTTATACCAGGATTTTTTCTCCTTGGGACGGGTCGTTTCCGCCTGGGTCGGCTGGTCGGGCTTCCCTAACTTATACCAGGGGGCCTTCTCTTTCTGGTGAACCTGCTTTTGCTCAACCATCTCGTAAGAATCGATATACCACTCGCTTCCCGGAAAATTGTGTCCCAGAACCGCCGCCGTTTTCTGGGCTTCTTCCTTAATGCCCAGCGCCAAATAGGCTTCGGTCAGCCGGTGTAGGGCTTCGGGCGCGTGAATGGTGGTCTGGTATTTATCGATCACCGTTTTGAAGCGGTTGATGGCGGCCAGATAGTGTTTCTGCTTGAGGTAATAACGTCCGATTTCCATTTCCTTTCCGGCCAGGTTGCCGTTGGTCAGGTCGAGCTTGATTTTAGCGTCACGGGCATACTTGCTTTTGGGATAACGGGCGATGATTTCCTTAAAGGTCTTGAGAGCCAACTCGGTCATTTTCTGGTCACGTGTCACAACCGATATCTGTTCGTAATAGCTCAAGGCTTTCAGATAATGAGCATAAGGGACATCGCGATTGGATGGATGCAACTGGATAAAACGATCAAGGGCAAAGATGGCTTCGTCATAATTGTTGTCCAGGTAGAGGCTATAGGCGGCCATCAATTGCGCTTTCGTTGCCCAGATCGAATAAGGATGCTGACGCTCCACCTCATCGAACATGAGGGCGGCGTCGTTATAAAAACTTTGATCAAGAGTATCCATTGCCTCGTTGTACAGTTGGTCCACCGGGCGTTCGACGTAGCTCAGCTCGCTTTCTTCCATGCAAGCGACAAGAAGAAAAGACGTCAACAGCATAACCAGCCGCTTCAACGACGGAGTGCGTGCACTCGGAGAGGAAAACGGAAAACGTTCCAGCATCACGGCCCGCTTATATCATAGTGGCGGCGGGCCAATGCAACTTCTACAAAAACAGCAACGCCCGGCAAAAAGCCGGGCGGCGGAAAAATCGACAAGGGAGAAACGGCGGCTTTAAGCGGTGGCGCCGATCGACGAGACCAAATCCCCGGCCCAGGCGACCTCCATGTCATCCGCCTCGGCCTCGTCAGCGGGAAAGAGATCGTGACGGCAGGAATCCTTATCGGCAAAGAGTTTTTGTAACAATCGGTGATTGGCGGCATGGCCGGAATAAGTGCCACTGAAATGGCCAATGATGGGTGCGCCGGCAAGATAAAGATCGCCGACGGCATCCAGGGCTTTATGGCGGACGAACTCGTCATTGTACCGCAGGCCGTCTTCGTTGAGAACTCTGCCGCCACTGATCACGACGGCATTGTCAAGGGAACCGCCCAGGGCCATTCCGGAAGCTTGCAGTTGCTCGACCTCGTGCAGCAAACCGAAAGTGCGGGCCCGGGCCAGCTCTTTTTTGAAGGCCCCGTTGCCTAGGCCGATGGAGATGGATTGGCGGGAAATGACGGGGCTGTCGAACTCAATTTCGAAAGCGAGAGAAAACCCATTGCCGGGGATCAGCGAAGCAACACTCCCGCCGTCCATGACCTTAACCGGTTTCTTGATGCGGATAACACGGCGTGGGGCGTCCTGTTCGACGATACCCGCGCATTCAAGAAGGAACATGAAAGGCCAGGAACTGCCGTCCATGATGGGAATTTCAGGACCATTGACTTCGATCGTGGCGTTATCGATACGGCATCCCGCCAGTGCCGCCATCAGGTGCTCGACCGTGCCGATCGTCACTCCGTCATCGTTGCCAAGGGTGGTGCACATGTTGGTATCGACCACCCGCTCCCAGGTTGCCGGTATGTAAGCGCCGCCACCGGCTATATCGGTGCGCTTGAAAACAATGCCGCTGTCAGGCTCGCCCGGCCCAAGCACCATCGAAACCTTATTGCCTGAATGAAGGGCGATTCCGGCACAGTTTATGGAACTTTTCAGAGTCTTTTGTTGGACGGCATTGATTGAGTTGACCCTTTTGGCCGACTTATGGTTGCCTATTGAACCCCCCATTTTCCCCTTCTTGCTCTTCAAGAATAAAAATACAAATACCTAAAACCGTTTCTTTTATAGGCTGTTAATGGGTAAACCTTTCCCATGTATTAAAAAGAATGCTTCAAGGCTCTTGTCTATCAACATGCCTTGAAGCATTCAAATCACTCTTTGTTACTAATTGTTACGTATTTCCAACCTCTTACTGTCAATTCGCCTGGCGGCGCAAAAAAGTTGGAATCTCCAGCAGGTCTTCCTCGACCGGGCAGGCGGCGAGCCGGTCCTGGAGATCGAGGCCGCCAAGCTTAGCCTGGTCCGCCTCTTGAGCCGGTTTTGTCGCCATGTCTCGTTTTGCCGCCACCACGGAAGGGCCGTACTCCGGTTTTGCGATTTTGACGGCTTTCTTGGCTTTAGCGGCCATACCCGTACCGGTCACCCTTTCAAACAAGCTCGGCCTCTTTTTGTCGATTGGTTTCGAATCCGCCCTGTTTTCCCGTTCCTTGGCGCCGTTCATCATGGCGGCGGCGGCGAAGGGATCGGCTTCCCTCGCCCTCCCTTCCACCGCCGGTTGAGCCGGCGAAGGAGGAATGAAAGATTCCGTGGCCTTGATGCCCGGGGTGGCGGGCGGGGCCGCGCCAAGAGGCGTGGAGGGCGGGGCTTCTTCCCTATCTTTACCTTTGGGGATCTCGGCGGCGGGCAGTTCCTCCCCGCTGGCCTCGTCGGCGGCGTCGGCATTATCTTCGCTACCAACAGGGTTCGGGTTTTCCGATACGAGGACAATGGCATCGCCGGCGGCTGTTGGGACGGAATGCTCCTTCCCGTCCTGTCCCACGCTCTCCTCGGTGATGGTCATGTCTTCCGATGACCCGGCCTGAGCAGCCAAATTAATCATGGTGGTGGATGGGAGGATACCGGTTTTGCAATCGATTCCCGTGGCCACTACCGAGATGCGGAGCTTGCCATCCATGCTTTGATCGAAAGTTGAACCGAAGATGATGTAGGCCTCATCATCCACTTCATCGCGGATTCGGTTGGCCGCTTCGTCAACTTCGAAAAGAGTCATATCACCGCCGCCGGTTATATTAATGAGCAATCCCTTTGCCCCTTGCATGGAGGCATCATCAAGAAGGGGGTTGGAAATGGCCGCTTCGGCGGCGTCAAGGGCCCGTCTTTCGCCTTCGGCCTCGCCAGTGCCCATCATCGCCTTGCCCATCTCGCTCATCACCGAGCGGATGTCGGCGAAGTCGAGATTGATCAGGCCCGGCATCACCATCAGATCAGTGACCCCGCGGACACCCGAATAGAGGACGTCGTCGGCCATGGAGAAAGCTTCGGCGAAGGTCGTCTTCTCATTGGCGACGCAAAATAGATTCTGATTGGGGATGACAATCAGGGTATCGACGAACTGCTCGAGTTCCTCGATTCCGGCAACGGCCAGGTGCATGCGGCGGGCGCCCTCGAACTCGAACGGCTTGGTCACCACGCCGACCGTGAGAATCCCCTCTTCGCGGGCGACCCTGGCGATCACCGGGGCGGCGCCGGTACCGGTGCCGCCGCCCATGCCGGCGGTGATGAATACCATATGAGAGCCTTTTAGGGCTTCGACGATTTCCTCCAGTGTCTCCTCGGCGGCGGCGCGGCCTATGTCGGGACGGGAACCGGCGCCCAAGCCATGGGTGATCGAAACGCCCATTTGGATGCGGCGTTCGGAGCGCGAACTCTCCAGAACCTGGGCGTCGGTGTTGGCGACCATGAAATCAACGCCTTCCAACTCCGAGGCGATCATGTTGTTGACCGCGTTGCAGCCGGCGCCGCCGACGCCGACGACGGTGATTCTCGGTTTCAGTTCGGGTGTTTCGTTATTACTCGGAATGCTAATATTAATACTCATGTCGTCCTCCAGTCATAATCCAAATCATGTTTTTCCGCATCGAGTAAGGTGGCGCCCGCTACCGCCAAGAATTGGCATCGCTTGTATGCGGCGGTGATGGAACGGTGGGGACGTAAATGGGCGGCGCCTGTGGTCGAAAATTCTTCATCTTTATTTTTCCCCCATCTTAAAAATGCTCTCGAAACCAATGGCCGAAGCGGCCCAAACGGCTGCTCACTTTCTCGGCGGCGCAGTAGGCGCCGGCAAGGTCGTCCGTCTTGTTGTTAACAGCGTGGTTTAAGAGTCCGGCGCAAGTGGCGAATGCGGGACCACCGACGGCATCAGCGAGTCCCTCGATGGGCCGGGGCTGGCCCAGGCGCACCTGCTTGTCCAAAATCGTTGTGGCCAGTTCGTGGACGCCGGGCAACTGGCTGGTGCCGCCAGTCAGCACCACCCGGCAGCCGGCGGCCTTGTCAAAACCGGCGCCACCAAGGTGGGCGCGAACCATTTCAAAAGTCTCCTCCAGCCGCGGGCGTACAATGCCGACCAGCATCGAGCGTGGCACCTGGCTGGTTTCCGCCGGGTCCTCTTCACCGATCAGAGGGACTTTTAGGATTTCGCGGTCATCCGAAGGCGATGGGATGACACTGCCGTAAAGGGTCTTCATGCGCTCGGCGTAGGCAAGCGGCGTTGATAAGCCCCTGGCAATGTCGTTGGTGACGTGGACGCCGCCAACGGGAATAGAACCGGCATGCACAAGTTCGCCGTCAAAGAACACGGCGATGGAGGTAGTGCCGCCACCCATGTCGATACAAGTAACGCCGAGTCTGGTTTCGTCTTCGGCCAAACAGGCCAAGGCCGAGGCGTATGGCGTGACCACTTTGTCGACGATGTCCAAATGACAGCGTGAAATACAGCTCTCCAGGTTGCGCACGGCACCTTTGCCGACGCTGATGGCGTGCAGGTAGACACCCAAACGTTCGCCGAAGAGGCCGCGCGGATCGTGCACTCCACTGCGGCCGTCAAGGCTGTAGCCAACCGGAAGGACATGGATAAGATCGTGGTTCTCCGGCTGCCCATCCTCTATCGCGGAGGGATCGAGAATGCGCCTGATGTCGGCATCGTCGATTTGGTGTCCAGCAATGGAAATTTCATAAGCGATGAGTCTGGACTTCATGTCGCCACCGGAAAAATTGACCACGATTCGGCGAATATTTTCTCCGGCCATCTGTTCGGCGGCCTCGACCGTCGCCCGAATGGAAGCCTCGGCGGCATCCATATCGACAATGGCGCCCGATCGAATACCCTTGGATACCTGATGACCGATGCCGACGATCTTCAGGCCCTTTTCCTGAACAGGCCGGGCGATGAAACAACAGAGCTTGGTCGAGCCCAGATCAAGGGCCGCGATCAGCCCTCTTCGTCCCTTGTTTTGTACCGTGGCGGTTCTCATTTCATTCAACTTTCTTGCTTACCGATTGCTATGTTTCCTTGCCGGGGAATGTTTCTGTTTTCTTGGGCTTCGGGGACTGGCGAACGATCAGGCGGTCGGGCAGCCTCAGATCAAGGACCTGGACATTGCGCCCGAACACTCGGTGCTTGCGTTCGTATTCGGCGAGGCGGGACCAAGCTTTGGCGGGATCGGTTTCCGGCAGGCAGACATCGATGCCGCCCTTGAGCCTGACATTCCACCGCCGTCCGCCGACCCGCACCGCCGTTTGCACCAGGACCATCAGTTCGGGCTGAGTCTTGAGCGTTTCCAGCAGCTCGGCGGCATGGGCGGGCGCGTCATCTCCAACGACCAAAAGCAAATCCGAAAAACGCCCCAGGTCTTTATCAATGATTACCGCGCCTTGTTTGTCGATGAGGGAAAATTTGCTCTGGTTCTGCCAAAGTGCCAGGGGTCGACGTTCTCTCACGCGCAGAAAAATAGTGTCGGGCAACATGCGCTCGATAGTGGTCGAACTAATCCACGGCAACTGCTCGACACGGCGCTTGGCGGCATTGAGGTCGAAGGCGAGGATCGGGGCACCGCGCGCCAAGCGAAGCGTCGCCAAGAGTTCTTCCCGTGACGTCTCACCCCTGCCGACAACGAGGATTTCCCGGACTGTAAGTCCCAAGTCTCTCGACAAGGCGATAATCTTCCAGCGCATCTGATCGGCCTTGCTCTCAATCCAATGGCTTTCCCACAACCACCATCCGCCGGCGGCGCCAGCGACCAACATCGCCGCCACCAGGGCGGTGACCATATGGCGGCTTCGCCACAAGGGAACGACCCGTCGACGAGGCCGGCCGCGCTGGGCGGCGGTTTTGTTTTCCTCTTTGCTCATGGATCGCATTCGGCGTTCTCCACCATCCAGATGACCAATTCGTCGAATGACTTGCCGGCATGGGCCGCTTGTTCGGGGACCAGGGACATAGGGGTCATGCCGGGCTGGGTGTTAAGTTCAAGGATGAACAACTTATCGCCGTCGTAACGGAAGTCGGCTCTTGAGACGCCCCGGCAGCCAAGGCTCCGATGCGCCAGGACAGCTAACTTGAGCGCCTCGCCATAGACCGCCGACGGCACCGGCGCCGGGATCAAATGGGTGGAAGCGCCTTCATCATATTTGGCGCTGTAATCATAGAAACCGGCGCTTGTGGTGATCTCGGTCACTGCCAGCGCCTGGTCGCCCATCACGGCCACCGTTAGTTCCCGGCCGGGGATATAGCGTTCGACCAAAACCCGATCGCCGAATGGCCAGTTGGCGGCCAAGGAATGTTTGCCATCGTCCTCGAAAATGATGTGAACGCCGACACTGGAACCCTCGTTTAAGGGCTTGATCACGTAAGGAGGGGCCATGGCTTCGGCGGCAATCACTTCATCGCTGCCGACCACCTTGCCTTCGGGGACGGGAATGTCGGCGGCGGCAAACAGGCGCTTGGCCATGGGTTTGTTCATGGCCAGGGCCGAAGCCAACAGCCCGGAATGGGTATAAGGGATGTCAAGGATGTCGAGGAGACCCTGCACGCATCCGTCCTCTCCAAAACGCCCGTGCAAAGCATTGAAGACAACATCGGGCCGTGGGAAAAGTCGGGTCAAGAGCACGCCCAGGTCGCGCTGAACGTCGATGGTGGTTACCCGATAGCCAGATGTTTTCAAGCTGTTGGAGACGGCGGCGCCGCTGATCAACGACACCTCGCGCTCGGACGACCAGCCACCCATAAGAACGGCGACGTGTTTACTCATGACTTCCCCTCCCCGGCGGCAACGCCGATGCGGTGGATTTCCCATTCCAAGTCGACTCCTGTTGCCGCCGCCACCCGTTGCCTGACTTCCTCGCCCAGACCTTCGAGATCGGCCGCCGTCGCGTTGCCGGCATTGATGAGGAAATTGCAGTGCTTTTCCGAGACCATGGCGTCGCCACGGCGCAACCCCCGGCACCCGGCCTTGTCGATCAGTTCCCAGGCCTTTTTTCCGCCCGCCGGATTGGTGAATGTGCTGCCCCCCGTGGACACTCTTTGCGGCTGGCTTACCCGCCGCTCATTTTTTATCTCTGTCAGGCGCCGAGAAATGTCGGCGATCTTGCCGCCACGGCCACGAAGAAGAACGGATAGGAAAATCCACTTTTGCGGCACACCGCAACTACGATAAGCAAAGCCCAAATCAGCCAGCGTCAGATCGTGGACCCCGCCGCCATCGTCAAGGGCACGGGCGGTAGTAACGATATCCTTCATCTCGACCCCGAAAGCGCCGGCGTTCATCCTCAGAGATCCGCCAACGGTTCCCGGAATGCTGCTCAGGAATTCCATGCCGGCGATGCCCGCGTCACGGGCCGCCATGGCGACACCAAGATTGAGGGCGCCGGCGCCGGTCCGCATTTCGCCACCGGGAAGTATCTGCACTTCGGCGAATTCCCGGCCGAGGCGGACAACGACGCCGGGAACGCCGCCGTCGCGAATTAGGAGGTTAGAGCCGATTCCGATAACGGTAAGCGGAATGTTGACTGGTTTGCTCTCCATGAAAGTGATCAGATCCCCCTCGTCGGCCGGCCGGAACATGACCTCGGCGGGGCCACCGGCCCGGAACCATGTCACCTTGTCGAGAGGCGCATTTTCGGTATAGCCGCCTTTGACGGCGGGCAATTGACCGAGCAAGCGGGAAGTTGGGAAACCTGGCGCCGTCATTGGCCGGCCTCCCTGGCGCCATGGCGCAACCGGGCCAGTTCCCCGGGCAAGGCGTTGGCCCAATGAGTGATGTCGCCTGCCCCCAGATAGACCACCATGTCGCCAGGCCGGGCCAGATCATTTACGATCCCGGCCAGTTCTTTCGGTTCGCGGAGCGCCACAACCGTCCGGTGACCGCGGGCGCGCAAGCCGGCGACCAGAGCATCCCGGTCAATGCCGGCGATGGGTTCCTCACCGGCCGCGTAGACTTCGGCGACCAGCACCACATCGGCGTCGTTGAAACAGGAGCAAAATTCCTCGAACAGATCTTTCAGGCGCGAATACCTGTGCGGCTGAACGATGGCGATCACCTGTCCTTTTGCCGCTTGGCGCGCCGTCTGCAAGACGGCTGCGATTTCCACCGGATGGTGTCCGTAATCGTCGATGATGCTAATGCCATCGACATCGCCAGTCATGGTGAAGCGGCGTTTAACGCCCTCGAATTCAGCCAGCGTTGCGCGCAGGACTTCATCGGCAATTCCCATTTCACTGGCGATTGCGACGGCGGCGAGTGCATTCAGGGCATTATGGTTGCCAAGCATCGTCAGGCGGAGCCCTTCCAGGGTCCGGCTTTTTTCCGATTTGCGGTCGGTGATGACGACGTCGAAGCCGACTCCGTCGGCATGAATCTCGAGGTTGACGCCACGGATGTCGGCCTGGGGGCTGAAACCGTAAGTGACGATCTTGCGGTCGGAAACCCGGGAGATCATCGCCTGAACTTCGACATGGTCTATGCAAAGGACCGCGAAACCGTAAAAGGGGATATTTTCGACAAAGGTGACGAAAGCGTCCCGCAAGGCATCAAACGAGCCATAGTGGTCAAGGTGCTCGGGATCGATATTGGTGACCACGGTGATGGTCGAGGGAAGTTTGGCAAAAGTGCCGTCGGATTCATCGGCTTCGGCAACCATCCACTCGCCCTCGCCCAAACGCGCGTTGGAGCCCCAGGCGTTGATGATGCCGCCGTTGATGACCGTCGGATCCATTCCCGCCCGGTCCAAAAGCGCCGCGATCATCGAGGTGGCAGTTGTCTTGCCATGGGTGCCGCCGACGGCGATGGACCATTTGAGACGCATCAACTCGCCAAGCATCTCAGCCCGGCAAACCACCGGAATCAGTCGTTTGCGAGCGGCTTCCACTTCCGGATTTCCGGATTTGACAGCCGAGGAAAAAACAACAACCCGGGCTTCGCCAAGATTTTTTTCGGCATGGCCAACGGCGACCGGAACCCCTAAACCGCGAAGCCGTTTCACACTGGTGTTTTCGCCGATGTCGCTGCCCTGCACCGAATAGCCCAAATTATGCAGGACCTCGGCGATGCCGCTCATGCCGATACCGCCGATGCCGACGAAATGGATGGTGCCGATGGAAAGAGGGAGGGCTTTCATGCCGCCCTCCTCGATACACCGGTTGCACCATTCGGCAGCATCTCAAAGATCATGTCGGCGAGCCGTCTCGCGGCGTCGGGCCGGCCGCTGGCGCGGGCGGCGGCGGCGGCCTTTAGCAAAGTTTCCGGCAGGCCGAATAGGGCGTCAAGCCGGACCGCCAAACTCTCCGCCGTAAAGGCCTCCTCGGGCATCAGCCAACCGCCGCTGGTTTCGTCCACGGCGTGGGCGTTGTGGGTTTGGTGGTCGTCAATGGCATGCGGATAGGGCACTAAGATAGCTGGCCGGCCGACGGCGATGGCCTCGGCGACGGTGGAAGCGCCGGCCCGGCAGATGAGCAGATGCGCTTGGTTTAAACGTTCGGGTAGGTCGCGGAAAAAGGTGGCAAGTTCGGCTTTCACGCCAAGGCGCCGGTATGTGGCATTCGCCGCCTCCAAGTCTTCCGGGCGGCATTGCTGGGTGATCCGTAGGCGCTCTCGCCATTCCCCGGCAAGCAGGCCGACGGTGGTGGGCACCACTTCGCTGATTATCCGGGCGCCTTGGCTGCCGCCCAAAACCAAGAGATTGATGGGCCCGTCACCCGTCAAGGCTGGATAGGGCCGCTCGCGCATGGCAGCAATGTTCGGGCGGACCGGCATGCCCGTATGGATAATCTTATCGTTAGCTTGAGCCGGCAGGCCAAAGGAATTCTCGAAAGAAGTGGCGATGCGGGCAACCCGCGTCGCGAGCAGCCGATTGGCCCGGCCAAGCACCGCGTTCTGTTCATGGATGGCGGTTCGATAGCCGCCTAAAACGGCGGCCAACATGGTTGGAACCGAGGCATAGCCGCCGAAGCCGACGACGACGCCGGGAGTAAGCTTTTTCAACAGACTCCGCGATTGCCACGTTCCGTAGGCCAGCTGAGCGCCACTATTCAAGCGGGCGCCCAGACTCTTGCCGGCAAGGCCGCCAGCGCGAACACGGTAGGTCTCGATTTCCTTCAATGTGCCGCCGTAGACACCGCCGCGTTGGTCAGTGACCAAGACCAGGCGGTCGCAGCGCGCCGCCAGTTCGGCGGCCAGAGCCTCGGCCGGAAACACATGGCCGCCAGTGCCGCCGGCAACCAACATTATCAAACTGGGCGTCATCCCAACCTCTCCAGTCCCGGCCTCTTGCGGGTCAGGGCCAACACCATGCCCATGCCCCAGGCCAAGGCCAGCGTCGACGAGCCGCCGTAGGAAATGAATGGCAGGGTCATGCCCTTTGGCGGCATCAACTGCAGGGTTGACGCCATGTTGATGATCGCCTGAAAGCCAAACTGGACCAGCAAACCGGCGACGGCCAAGAGAACGAATAGGTCGTTTTCCCTTAACAGACGGGAGAACCCACGCAACACCACGAAAACGAAAAGCCCGACCAGGAAAAGGCAAACCAGCAGGCCAAACTCCTCCCCGGTAACGGCAAAAATAAAATCGGCGTGGGCGTCGGGCAGGATCTCCTTGATCCGCCCCTCGCCCGGGCCGCGACCGAAAAGCCCGCCGTTGCGAAAAGCATCCAGCGACCGCATCACCTGAAAGTTGTCGCCCGTGGAAGGGTCGAGAAAGCTGTCGACGCGAACCTGGACGTGAGTAAAAGTGAAATAGGCGGCGACAGCACCAATCAAGAACAGCAAGGCGACCATCGCAACCAAGGTCAGCGGCAGACCGGCCAGGAACAACTGCGCGCCCCAGACGGCGGCAACGACGATGCTCATACCCACGTCCGGTTGCAAAAGCAGAAGTGAGATCACCAGAATGAACAACCCGGTGGTGATGGCGTCACCGGAAAAATTTTTATCCTGATGTCGTTTGGCGAACAACCAGGCGACGACCACGGCGAAGGCGGGCTTGATGAACTCCGAAGGCTGGATCGAAAGAACTCCCAGCCGAAGCCAGCGTCTCGCCCCATTAACTTCCCCACCGGTTATCAGAACCACAACCATGAGAACCAAAGTGATCGCAAAGACGACGACCGACAGCCGGCGGACGCCACCTGATGCCAGCAAGGAAGTGGCGAGCATCACCGCCAATGCCAGCGAAAGAAAGAGGAACTGGCGGTGAACAAAATGGAACGTATCAAGGCCCATGCGTTCGGCCATCGACGGCGAGGCGGCGAGGATCATCAGTGCGCCGGTTAAGGCAATGGCAACCAGGGCGGTCAGAGTCCAGCGATCGACGGTCCACCACCAGCAACCGATGAGGCTAGTATCGGTGCGGGAAAAAGTGCTCATTTTGCGGCCGTTCCTTCCCTCATCTCAGCTTCAACGTGGACAAGCCCACCAAAGCCAGAATGGTGGCGATGATCCAAAAACGGACAACGATGGTCGGCTCGGCCCAGCCTTTTTTTTCAAAGTGATGGTGCAGGGGCGCCATGCGGAATACCCGCTTGCCGGTGAGCTTGTAAGAGACCACCTGGACGATCACCGAGACGGTTTCAAGAACGAACAGACCGCCGACGATGGCTAGCACCAGTTCGTGTTTGGTGATGACGCTGACAGTACCCAAGGCGCCGCCCAAGGAAAGCGATCCCGTATCGCCCATGAAGACCTTGGCCGGCGGTGCGTTGAACCACAAAAATCCCAGCCCGCCGCCAACCAAGGCGCCGCAGAATATGGTCAGTTCGCCGCTACCGGGGACATAGTGGAGTTGCAGATAGTTGGAGAACACAGAATTTCCAACCAGATAAGCGATGAGAGCGAAAACGCCGGCGGCGACCATCACCGGCACGATGGCCAGGCCATCAAGGCCGTCAGTAATGTTGACCGCGTTCGAAGCCCCGACCATAACCAGCACGGCGAAAACGACGAATAACCAACCGAGATCGATAAGCACGTCTTTGAAAAAGGGAACGGCAAGGGTGCTGCTATACGGACCCGGCAGCAATTTTATGATCCAAAGGGCGGCGGCGGCTGTAACGACCACTTGCAAAACCAGTTTCAGTTTGCCGGACAAGCCCCTGCTACTCCGCTGGCTTACTTTAATATAGTCGTCCAGGAAGCCGATGGTGCCGTAACTAGTGGTTATGCCGAGAACCACCCAAATATAACCGTTGCTCAGATCCGCCCATAACAGCGTCGCCCCAATCGTCGCCAGAAGGATCAGCAACCCACCCATGGTCGGCGTTCCTTTTTTGGAAAGCAGATGGCTTTCTGGCCCGTCGTCGCGGATGGGCTGGCCTCCTTTTTGACGGCTTTTGAGGTGGCGAATCAGCGGTGCTCCAACAACGAAGCTAATGATCAGGGCGGTGATGATGGCGCCGCCGGTACGGAAGGTGAGATAGCGAAATACGTTGAACAAAGTGAACTGGTCAGCCAACGGGTAGAGAAAGTGAAACAGCATGTATCGGCTCCCTAATCCCCGTTGACGACCCGTTGCGGGGGGACGCTTTCGATTGCCTCATCCAAAGCCAGCAAAGCCTCGACGATAAGCTTGGTGTTGCTCGCCGCTGAGCCTTTGACGCAAATCACGTCGCCCGGCCCCGCCGCCGCCGTTACCATCGGCGCCAACCGCCGGGCATCGGCGGCGTGGCCGCCACGCATGGCCCGAGGCAGGATGTCGCTCAGGCGGGCCATCTCCATGCCCGCCGTGAACACCAAATCAATGCCGCCTCTTTGCAGGGGCAGGGCCAAGGCGGCATGTTCGTCGGCCGCCGCCGTTCCCAGTTCCAGCATGTCGCCGAGAACGGCAATACGCCGTCCGCCGGCACCCGGCACAACCAGACCCAGGACTTCCAAGGCGGCGGTTACGGATGCGGGATTGGCGTTGTAGCTTTCGTCGATCACCTGGAAACCGCCGTCGGCCAGGCGGACATGATGGCGTTGCCCCCGTCCGGGCAACGCCGGCAGGCTATCTATGGCGGCGGCGGCGGCGGCCGTGTTGCCGCCGACGGCGCGTACAGCGGCGAGAACGGCCAAGCTGTTGATCACCCAATGGCGGCCGGGAAGGCCGACACGGTAATCGAGGATCTCGCCAAGCATGTCTGCTTTGACGTGCGAACCTTCCGGTCCTAGACTCGATTCCAATAGGCGAACCGTCGCTTCGCTGTCGGCGCCGAAGGCCAGAATGGTCTTCACGCCTGTCCTTCGGGCGGCGGCGGCAAGGCGATGGAAATAGGGATTGTCGCGATTGAGAACGACGATGCCGTCTCTTGGCATGCCGGTAAAGACTTCGGCCTTGGCATCGGCGATTTCGTCGAGGTTTGCGAAATAGGCGCTATGCGCCACCTCGACGGAGGTGATGAGCGCGACGTGGGGGCTAGCCAGCCGGGATAAAGGTTCGATCTCACCGGCATGATTCATGCCCATTTCAAAGATACCGAAAGCGGTTTTTTTCGGCATCCGGGCGAGACTCAACGGCAAACCCAAATGATTGTTGTAACTGCTTTCGCTGGCGCAGCTCGGGGCCTGTTGGCCGAGAACCCATTTCAGGGCCTCCTTGGTGCCGGTCTTGCCGACACTGCCGGTGACGGCGATGACGCGGGCTTGGGCACGTTCCCGCGCCGCCCGCGCGAGCCCCCTCAAGGCCGCCATGGTGTTGTTCACCATGATAATGGGAACATTTCCGGGCAGCCCGATAGGTTGGCGATGGGCCATTGCCGCCACGGCGCCCCGGCTGAAAGCTTCGGCGATAAAGTCATGGCCGTCGAAACGGGGTCCCTCGATGGCAACGAAAAGGTCTCCGGATTCAACCACCCGGCTGTCGATGCAAACGCCGCTGGCCCGCCAATCGGCCTCATGGTCGACCGCCGATGCCGCCGCGACTTCCGCCGCCGTCCACAGGTCTCGTTTGCCGTTAGCGCTTATCAAACCGGTCCCCCGATGGCGACGCGAACAACCTGGGCGTCGTCGAAGGGACGCACCTCATGGCCGACGATCTGCCCCTGCTCGTGTCCCTTGCCGGCGATCACCAGAAGGTCGCCAGGTTGCAACCCGGCGATGGAGGCAGTAATGGCTTCGCGGCGATCGCCGATTTCCCGGGCCCCGGGACAGGCGGCCAGAATTTGGGCGCGGATGGCCGCCGCATTCTCGCCGCGCGGGTTGTCGTCGGTGATGAACACCACATCCGCCAACCGCCCGGCCAGCCGGCCCATATCGGGGCGCTTTCCGGAATCGCGCTCGCCACCACAGCCAAAAACCAGGTGCAGGCGTCCTTCGGCGTGGAGCCTCAGTGCTTTGAGCAAGCAAGACAGGGCGTCGGGAGTATGGGCGTAATCGACAAAAACGCTGGCTCCCGCCGACGTGTCGGCAACTTTCTGAAGGCGCCCGGGGACCCCTTGCAAACATTCCAGGGCGGATACCGCTTGGCTTGCGGACTCGCCGGTGGCCAGGGCCATGGCGAGGGCGCAAAGAGCGTTTTCCGCCTGGAAAGAACCAATAAGGGGCAAGTCTAGCTGGTAAGAATCGCCCAACACCACCAAATCAAGGCGCTGTCCCCCGGGCCGCGGCCGGCACCGTTGCAGTCGCACCTCCCCGCCGTTGGCGCCGAAACCGATGACCAGTTGGCGCCGTACCTCGGCCATTCTCCGCAAGGCCTCGAAACATTCCGCGTCGGCGTTGAGAACGGCCGTGCCGCCGGGTTTCATGACCTCGCCCAACAAACGCATTTTCGCTTCCATGTAGTCCGCCATGGAGCCGTGGTAATCCAGGTGATCACGGGTGATATTGGTGAATGCCGCCACCGTCACATCAACGCCGTCCAGACGATGCTGGGCGAGACCGTGGCTAGAAGCCTCCATGGCCAGGCAATCAACGCCCCGGTCGGCCAAATCGCGAAGCTTCCGATGCAAGTCCACCGGATCGGGCGTGGTCAGGCCACCAGCCGCCTCCATGCCCGGCGCCGACAGGCCCAGAGTCCCCAGACTGGCGGCGTGACGGCCCAGGCGCGCCCAAATTTGGCGAAGAAAGGAAATCGTCGAGGTCTTGCCATTGGTTCCGGTTACCGCCCCCACGGTGGCCGGCTGCCGGCTGAAAAAACGCGCCGCCATAAGGGCGAACCGGCGGCGCGGATTCTTGTCGATGATCAATGAAAACGGAGCGCTCGCGGCGCCCGTGGCGGAGGCCGGCGAAGAGGTGCCGGGCGACGCCAGCACGACCGCCGCACCGCGCTCCACCGCGTCACCGATAAAGCTTCGGCCGTCAGCTTGGGCGCCTGGCAAGGCGGCAAACAGAAACCCGGGCTCGACCTGACGTGAATCACAGGTGAGACCCAAGATTTCCTCGTTCCTGGCTAACGCTTCTGGCATGACACCTGGCATTTCTCCATTGAGAAGCTCAAAAAGCTTCAAATCTTTCCCCCCGCGCCGCCTTTGAGCCGCCGATGGGAACGGCGAGACGCCGGTTACCGGGGCGCAGCGCGTCTTCGCCGGCGGCGGGCGCCAAGCCGAGGAGCGGCGCCATTCGTTGCACGACACGTTTGACCACGGGCGCGGCGACCCAACCGCCGGTGGCGGAAAAAAATGATTTCGCATTGCCTTTGGGCTCGTCGAGCAGAGCCAACACCACGTAACGAGGGGCGTTGATGGGAAAGGCGCCGACAAAAGAAGAAATCAATGCCTTGGTCCGGTAGCCGCCGTCGGCAACCTTTGCCGCCGTTCCCGTCTTGCCACCGATCATGTAGCCGACGGCATCCGCTTTCTTGCCGGTGCCCCGTTCGACCACCATGCGCATGAGTTTGCGCATTCGTCGCGAAGTCTCGGCCGAGAGCACTCTTTTCCCCTTCAGCGGCAAGTCGCGCCGTTGCTTGAGCAAGGTTGCCGGACGGTACATCCCGCCATTGACAAGGGCGGCGGCAGCGCTGGCCAGTTGCAAGGGGGTAACGGCGATACCATGGCCGTAAGCGATGGTTAGGGTATTGATCTGGCGCCAGGGCGACGGGATCAGTGGCGCCCCAACTTCCGGCAACTCGATGGCCGCCGGATGGAGCAGACCGAGCCGATCAAGATAGTGTTTCTGGGTGCGGGTGCCCACATCCAAGGCCATCTTGGCGGCGCCGATATTCGACGAATAGAGCAGGATTTCCGGTACCGACAGCCAACGGTTTTTGGCATGGAAATCGGAAATGACGTATCGGGCGACACGAATCGGGGCGCTGGCATCATAGCCGTCGTTCAAGGTGACCTTGCCGGAATCCAGGGCCATGGCCGTTGTGAACAGTTTGAAAGTGGAGCCCATTTCATAGACGCCCTTGGTCATCCGGTTGAATGCTCCATCCTTGCCGCCCGAGCCGGGAACATTGGGATCGAAATCGGGCAGGGAGACCATCGCCAGGACCTCGCCGGTTTGCACGTCAAGCACGGTCCCGGTGGCGCCGAGGGCTTTGAATTCAGCCATCGCCAAGGAAAGTTCCTGGTGAAGAATGGATTGGATGCGAAGATCGAGGGACAGAGCCAGGGAACCCTTGCCGTTCCCCAAAACGTTGTCGAAATGCTTCTCCATCCCGGCGATGCCGCGGCCGTCGATATCTGTAAATCCAAGCACGTGCGCCCCTATGCGTCCGTGCGGATAGGCGCGGCGCTCACCGCGCCGGAAATAAAAACCGGGTAAGCCCAAGCGATTGATCCGATATTTTTGTTTCGGGGTCAGGTTGCGGCGAATCCAGGTAAACCGGGCTCTGGATTTGAGCCTGATCATGATTTCGGCGCGGTTCAGGACCGGCAACGCCGTAACCAGCTTGTCGGCCGCCTCCTCGGCGTCGAGAACATGTTTAGGATCGGCGTAAAGGGAAGCAACGGGAAGGCTGGTCGCCATGATAATGCCTCTGCGGTCAACGATGTCGACGCGGTCGGCGACCACCGGGCGGAGCGGCGCGGCGCGCGCCAAGAGGGTCTCGGCGCCTTTGCCCGGAATCGTCAGCTCGACAAGGCGCACGGCGATGATCAGGAAGGCAAAAGTGATGACGACGCCGATCACCAACAAACGGTTGCGCCCTGTCTCCATGGTCCGTTGGCGGTTGCCTTGCAGATACCTCCGGTTTTCAAACAGGCGCGCCGGCAATCTCGTCCGGATAGCGTGACTAGGGTTCATTGACCGACCTTACCCTTCGGCCAATTGGCGAAAGTGGCCGGCATTGTTCCGCTCATGCGAATTTCCGGTCCTGTTTGGGCGATGCTCTTCCCTGCTTTTGGGTTTATTGGCTTTGCCGCGGCCGTGGGCTTCACCCTGGTGACGTTTTCCCCGGCCCGGCGGCCGTCGGCGCGTGGATCTGTTTTTGACGGTTGCCGGGGAGAAGGCTTTTGTTCTTCGCTAAGAAAAGAGGCTTCCGGCAAACCCGAAACGATGCCGACCCGCTCCGTCTCGACCGGCTTCAGGCCGAGATAGCGGCGGGCCAGTGAGCGTAGCCGTTGAGGATTGTTAAGATGGCTCCATTCAGCCTTGAGGACGTGGATAGCCTGCTGGTCGGCGATGATCGAGCGATTGAGTTGGGAGAGCTCGAGTTCCAGGTCCTGTACCTCGTACTTGACAGAAAACATCACCAAACTGAAAGCCCCCGCCAACAACAAGATCAACAAAGTTGTGTGACGGATCATGGGCGCCTCCCCGGGCCACCCGTTCCCCTGGGGAGGGACCAGGCCGGGGCGGCGGTGCGTTCGGCCGCCCGCAGCCGCGCCGAGCGGGCCCGTGGATTAGCCGCCACCTCGGCCGCCGATGGCCGCCTGACCCCCCGGCCGAGAAGACGGAAACTGGGACGCGACCGGCTTGCCGCGGCCTCGGGCATATGGCGGGACGGCTTTGCCTGGACACCGCTGCGCCGGCGCAGGAAGTCCTTGACCTTGCGGTCCTCTAGGGAATGAAAAGAGACCACGGCGAGGCGGCCGCCGGGCGCCAACAAGACCTCGGCCGCGTTCAGGCCGCGATCAAGTTCCTCCAACTCGTCATTGACGTAAATGCGCAGGGCCTGAAAAGTTCGCGTCGCCGGATCAATGCGGTCCTTGCGCCGCCGGCTGGCGCCGCGGACGAGATCGGCCAATTGACCGGTACGGGTGATGGCGGCCTTGCCGCGGGCCTCGACTATGGCGTGGGCGATTCGCCGCGACGCCCGATCCTCTCCATATCGATAGATCAGGTCAGCCAATTCCCGTTCCGGGAAGTGGTTGACGATATCGGCGGCGGTCATTCCGCCGCCACCCATCCGCATATCGAGCGGTCCATCGGCGCGAAAGGAAAAACCGCGGCCGGCGTCACTGACCTGCATCGAGGAAAGGCCAAGGTCAAAAGCGATGCCATCGACGTTAGCAACGCCGACAGCGCCCAATAACTCGATCATATTGCCGTAACAACCGCTCAAGACCGTCACCCGGCCCGGAAAACGGTGGCCAAGAGTGGCTCCGTGCCAGACCGCCTCCGGGTCGCGATCGATGCCCCAGAGCGTGCATTGCGCGGCTTCGAGAAGGGCCTTGGCGTAACCGCCGGCGCCGAAAGTGCCGTCAACGTAAACGGCGCCGTCACGGGGCGCCATGACCTCCAGCATCTCTCTGCGCATCACTGGAATATGGGGGCAGGAGAAGTCGGATGTCATGGTGACGGTGGCCATCAACTTTCTCCGCTATTCTTGCCGCCACTCGCCGTATCCACGGTCAGGGCTTCGTCGACCACCGTGCGAAAGGCGTCATCGAGCGCCGCGCTGGCGGCCTCTGGATTCCAGATAAGGAAAGATTCGCCGATGCCGACAAACACCGCGCGCCCGGTGATCCCGGCTTGGTCAGCCAAGTCCTTGGGCAGGATCAGCCGGCCACCGTCATCAAAGCGCAGCAACCGGGCTGGACCGAAAATGCTCATGCCCAGGGCGCGGCGTTCTTTCGAGAATTTGGGCAGCCGCTGGATACCCGCCTTCATCTCTTCCATCCATTCGACCGGGCAGGCCTCAATGGCTTGAAATTCCAGCGACGGATAAATATAGACGGCGTTGTTGTGGCGCCCCTCCAACTCGGCGCGGAAAGAGGCGGGAACCGACACCCGTCCTTTCCCGTCAACCTTGTTTTCAAACGTGCCGGCAAAGAGCGTCATTTCGTTCTTTACACCCCATAGCGCCGCTCCGGCGTTTGGCCGCGAGTTGGCGGCTCAGCAAGCCCCCCGCTAACAACCCATGAAGAGGAGTGGGATATCATGGGAATTTAAGGGGGTCAACGCCATAATATGGAATTACTTGGGTTAACAAAGTCTTACGAAAAGGATTTCCGCCGCTACTACCTCTGGCGCAGTTAAACTTTCCGATCCCTTAAAATTGAGATTTGTACTCAGCAAAAAGATTAAGGCAACATTATGTTCGCTTAATGTTCTTTTCTTGGCAATTTTGGAAAAAATGAGATTATTCTTTCGGGCATTTCAAGGTTGGCCAGCGCGGCAGGCGAAACCCTCTTGCCAAAAAGGCGCTCTCAAATAGGAAAAATACCAGACGGCCTGTAAGCCGGGTTCTGTCTCCACCCATCAAGAGCGGAGGATGGCCATTCATCTGGGACGTCCGTTACCGGACGCCTCGTGCGACCTACCCGGACGGCGGCGCGAAAACCCGCTTGCCGGAGAAACTCCGGCCTGCCGTCCCTATTTGGTCTTGCTCCCGGTGGGGTTTACCATGCCGTCCCCGTTGCCGGGAACGCGGTGCGCTCTTACCGCACCCTTTCACCCTTACCGGCGCGGGCCGAGGCCCGAAACCGGCGGTTTGCTTTCTGTGGCACTT
>DASCPW010000085.1:0-7034 GCA_036012725.1 Rhodospirillales bacterium
CGAAACTTGCCGGCATGACCGGCACGGCGATGACCGAGGCCGGCGAGTTCTCGGAAATCTACATGCTCGAAGTGGTGGAAGTTCCCACCAACCTGCCTTGCACCCGCGACGATATGGACGACGAGGTCTACCGGACGACGCGGGAAAAGGACGAGGCCATCATTAAGCAGATCATCACCTGCCGCAAACGCAATCAACCGATCCTGGTCGGTACCGTCAGCATCGAAAAGTCCGAGCATCTGTCTAGCCTGCTGAAGAAGAGAAAGGTCGACCACCAAGTGTTGAACGCCCGCTACCATGAACAGGAAGCCATGATCATCGCCCAGGCGGGGATGCCGGGAAGGGTGACCATCGCCACCAACATGGCCGGCCGCGGCACCGATATTCAGCTCGGCGGCAACGCCGATATGCTCATCAAACAGGAACTCAATAATCCCAACGACAAGGCGGGCGCGGAACGCGTTCTCGCCGATGTGGATGCCAAGAAATCGGTGGTCATCGATGCCGGCGGTGTCATGATTATCGGCACCGAACGTCACGAGAGTCGCCGCGTTGACAACCAGTTGCGTGGCCGTTCGGGACGCCAAGGCGACCCCGGAGCGTCCAAGTTCTATCTTTCTTTGGAAGACGATCTGATGCGTATTTTCGGTTCCGAGCGTATCGATTCCATGTTGCAGAAATTGGGTTTGCAGGATGGCGAGGCCATCGTCCATCCCTGGGTCAACAAGGCCCTGGAAAAGGCCCAACAAAAAGTCGAGGCGAGAAACTTCGAGATCAGAAAGAATCTCCTGAAGTTCGACGATGTCATGAATGACCAGCGCAAGGTGATCTATGAGCAGCGCAAGGATTTGATGCTCGCCGATGATATTTCCGATGACTTGGCCGGCATGCGCTTTGAAGTCATTAACGATATGGTCGCCCGTTGTATTCCCGAGAAAGCCTATGCCGAGCAATGGAACACCGGCGCCCTGCACGAGGAGGTATTGAGGGTCTTGGGCCAAGATTTGCCGATCGCCGAGTGGGCCAAGGAGGAAGGTATCGCCGATAGCGAGATTCGCGAACGCCTGATCGAATCCACAGACCGAATGATGGCGGAAAAGACCGCCGCCTACGGTCCCGAGGTCATTCGGACGGTTGAGAAAAGCTTGCTCTTGCAGCTTCTTGATCAGGTGTGGAAGGAGCACTTGCTGGCCCTTGACCATATGCGCCAAGGCATCGGGCTGCGCGCCTACGGCCAACGCGATCCCTTGAACGAATACAAACGCGAGGCTTTCGATCTGTTCGGGGCCATGTTGGAGATCATGCGCGAGCGAGTCACCCAGATTCTCTCCCACGTTGAGCTGGAAATGATGCCGGAAGAGGACATGTTGTTCCAGCGCAACCGGCAGAGGATGGTGGAAACCCGCGATGACCCGGCATTTCTGGAAACGGGCGAACTTCCCCTGCCGGCGGACGAGGCGGGCTCGGTGGTGCCGTTGCAGCGGCGTCGGCCGGCGGAGGTCATTGATCCCGGCAATCCCGCCACCTGGGGCCGGGTTTCCCGCAACGCCAAGTGCCCCTGCGGTTCGGGTAAGAAATTCAAGCACTGCCACGGCAAGGTGGCGTAGGGCGGTTAGCTCAAGATTTTTTGACCCAGTTCCAGGTATTTTTCACGGCGGCGGGTTTTAAGCACACCGCCGTCCAGACCAGACAGCTCCTCAAGGGCGTGCTCGATGGCGTCGCCGACGGCGGCAATGGTTTCGGACGGGCAACGGTGAGCGCCGCCTATGGGTTCGGGTATCACCTCGTCAATGACGCCGAGTTCTTTCAGGTCGCTGGAGGTCAACTTGAGGGCCTCGGCGGCGGCTTCGGCGGCGTGATTGCCATCGCGCCAGAGGATCGAGGCACATCCTTCCGGTGAAATCACCGAATAAATTGAATGCTCCAGCATCAGCACGCTGTTGGCGGCGGCCAGGGCGAAGGCGCCTCCGGAGCCGCCCTCGCCGATGACGGTGCTGACCAGAGGCACTTTAAGGCCGAGACAAGTCTCGACGCTTCTGGCGATGGCCTCGGCCTGACCACGAGCTTCAGCGTCGACGCCGGGGTAGGCGCCTGGGGTGTCGACCAAAGTGATCACCGGCAGTTTGAATTGGTTGGCCAGTTTCATGAGCCGCCGTGCCTTGCGGTAGCCTTCGGGCTTGGCCATGCCGAAATTATGATGGATGCGGGTTTCGGTGTCGGTGCCCTTCTCGTGGCCGATGACAACCACGGAAAAGCCCCGAAAACGTCCCAGGCCACTGATAATGGCACGATCCTCGGCAAAGGTCCGGTCACCAGCAAGTGGCGTAAAATCCTCGATCAGGGCGGCGATGTAATCGAGCGTGTGGGGGCGGTCCGGGTGGCGGGCGATCTGGGTCTTTTGCCAGGCGTTCAGTTTCGAATAGGTCTGACGGAGTAGCTTTTCCGCCTTGCCCTGGAGTTTGCTCACCTCCTCGGCGATCTGCGGCTCGCCGGAACCCGGCTGGCGGCGCAGTTCCTCGATCTTGCCTTCCAGTTCGGCGACGGACTTCTCGAAATCCAGGAAATTATGCATGGCGGGTATCTATCACAGTAAGTCCATGGAGGCGAAGAGGGATGTGATCCGAAGCCCTCACCCTACCACCCAGTCCCCATGATGGCCATCTTGTGTCTTATTGGTGACGTCAAGCCGGCACCCCGCTTAGGCCGAGGGAGGAATCGCCGCCACGGCGGCGACTATTTCGCTAAAGGCAGCCGTCAGTTCGGCTTCCGTCATCCCAAAGTGAACGGTCATCGAGGGAAACCAGGGATAGCGCTCGGCGCCCAGGAAGCTGTAAGCGGCATCGCCCAGCCGGTCGAGTTTAATGAGGGTAGTTCCCAGGTCCCTATGATAGGCGGCGCGTCTGGAATTAACGGCAATGGCCTTGCCGATCAGGTTCGCGGCCGTTTCGAAATTGTTTACCTCTAGGGAAAGCAAGCCAAGAAAATGCAGGGTTTCCGCGTTCTCGGGATCGGCGTCAATGATATCTCGGCCTTGCGCCAGCGCCTCTCGCAATCGTCCGGTCCGGCGTAAACGTTTGGCGGCGGCGAGTTTCTTGCCGCCGGCGGACACCAGCCGCTGGGTCGCCAGCCGTAAAGCGGAAGTAGTGGCCGGGGTTCGCGCCGGCCTGATTTCGCTGGAAGAAGCTTGCCGGCGTTATTCGCTTTCTGTTGATGAGTTCCTGTCCTGGTGGCGGTGGCTAGACGAACACGGCATTGAGGGATTGCGCGCCACCGGGGCCAGGAAACGCCGTCCCGCCGCCAACGCCGCCACCACCACGATCATCTCCGAGCGTTCTTGATCACATCCCCCATCCGAATGGCCGGACGAAGCCAGCGGTACTGGCAAGCCCTTGTGCTCGCCACCAATTTCACCCACTTAATGATCAGGGATTCACGATAGACCGTACTAGGCAAAATTTGCCGCGCTGTTAACCTCTTCTTCACGATCCCTTCCTAGCATCAAAAGAACACAAATGGGGTCGTGACGGTGTTTGACACGACGGCCTCCCAGGTTCTGGATGAGGGATAAAACGTGGAAACCTTCTTGCAAGTATTGCGCAGTCTCGGCCCAATGCGGCTGGCCGTTATGGGCGCCGTGATCTTGGGCCTGATCGGTTTTTTTATCTTTCTCACCACCCGGCTGGCGGCGCCTCAAATGGAGATTCTTTTTGGTGAACTCGAATCTACGGATTCGGCACGCATCATCAGCCAGCTCGAAAGCTCCAATACCACCTATGAACTGCGGGCCAACGGCAGTCAGATTTTCGTCCCCAGCGATAAGGTCGCCTCGTTGCGTTTGACAATGGCCGAACGAGGCCTCAGCGGCAGGTCCATTGGTTATGAGATTTTTGATAACGCCGAGACCCTGGGGACAACCAATTTTCTCCAGAACGTCAATCTGATCCATGCCCTCGAGGGTGAACTGGTACGCTCCATCAAAACGATCAATAGCGTACGGGCGGCCCGCGTTCACCTGGTGATACCCCGGGGCGAGTTGTTCAGCCGCGAAAAGCAGCAAGCCCGCGCCTCTATCCTCGTCAAAATGCGGGGCGCGATTCGGCTAAGCAATGAACAGGTTTCAGCGATCCAGCACTTGGTTGCCGCCGCCGTGCCAGGGTTGATTCCCAGCCGCATTTCCCTTGTCGATGACAAGGGCTCCCTGCTTGCCCGCGGGTTCGAGGATAAAGGCAGCCCCGGCACGCTGGTCGAGGCACCGGATCTGGTGCTTGACGAGGCATTGGAGTTGTTCTTCGGCCTCGATAAAAACGATATGTTGCGGATGGCCGAGATCCTGGTCTTGGGCATTGTCGCCATTCTGGTCATTCTACTAGTGGTGCGGCCGCTGGTCAGCCGTGCCTTCGAGGCCATTCCATCAGGTCTCGACGCTTTGGGAGCGGAAGCGCGGTTATTGGCCGAAGAAGCGGCCCCGGCCTTGGCCACGCCCGGGGCACCGACCGAGCAGGAGACCGAGATGGAACAGTTCGATGAAATGATCGACATTGAACGGATCGAGGGCCGGGTCAAGGCGTCGTCGGTGAAGAGAGTGGGTGAAATCGTCGACAAGCATCCGGCGGAAGCGTTGTCAATCGTCCGTACTTGGATGTATCAGGAAAGCTAGGAGGACCGAACCATGGCCAAAGTCAAAGATGAATTCCGCGGCCTGTCAGGCCCGCAAAAAGCATCTATTTTCATGCTCGCCTTGGGTCAGGAGCACTCCTCTAAACTTTTTGAAATGATGGACAACGAGGAAATCAGGGAGCTTTCCCAGACCATGTCGACACTCGGCAGCATCGGCTCCGGCGTCGTCGAGCGTTTGTTCGTGGAATTCGCCGATCAGCTTGCTTCCCCCGGTTCCCTGGTCGGCAGCTTCGACAGCACCGAGCGCTTGCTCTTCTCGACCCTGCCCGATGACCGGGTCTCCCAGATCATGGGGGAAATCCGGGGTCCGGCGGGACGCACCATGTGGGACAAACTGGGCAACGTCAATGAAGCCGTCCTCGCCAACTACCTGAAAAACGAATACCCGCAGACGGTCGCCGTCGTCTTGTCGAAGGTCAAGCCGGATCATGCGGCGAAGGTCTTGTCCATTCTCCCCGAGAACTTTTCCCTGGAAGTGATCATGCGCATGCTGCGCATGGAATCCGTGCAAAAAGATATTCTCGACCATGTGGAAAAAACGTTGAGGACGGAGTTTATGACCAACCTTGCGCAGACAGCCCGCCGGGATTCCCATGAGATGATGGCCGATATTTTTAATAATTTGGACCGCAACACGGAAAGCCGGTTCTTGACAAGTATCGAAGAGCGTAACCGGGAATCCGCCGAACGCATCAAGGCCTTGATGTTTACCTTCGATGATCTGTCACGCCTTGACGCCGGCGGTGTCCGAAGGCTTTTGAGGCAGGTTGAAAAGGATCAGCTTGTCTTGGCCCTGAAGGGAGCCTCGGATGATGTCAAGGATCTGTTCTTCAAGAACATGTCCGAGCGTGCCGGCAAGATGATGAAGGAAGATATGGAGGCCATGGGCGCGGTTCGCCCAAAAGACGTGGATGATGCCCAAGCTGTTATCGTCGCTGGTGCCAAAGCTCTCGCCGATGCCGGCAAAATTGTCATCTCCAGCGGCGGGGAAGAAGACGAGCTGGTCTACTGATGCCTTGGCGTTGGCGTTGTGTCGAGGAGGAATCGCCGGCGGTCGAGTAGGCTTGAAAATGATCTCATGCTACCGTTTCTGCCGCGAAACGAGGTAATCTGTTGAATGGAAGCCACGGACATGTCGACGTTGAAAAAGTTTCTTTTTGACACACCCTTTGACAGGCTCAAAGAGCCGGAAAAAGAAGAGATTCCCGAAATCGAGGAAATTGAACCGGAAGAGGAAGCTCTTCCCACTTACAGCGAAGAGGAAGTAAATGCGGCACGCGAGGAAGCTAACGCCTACAAGGAATAGACTGTTTCCCCCCCCGAGGACAGCTAACTTTTAGGAATGGAACATGGCTGAAGAGAAGAGTTTAGAGCTTTCGGAAATTGAAGGTGACGAAGAACTCAAAACCGGCGAAAACGGCCAGGCCGAGGCGCCGCCCCCGGAACTTTCCCCAGCTTCCGGCATCCCCGATCTGCCGCGCAGCGCGCAAGACCTGGAGGCGGTCTATGATATCCCTGTTCAGGTTTCCGCCAT
This sequence comes from Rhodospirillales bacterium, assembly GCA_036012725.1. GTDB lineage: Bacteria > Pseudomonadota > Alphaproteobacteria > Rhodospirillales > 2-02-FULL-58-16. Next base: position 6,212 of record DASCPW010000085.1, read on the forward strand.
TCTCGGTAAGAGCAACATGCAGGTGAGCCAACTTCTCAAACTTGGCCGCGGCGCCGTTGTCGAACTGGACCGAAAGGTCGGCGAAGCCATCGACATCTATTGCAACAACCGTTTGGTGGCACGCGGCGAGGTGGTTGTCGTAGAGGACCGCCTCGGCGTGACGATGACCGAAATCATCAAGGACGAACTATAAAGGCGGGCTCGATGGCCCGGGCCGCGTCATGAACCCATCACTCGCGCCCGCTCCGTGCCCATCCGTCCAGGCCAGGGAAAACAACTTGATCGCCATCGCGTCTGGCAAGGGCGGCGTCGGCAAGACTTGGCTCGCCATTAGCCTAGCCCATGCGCTGGCAAAAAGTTCCCTGCGCGTTTTGCTCTTTGACGGCGATCTGGGTTTGGCCAACCTGGATATCCAGTTGGGATTGATGCCCAAACATGACCTGGGCAATGTCATCACCGGTCAACTGACCCTCAACCAGTCAGTCATGTCCTTTGATGATGGAGGTTTCGATGTTATCGCCGGGCGCTCCGGATCGGGGGGGCTCTCGGATATCCCCGCCAGCCGTTTACAAATCCTCGGTGATGACCTGCTCCTGATGGCGTCGGGGTACGATAAAGTTATCCTGGATTTGAGCGCCGGCGTCGAGCGTACGGTCCGCCAACTGACGCATAAGGTCGGCACTTGCTTGGTACTTGCCACCGACGAGCCGACATCCCTTACCGATGCCTATGCCTTCATCAAGATTACCCATATGGAATGTCCCGGCGCCGATATCCGCATCATTGTCAACATGGCCAATTCCATCCGCGAGGGCGAGCGGAC
>DASCPW010000086.1:0-11781 GCA_036012725.1 Rhodospirillales bacterium
ATTGGCGAGCGTAGGCCGGAACATCAACGTTGGGCAAGATGGTTTCTGGTGCCGGTGGTCTATAGCCGAGTGAGCTGTGCGGCCTGACCGTGTTGTAGTGATGTCGCCATCGTTCGATCAGCACTTTAGCCTCCTTCAAGGTTCAGAATGCGCCAAACCCCTTAATAAACTTTGGACTGCTATTTGGGGATCACTCCACCGTAACTCGAAAAATTCAACAACCCCTTGACTTCAAGCGGCGGCGCCTTCAAATCGTTGTCTTCGAGCAACATCTTGTGGGCGACCATGCAGAGCTCTTCGAGTTTGTACTCCGGATATGATTCCCGATAAGGCGTAGAGCCGCCGGCGACCATGTAGATCGGTCGCGACCACTTAGGAATTCTCAAGTTTCCCGGCTCGAAAGTGATCATCGGCGCCTCTTAAGAAATAAGGCCAGACATGCACCAAGCCATGGAAAAAAATGACCAGCCCAGACGGCATAAATGTAAGGGCCGCCGAAGCCAAATTCAAGAAACCCCCATGGGAAGCGAAGGGCGATGACCGTTCACTTGCTCAAGCTGTCCGTAGGCGTCGAGGACGGCGCCGAACTGGCCCGTGCCCAGGTAGGCCGGGTGCAAAAAGCCATGGAGCGTGGCGACGGACCGGTACTCTGCTATCTCACCCGTAACAGGCCGCGACGGGCGGTGGAGCTGTTGGCGGGCAGCTCAATATTCTGGGTGATCAAGGGGTTTATCCGCCGCCGGCAGAGGATCATTGGCATCGGGCAGGGGCAGAGGGACGACGGCCGTCCCGCTTGTGTTCTGACCCTGGATACGGAATTAATCAAGACCGAGCTTCACGCCTGCAAGCCGTTTCAAGGTTGGCGCTATCTCATGGGTAAGGACGCACCCGCCGATGCCGCGATGGGTGGCGGGGCGGTTGATGAACTGCCTGGGGAAATGGCCGGCGAATTACGGGACATGGGCCTGCTTTAATTGCCTTGGCGGGTACTAACGAGGTGAATTAAGGTGTTCTCATGGGTGGGAACAGGATTTAATTTGTAAATAGGGTAAAGTTTTTTTTGATACTGGGCTTATACGATTTTCTTGCATGAAGGTTTCTATGCCGTGGCCGGGTGGGGAGAAATCCTGATCCGTTCGACAAGGTTTTAGACCGCCGCCAGCACTGTCCCGCCGCAAGCGGGCCAAGTCGTTTGATGTGGTCAGGAACGGTTGCCGCGCGCCGTCGGGGAGTGGGTCGAAGGAAAGGTTAATGAGCGGCGTCGATGTCAATCATTTGAGGGTTCTGGTCGTTGAAGACAATATTCATTTTAGAACCCTGATCAGGTCGATTCTCGAGGCCTTGGGCGTTAAAAGCCTGGAAATTCGGTGACAGCATACTAATTTCCCATGCTGTCGCTAAATATCATGAAAACCTGTCGCGAAATTCATGCAGCCAGCTGAGGCGGGATTCTAGCAGAGTGATATCGTGGTCCAGCCATTGCAGCAGGTAGCCTTCGCTGCCGGCATGGTATTGGCGCAGATCTTCGAGCCTGGCCAGCTCGTTCTCGCAGACATCGATCATGTGGTTGGCCTGGCGGCGTTGGCCTTGGCGGTCCAACAGGTGCAGAAAATGGAATTTCAAGGCGAAGATGAGCTTGTTCAACTCCGCCGCCGAAGCGCGGATATTGGCGCTCAAAAGAATGCGAAGCTCCTCGCGTCCGTCATTGGTGATAGCCAGCAGGGCATCGTCTTCCATGCCGATGCCGTCAACAGCCACGATCAAGCCCTCGAACTTCAACAATTCCAGCGACGGCCCCATGACGTCGAGCGAAGGTCCGATGAGGTGGCCGACGAAATGGCGGATGGCGTTGGCGAGAGTCCCGTAATTGACGGGTGCTTGCGCCAATGTGCCGAGGGCGCAAAGGCGAACCGCTTCCTTCGGCGTCAGAGTGTTGTCGGTATACATTCTCCGGCTCCGTAAAAATCAACAAAATTATAAGCAAGTTGCCAGCCTAAGTCCATGGATTGGCTCTTAAGCCGCCACCTTCAGGCGCAACCGCTCCCAGACCGCTTTAACCGCCGCCAGCAGATGATCCATGTCGGCGTCCGAGTGCAGCGGCGTCGGCGTGAACCGCAGGCGCTCCGTACCACGCTCCACCGTCGGGTAGTTGATGGGCTGGACATAGATGCCATGCTTGTTCAGGAGCTGATCGCTGGCTTGCTTGCACTGTACCGGATCGCCGACGAGGACGGGGACGATATGGCTTATCGATGGCATGACCGGGATGCCGGCTTCGGTGAGGCGCCGTTTCAGCGTCGCCGCCCGCTCTTGATGTTTTTCGCGCAGCTCGTTGTGTTCTTTCAGGTAACGGATGCTGGCCAGGGCGCCGGCGGCGTCTCCTGGCGGCAAGGAAGTGGAGAAAATAAAGCCGGCGCCGTAAGAACGGATGAAATCGCACATCGCCGCCGATCCGGCGATGTAACCGCCGAGAACGCCGAAAGCCTTGGCCAGGGTCCCTTGCATGACCGTTACCCGGTGAGCCTGGCCATCGCGTTCGGCGACACCGGCGCCGCGCCGCCCGTACATGCCGACGGCGTGAACCTCGTCGATGAAGTTCATGGCGTTGTGCCGCTCGCAGATGTCGATGATTTCCTTGATCGGGGCAATGTCGCCATCCATGGAATAGATGGATTCGAAGGCCACCAGCTTGGCACGGTCGGGCGAATACTGGCCGAGGAGGCTGTCCAGGTGCTCCAGGTCATTATGCCTGAAGATTTTTTTCTCGGCTTTCGAATGCAGGATGCCTTCGATCATGGAGTTGTGGTTTTTCTCGTCGGAGAGGATCACGCAGTCCGGAAGCAAGGCGCCGAGCGTGGATAGCGTCGTCATGTTGGCCATCCAGCCGGAGCCGAACAGGAGCGCCGCTTCCATGCCGTGCAAATCTGCCAGTTCTTGTTCCAGAAGCACGTGATAGTGGTTGGTGCCCGAGATATTGCGGGTGCCACCGGCGCCGGCGCCGCATTTATCGATGGCTTCGTGCATGGCGGCGAGGACTTCCTGGTGCTGGCCCATGCCCATGTAATCGTTGGCGCACCAGACGGTGATATCCATGACTTTACCGTCTCGGTAATTTCTCGCCCTTGGGAAGTCACCGGCCTTGCGTTCCAGATCGGCGAAGACGCGGTAGCGGCCTTCCCCTTTCAGGGCGTCGATTTTATCGGTGAAAAGCTTGTCGTATTCGATCATCCATTCCTCGCTGGCCATCGGGTTCCCGTGGCCCGAGACGGTCATAAGCATTGGTTCAGCTTATTGTTATTTAATGCTAATAAATCAAGTCTTTGCTCCGCAACTTGTTTTTTAAAAGCAAGGCAGATTTGGTGACGGAAAAGGTTACGATAATAAACCCCGGCCGACGGCCCAGCCGGCGGTTTTGTCCAAGGCTTGGCCAAGGCTGTCCAACATTTCACTGATTTCATCGCCCGTAATAATCAGCGGCGGCGCAAAGACGGCGCAATCACCGATCACCCGGGTAATTACGCCCTGTTCCTGGAGCTTGTCCGACAAATAAGGACCGGCACCGTCCGAAGGAGCGAATGGTTCCCGGCTTGCCTTGTCCCGAACGATCTCGACACCGCCGATCAAGCCGATGCCGCGAACCTCGCCGACCAGGGGGTGGCCGGCGAAACGGCGCAGTCCTTCCTGAAAACCAGGGCTGACCCGGCTGATATGGGCAAGGATGTTGCGTTCCTCGTAAATGGCGATGGCTTCCAGGGCCACCGCCGCCGCCACGGGATGGCCGGAACAAGTGAAGCCGTGGCCGAAGATGCCGATTTTTTCGCTTTCCTGGACCATCGCTTGATAGATGGGTTCGGATACCAATAACGCCGAGATCGGCAGATAGGCCGACGACAAGGCCTTGGCTATTGTCATCATGTCGGGCTTGAGGTTGAAGGTCTGGCTCCCCCAAAGGTTGCCGGTTCGCCCGAATCCGCAGATCACTTCATCGGCCAGAAACAGTATGTCGTATCTTTTCAGCACTACCTGGATTTTCTCGAAATAGGCGGGAGGAGGGACGATCACTCCGCCCGCCCCCATGACAGGCTCGGCGAAAAAGGCGGCGACGGTATCGGGGCCTTCGTCGATGATTAATTTTTCAAGGTCTTCGGCGCAGCGGCTGGCGAATTCCTCCTCCGTCTCGCCGTTTTCGGAAAAGCGGTAAAAATGGGGGCAGCTGGTATGCAAGATGCGGTCGATCGGCAGATCGAAGTCACGATGGTTGTTGGCAAGGCCGGTCAGGCTGGCGGTGGCGACGGTGACGCCGTGATAGGCCTTGTGGCGCGATATGATCTTCTTTTTCTCCGGCCGGCCAAGGGCGTTGTTGTAATACCAAATGATTTTGATGGCCGTGTCGTTGGCCTCGGAACCCGAGTTGGAGAAGATCGCTTTTGACATCGGCCCCGGCGCCAAGTCGATCAGCTTCTCGGCAAGCTCGATGGTGGTGGCGGCGACCTTGCCGCCGAAAGAGTGATAAAAAGGCAGTTGCCCGAGCGCCCGCGTTGCCGCCTCCACCAGCCGTTGCTCGCTGAAGCCTAGAGCCGTGCACCAAAGTCCGGCCAGGCCATCGATATAGCCTTTTCCGTCCTCGTCGAAGACACGCACGCCCTTTCCCCTGGTAATGATCAAGGGTCCGGAGTCTTGAAATTTCTTGAGGTTGGTATAGGGGTGCAAGTGGTTGGCGACGTCACGGTCCGACGTCGAGCTGCCAAGATGGGTCATGTGCCTCAAACCTTGTTGCCGGAAAATCGAGAGAGCGCCCTTACCTTGGCGAAGGCTGGCCGCTGCTTCAATGGCTTTTGTTGGCGCCGCGCCGGATGTTATTGCGCCCATACGGACAGGGTTTCTTCCCGCCGCCGGATTTCCACCACTCGATGGTTGTTTGTATCGCTCAAAAGCAGACGGCCATTGCCGTCGGCGGCGACGCCGGCTGGCTCGCTCAGGGTCAGACAACTGCTGTCGGCGCAGTTGAAACGGCTCTCGCCCAGATCATCGACCCGGCGGTTGTCAAAGGAGAGGACACGAAGGCGGTTGTTGTAGCTGTCGGCGACCACCAGGGTGCCCTCGGTCCAGGCCAGGCCCAAGGGATGCTGAAAGCTGGCCTCCTCGAAGGGGCCGTTAATGTCGCCAAAGTCGAATAACCCGGTGCCGACCAAGGTGTCAACACGGGACGGCGAGGTGAGGTTAAGGGCGCGGACCGATGAGGTTTCGCTGTCGGTAAAATAGAGAATTCCGGCTTTTCCATCGAGGGCGAGGCCACTGGGTTGGGCTAAAAACGCCTCCATGGACGGGCCGTCGATGATGTCCTCGCCGCTGGTCCCGGCCAGGTGACGGATTTGATTCGACGTCAAATCGATCTCGCCCAATTGATGGGCCCCGGCGTTGGCGAAGAACAGGCGCTCCCCGGCGAGTTCCAAATCCCAGACCGAAGCCAGCGCGGCCTCGCCACCGGGCGTCAGCTCGCCGAGCGCCGTGCCGCGTTCGCCGGTTCCGGCGAGGGTAACGATTTTATTTTTTTCCAGGTCGATCCGGCGGATGGCGTGATTGCCGGTGTCGGCGACATAGATGACGCCGGGCCCAGAGATCAGGCCCTGCGGGCTATGAAAGGCGCTGTTGGCCGCGTCGCTGTCGATGAAACCCGCTTCGCCGCCGCCGAAGCGCCTGATTTCGCGGCCGTCATTGTCGAGAACGACAATCTGATGGTGGCCACTGTCGGCGATCGCCCAAAGCTTGTCGCCACCGGTTCCGTTGAGGGGTTTGATTTTACCGGGAAAGCGCAACAGGCCTCCGCTTTTGGCTGGCGGGCGTAAAGCCAAGCGTGTCGGCGCCATTTTGCCTTGCTCCTTCCAGTCATCGAGCATTTTGCCGATTCCCATGGTTAGCGGCAGGCGATCGGGTTCCCCGGGAGCGCAGCCGACAATCATGCCGTCGGGAGAAAGGAACACCAATGTCGGCCAGGCACGCACGCAATAGGCTTGCCACAGGGTCATTTCGGGATCATGGACGACCGGGTGGTGAATATCGTAGCGGGCGATGGCCTGGGCGACGTTGGCGGCGTCCCGCTCGGCCTTGAACTTGGGCGAGTGGACGCCGATGACCACCACTTCCTCGGGGAATGTTTCCTCGATTGCCTTGAGGGTGGGCAGGACATGCATGCAGTTAATGCAGCAGAAAGTCCAGAAATGCAAAATCACCAAGCGGCCACGGAGATCCTCTAGGGAAAGCGGCTGCTCGACGTTGAACCAGCGCAGGTGGTTTCCCGTCAGATCCGGGGCATGACTTAAACCGAACATGGCAACGTGCTTTTCATTTCCCCATCTTCCACCGGACTTGCTTTGTTACAGATTGGGACTGGAGGCTGGTAATTCCAGAGGCGACATCAATCCGTCGCCTTCGGATCAAGGGCGTCCTGCAGGCCGTCGCCAAGAAAATTGAGGGCGACAACAAGGATCGGGAAAAAGGCGATAAATAAAAGGTATTTTTTCATCGGAGGTGTTTCCTGGAACACCACGTATTCACCTATTCGTGGGAATTCAACCCGTTTTGCCGCCGTGGGCGGCCGACCAGGCGGCGGGGTCGTTTAAAAATTGGCGCACCGCCGCGATTGCCGTTTCCGGGAAATATTCCCCTTCGGTGGCTGCCACCAGCACGTCGCGCCAGTCGGCGAGATGATGTAACCTGACACCGGCCCGCCGCAAACCTTTAAGGGCGCCGGGGAAAACCCCGTAAAAGAAGACCACGAAGGCGTCGGTGACGGCGCCGCCGGCTTCCCTGAGGGCATCGATGAAGAGGATTTTCGACGCCCCGTCGGTGGCCAGGTCCTCGACCAGCAGCACCCGGCTTCCTGCCGCCAGGTCGCCTTCAATCTGGGCCATGCGGCCGAATCCCTTTGGTTTTTTGCGCACGTAAATCATCGCTTTCGACATTGCCTCGGCGATCCAGGCGGCATAGGGAATGCCGGCGGTCTCGCCGCCGGCGACGGTATCGATGGACTGGCACCCGATCTGGCTCTCGATCATGGTGACGGCGAGGTCCATCACCCGGCGCCTTTCGTCGGGATAAGAGATCAGCTTGCGGCAGTCGATATAGACCGGACTGGCCCATCCCGAGGTCAGTAAATAAGGTTCCTGGGGGCGGAAGTTGACAGCCTTGATGTCGAGAAGAATCCGCGCCGTCTCCAGGCCAATGGAGTCCGGCTTTGCCGAAGGCGATGAAGTTGGCATTCAAGTTATCCCGGCGCTACGATCATCGGGTTTCGTGAAACTAGCGTTGATCTTCTGTTTAGAGACAAACGGCAGAGAGGGAAAGGGTGAATCGGAAGCAGCGGAGCCGGGGCCGAACGAGCATCAAGCCCTGATCCATATCCACGCCGACGCTATCGAGCCCGGCCGGGTGTTCAAGCCCGATCTCGCCATCCATTCCGGCCTTGCTGAATTCGCCGAAGCGGCGGCCGCCAAGGTGTCCATGGACAGTTTAGCCTGGGACCAGTGGCGGTGGGACGCCTGCCGCGATTACCAGACGGCCCGGAAAACGGCGGCCCATGACGTGGCTCTCGATTTGGCGGCGGTCATGGCTGAAATGGAGCGCCGGCTCCCCGATGACGCCTTCGTCACCGTCGATGCCGGAAATTTTAGCGGCTGGCCACAGCGGTTTCTCTCCTTCGGTGGCTTCGGAATGACCGGCCAGGAACTGGCGACGGCGGTTCAATATGGCGCCGCGCCGCTGATCCTGGTATTCAACAACGCCATGTATGGGACCATCCGCATGCATCAGGAACGCCGTCATCCCGGGCGGGTGATCGGTACCGATTTCGTCAACCCTGATTTTGCCGCCATGGCGAGAATCTTCGGCGCCTATGGCGAGACGGTGACGAGAACGGAAGAGTTTGTTCCCGCTTTTAAGCGTGCCGCCGCTTGCGGCAAGGCGGCGGTGATCGAACTGAAGACCAACCCGGATACCATCACCAACCGGACCACGCTTACCGCCGTTCGCGAGGCCGCCCGGCAGGGAGAGAACCATGCGTAGAGCCGTTGGTTTCGACGATGCCAATCAACGCCGCGACATCCGCCGCCCCATGGAAGCCGCCCGGCTGGTTGTCGACGGCGAGACATGTGAAATCGCCGATTTTAGTCTGCGGGGCTTTCTCTGCATGGGCTACGAGCAGAAGTGCCTGCATGGAGACGAGCTCTTCGTCGGAGCCATCATCCTTGCCGACGACACACGGGTCGAGCTTAACACTCAGGCCAGCGTGACGCGTTTCAGCGAAGAACGGAAATACGTAGCGGGTGTTTATGTCGATGTGAGCACAAAGACGTTCAGCATTCTTGAAAAACTGTCATTGTGGCGGCCGGTCGTGCCGCCGAAGGCAGGTCAGGAAAAAACCGGCAAAAAGAGTAAAAAGAGCAAAAAAAGATGAAACAGCCAAGCGGTCGGGGCCGAAAAGGCATTGCCGGCACCCCCTTGGTCTGGCTTTTGAGCGATGACCGCACCGGCAACACCAACCAGTGCGTCGGCGTCGGCGATGCCTTGGGCCGGCGCTACCAGATTCGCGACATCGAATATCGGCGGGTCGGTGCCCTGCCCAATCAGTTCCTCGGCGCTTCCTTCCTGGGCATCACCGCCGCCAGCCGGGCTCGCTTGAAACCACCCTGGCCGGACCTGGTAATCGCCGCCGGGCGGAGGACGGCGCCGGTTGCCAGAAAGATCAAGCGGCTCCGCGCTGGCAACGCCTTCATTGTGCAAATCATGAACCCGGGGAGCGCCGGGATCGGCGAATTCGACCTGATCGCCTCGCTTCGTCATGACAGCATGCGCGACCGCCCGAATATCATTCATATCACCGGCGCCCCGCATAAGGTAACCCCGGAGCGGCTGGCGCAAGCGGCTGATAAATGGCGCCAACATTTCGACCACCTGCCGCGCCCCTGGTTTGCTCTCATCGTCGGCGGCAGCACCACGCGCGGTAAGTTCAGCGCCGAGGCGGCCGGCCAACTGGGCCGGATGGCCTCGCGGATGGCGGCCGCCGCCGGCGGCTCTTTATTGGTGTCGACGAGCCGCCGCACCGGTGACGCTGCCGGGCCCTTGTTGGCCGGCCTCGATACGCCGAACCACCTCTTCAAATGGGATGACGGAGGCGAAAACCCCTATTTTGGCTACCTCGCCCTGGCTGATGCCGTCGTCGTCACCGGCGATTCCGTTTCCATGTGCTCGGAAGCCTGCGCGGTACCGGCCCCCGTCTATATTTTCGCTCCCGCCGAATTCACCCAGCGCAAGCACGGCCGGCTGCACCAGGAGCTTTACAAAAGAGGTTACGCCAGGCCTTTCGACGGCGCCTTCGAGGAATGGTCGCATCCGCTCCTCTTGAATGCTGCCCATGACGTGGCGGCGGAAATAAAAAAACGGCTGGGCTGGAATGGTTGACTGGTTGCTGGAATTACACGGCCTTTGAGTGGCGTTGCTGGCCGTCGTCCAGGTAGGCGTCGAAAACGCCGGCGACAAGGCGGATAAAAGCCCGGCCTTCCTCGGGTATTGTGATGCAACCGGCTTCGACGGTGACGATGCCGTCGGCGGCGAGTAGCGCCAGCTTTTTCATTTCGGCGGTGAAATCTTCCACTTTGGCGCCGTGCTCGCGGCAGATGGCATCGATGTCGGCCTCCATGTCGCACATCAGCCGCTCGATGATGTCGCCGCGCAGCCGGTCGTCGTCGCTCAAGGCGACGCCGCGCGCCGTCGGCAAGTCACCATCGCCGACGGCTTGGCGATAAGCTTTCAAGGGAGAAATATTCTGGATGTATCCCTGTGGCAGCCTGCTGATGGCCGAAGCCCCGAAACCGAGGAGCACGGGCGCCACGTCCGCCGTATAGCCCTGGAAGTTGCGGTGCAAGCGGTTTGCTTGCAAGGCCTTGGCCATCTCGTCGTCGGGCAGGGCGAAGTGATCGAGACCAATTTTAACATAACCCATTTCGACCAGGCGTTCAGCCGCGGCGGTGAACTGCCGCCAGCGTTCGGGGCCATCAGGAAGGGCCGCTTCATCGATCATTTTCTGGTGGCTTTTCATCCATGGCACATGGGCATAGCCGAACAACGCCACCCTGGCCGGGCTCAACCGCACCGCCAGGTCGACCATCGTCGTCACCCGCTCGACGGTCTGGTGGGGAAGGCCGTACATCAAGTCCATGTTGATGCCGTTGATCCCATGCCGGCGCAACCAGCCGATCACCCGTTCGGTGACGTCGAAGGGCTGGATGCGGTGGATGGCTTCCTGGACGGTCCGGTCGAAGTCCTGGACGCCGATACTGGCCCGGTTGACGCTGGCGTCGCCGAGCGCCCTGACGTAGTCCTCGGTGGCGGTGCGGGGGTCCAGTTCGACGGCGACGTCGGCCTCGTCGCTGATCTCGAAGTGGTGGCGTAACGCGTCCATGGTGCGCCGCCAATCGCGCCCCTTGAGCATGGTCGGGCTGCCGCCGCCCCAGTGCAGATGACGGGCCTGAAAGCGGGCCGGCAGCGCGCTGGTGACTAGATCGGTTTCGGCAAGCAGAACGTCGAGATAGTCGGCGACCGGCTGGTAGCGTTTGACGATCTTGGTATAGCAACCGCAGAACCAGCACATTTCGTCGCAAAAAGGGATATGGAAATAGAGCGACAAGGGCGTCTCGGCGGGCAACGCCCCAAGCCACCGGCGGTACTGCTCGGCCTTGATGCCGTCATTGAAGTGCGGCGCCGTCGGGTAGCTGGTGTAGCGGGGAACCCTGATGTCGTATTTGCTCGAAAGATCGGTTTCCATGACAGGTCTCGGGGGCTTGGCTTTGTTGTGCTTTTGTTAAACCTGGGGCGGATTTCCACGCCGTTCAAGGGGAGTGTTGGGGGGCGGGATTTATAGTGGAAAATTTTCCGATCACGTTCATATGACCGATGATGCCCGTATCCGGCCGCCACAAAAAGATAGGCAGGGCCGGTGGCTCGACGGCGGAGCTTGACGGTGCTTCCGGCGCCAGCGCGAGGCTAATCTGGAAGGCGATACTGGGCGCCACCGTCGCCACGGCTCCGCCCCAGCCAAGGTTGATCGGGCGGTGGACATGGCCGCAGATAACCCGCTCCACCTGGGGATGGCGGCGGACCACCGCTTCCATCGCGGCGGCGCCCATGAAGAACGGCCGGTCCATGAAACCGATGCCGGTCTTGAACGGCGGGTGGTGCATGAAGATTACAGTCGGTCGGCCGGGCCCCTCGGCCAAGCGGGCGTCGAGCCATTGTAGCCGCTGGGTACAGATCATGCCGCCGTCGCTGCCTGGGTTCACGGTATCGAGCCCGATCAGCCGCAAGGGATGATCCTCGACGGTGTAATGGAGGAACTTACCCTCTGTCGGCAAGTAGCCCCAGTCGGCGAAAGTGTCGCGCAGCAATTCCCGGTCGTCGTGGTTGCCAGGAATGACGTAGACCGGCAATTTCAGTTTGTCGAGGTGCCGGCGCAAGGCGCGGTAGTTCTTGGCTGTGCCTTTATGCACCAAGTCGCCCGTCGCCAGCACCAGGTCGGGAGCCGGCTTGAATGTCTTGAGGTGACTGACGGCCGCTGCCAGTGCCTTTTTCGAATTAATGATTTTTTTTAGCTTTTGGCCGTCGGCGCGGAGATGCAGATCGGAAATCTGGGCAAAAATCATCCGGATGGTTCTTTCGCTTTCATGGCGCCGGAACACTAACGGCAAAGCAGACGGAAGGGAACGGAAAAGGGCAGCATGTCGGCAATTC
>DASCPW010000087.1:0-10974 GCA_036012725.1 Rhodospirillales bacterium
TCTCATTTGATATTTGGGTGAACCGGAACGTCTGTAGATAAGAACCTTATCGGGAACAACCCATTTATGATTTTCATATGTAGACAAAGTGGAACCTTCCGTTGTGCAGACATTTTGTCAACGATATGTCAAAACCATAAACTGGAATCTTCGGTGAGTCAACCCTTTGTCAATGTTTTGTCAATGATAAAAAAAGGGGTTCTAAACTGGAACCCATTGATAATAAAGAATATTTTATAGAAACGTGTCAACGTTTCGAGAACTGGAAGCTGCGGCGGGCCTTGCGCCTGCCGTACTTCTTGCGCTCGACAACGCGGGAATCGCGGGTCAGAAAGCCGCCGTTCTTGAGAACGGGGCGCAGGGACGGCTCATACAAGGTCAAGGCCCGGCTGATGCCGTGACGCAAGGCGCCGGCCTGCCCCGACAGGCCGCCACCCTTGACCGAACAGGTAACGTCGTACTGGTCTTCCCTGCCGGCGGCGGCGAAAGGCTGGTTGATGATCATGCGCAGTGCCGGCCGGGCAAAGTAGGCTTCCTTGTCGCGGCCGTTGACGGTGAACTTTCCGGGTCCCGGCTTTATCCAAACGCGGGCGATGGCGTTCTTGCGCTTGCCGGTGGCGTAGGAACGGCCTAGGGAATCGATCTTCGGCTCGACCAAGACGGCTTCTTCGGCCGGGACCTCGGTTTCGATCACATCCTTCAGGTCGGCAAGAGTTTTGACTTCCTCGGCCACTTAGACGCTCCTCTTGTTCTTCGGGTTCATGGCCGCCACATCCAAGGCTTCAGGCCCCTGCGCTTGATGGGGATGATCGCCGCCGGCATAGACATGCAGCTTGCGCATCTGCTGGCGGCCCAAGGGCGAGCGGTTGATCATCCGCTCGACGGCCTTGATGATCAGCCGTTCCGGGTGCTTGCCGTCGAGAATGGCGCCGGCGGAACGCTTTTTCAGGCCGCCCGGATAGCCGGTATGCCAATAAAAGTTTTTGTCCGCCCGTTTGCGCCCGGTCAGCCTGACCTTCTCGGCGTTGACGACGATGATATTGTCACCACAATCGATATGCGGGGTGAACATCGGCTTGTGCTTGCCGCGCAAGCGGGTGGCGACGAGGGCCGCCAGACGGCCGAGAACGACATCATCGGCATCGATGAGATACCATTTCCTGTCAACTTCGGACGGCTTTGCCGAATAGGTTTTCATTTGTCACTCAGGCCTGTCTAGAGCGGGTTTACGTAATTGATCGAACTCTCTTCTGAGGGATCGATCAATTACGTAAATCCGCTCTACTTAAAACAAGTTAGAGCAAACTCTACAGTCAAACTGAATTTGCTCTAAGGAAAGTTCCGCCGTTTGACGTGGGGCGCAGTATGCCATGGATATTTGCCATGTCAACGGGAAAAGCTATGTAAATACCGGGCCTTAAGAATATGGTAACATGATACCGTGGCTTATTAGTTGTAGTTGCAGACCTCTATAAAATTGCCATCGGGATCGCGAAAATAAACCGAAGTGATGGGGCCGGTGGCGCCGTCGCGCTGCACCGGGCCGTCCTCGATTTCGACACCACGGGATTGCAAGTGGATAATGACCTGGGCTATCGCCGTTCGGGTAATCAGGCACAGATCGGCCGAACCCGGCATTGGTTTAGCGGCCTTGGGCTCGAACTCCCGCCCCGCCGGATGCAAATTGATCTTCTGGCCACCGAAAGTCAGCGCCTTGCGCCGGCCCGCGAAGGTGACGGCGGTCATGCCGAGCACGGTCTCGTAGAAATCGCAGGTGACCTAGATATCGCGCACCGTCAGCACCAGATGGGCGATACCTTCGATCGTCAGGGGGGCGTACATAACGAGCCTACTTGGCGGCCACGGCGGGGCCGTTCCGACGGCAGCAAAAACCCGGCCCCGACACCAACGGTGGCGATGGCCGCCAACACCGTGAACAACCAGAAGAAGCCGCCGGTCAAATCGTAGATAGCCCCTTCCATCACGACGCCCAGACCGCTGATCCCGAAGACGATAATGAATTTCAACCCAAACACCAGGCCGCGCCACTGGCTGGGGGTGTATTTAGCGACCAAGCTGTTTTCCGCCGGCAGAGTGCCTATGTTGGTGGAGACCATGATAAGGGCGACGGCGACAAGGGCCGTGCCGCCAAGGGAAGCGGCCAGGAACAGGAACGGTACCTGCAAGGCGAAACTCAGCATGTAGACGATCTTCAGTGGAAACCTGTCGGCCAGCATCCCGGCCAGCAATTGCAGGCCGCCGGCACAGAAATAAACCCCCGCGACAAGGACGGAAACTCCCAACACGCTGTCACCGACAAGATCGGTCATCCGCAAGGAAAAGACCTTGGGCAGTCCCGCCTGCGTCGCATGGTAGATCAAACCCGTGCATAACATGGTCACCACCAGGACCAGGAAAGCACGCACCTGGTCCTGGCGCGACACCGGCGGGTCGGGTCTGCGGTCGGTCTTGGTCTCGATGATGAGACGGCGAATGATCAGGATGTAAAACACCCCTCCCGTGGCCAGCAGGACGAGACCGGGAACAATGAAAGCCGACCGCCAGCCGAAAAAGTTCATAAGCAGGCCGGCGAGCAAGGTCGCCAGGCCGGGACCGAGGCCGCCAAAGAAACCGTTGATGCCCAGGACCATGCCACGGTTGACCGCATGGCGCACCAGCCAGGCAATACCCACGGGATGGTAGATGGAGGCGAAAAGCCCCGTCACCGCCAGCGTGAGAGCGATCTGCAAGGGCGATGCGGCAAAACCGGTCAGCACCATGCCGGCACCGGTACCGACGAAAAACAGGCCGATCATGCCGGTCGAACTCCAACGGTCGCCGAGCCAACCGGCCGCCGGCGCGGCCAGGCCGAAAAGCACGTTGCCGGCGACGACCAGGGACACCACCTCGCCGTGGCTGAGGCCCAGTTCCTCCTCAAGGGTAAGGGCGACGACGTAAAAAATCGGCGCGAACAAATGCGCATAGGAATGAGCGACGCAGGAAAATCCCAACGACAACCTGGAAGATAGGATTTCGGACTTGCTTAACCTGGCAAACCCACGATTTTCAGACATTTTGCCACCTTCTCGAAGGCGATGGACAGAACTCACCAGATTCGCGGCGGCGGCCCATGAAACTTAAGATTATTAACTAATCTTCGCGCCAGCGGCCTTCAAGTCATCCTTACACTGTATCGAGTTTGCCAACCCTGCCCCGGGCGAGCCTTGCGGGCCAAGCATGGCTAGCGTAGTTTGGAGCCACCGGTTCGACAATGAAATCTTAGCCAATCACCCAATGCCAACAAAAACCAAAACACCCATCGCCGTCATCGGATGCGGCCACTGGGGAAAGAATTTGATCCGCAACATGCATGCTCTCGGCGCTGTCGCCTCGGTGCATGACAGCGATCCCGAGACTGAGGCCGCCATCGCCGGCAAATACGGGGTGCCGGGACGGCAATGGCCAGATATCCTGGCTGACAACGCCATTCATGGAGTTGTCATCGCGGCGCCGGCGGCGGCGCATCATGCCTTGGTCCGCGAAGCCTTGCTTGCCGATAAACACGTTTTTGTCGAAAAGCCCCTGGCGCTACGCATTGAACAGGCCGAAGAACTGCGCGCCCTCGCCGAGGAACGCCGGCGCGTCCTCATGGTTGGTCATTTGCTGCAATACCACCCGGCCTTTCTGAAACTGAAAGAGATATGTTCAAGCGGCGAGCTGGGACGCCTGCAGTATATCTATTCCAACCGCTTGAACCTGGGTAAATTCCGCAGCGAAGAAAACACCCTGTGGAGCTTCGCACCGCACGATATATCGATGATCCTGAGCCTTCTAGGCGACGACTTGGAAACGGTGCTGGCCACCGGCTACGCATATTTGCACAAGGCCATCGCCGACGTCACCACCACGCACTTGAGTTTCGCCAGCGGCCAGGCGGCCCACATTTACGTCTCCTGGCTGCATCCCTTCAAGGAACACCGCCTGGTGGTCATCGGCGACCAGGGCATGGCAGTATTCGACGACGACGAGGATTGGCCGTCGAAAATCTGCAAGTATCCCCATCAGATCAATTGGCGCGACGGCTTGCCGCAACCGCAAACGGCCCAGGCGATTTCGGTTCCCGTCGAAGCGGACGAGCCCTTGTTGTTGGAATGCCGGCATTTCCTCGACTGCATCGAAAGTGGCGCGACGCCACGCACCGATGCCGGCGAGGGCTTACGGGTGTTGTGCGTCCTTGATGCCGCCCAAAGATCCATGGAAACGGGCCGGACGGTGAACATGCGTGAACGGACGCCGGCCGGATGCGACGTCTTCATCCACCAAACGTCCTCTGTCGATCCATCTTCCGAGATCGGCTCGGGGACCAAGATCTGGAATTTCAGCCAGGTCATGAAAAACAGCAAAATCGGGCACAACTGCGTCATCGGCCAGAACGTCGCCATCGGACCGGCGGCGGTCATCGGTAACGATTGCAAAATTCAGAACAACGTCAGCGTCTACCAGGGCGTGACCCTGGAAGACGGGGTCTTCTGCGGTCCCAGCATGGTTTTCACCAACATCATCAATCCGCGCGCCGAAATCAGCCGCAAGGCAGAATTCAAGCCGACCCTGGTGCGCCGGGGCGCCACCATCGGCGCCAACGCCACCATTCTTTGCGGCGCCACCATCGGCCGTTATGCCTTCATCGGCGCCGGCGCCGTTGTCACCAAGGACGTGCCCGACCATGCCCTAGTCCTCGGCAACCCGGCACGCCCCGTCGGCCACATGTGCGTTTGCGGCGCAAGGCTGCCAGACGGCGAATGGGAGGAAGCCGATTGCCCAGCCTGCGGGCGATCTTTCCGGCAAAGCGGCGGCGGCCTGGAAGCCAGATGAGCGGCGTTCCCTTTGTCAATCTCAAAGCCCAGTTCGCGGCCATCGAGAACGAGCTGCGGGTGACCATCGACCGTGTCCTCGCCTCGCAACAGTTGATCCTGGGGCCGGAAGTTGAATCTCTGGAACGCGAAATTGCTGCTTATAGCGCTTGCGCCCACGCCATCGGAGTCTCCAGCGGCACCGACGCCTTGCTGGTTGCCCTGATGGCGCTCGGCGTCGGGCCGGGCGATGAGGTGATCACCACCACTTATAGCTTTTTCGCTACCGCCGGGGTGGTTGTCCGTCTCGGCGCAAAGCCCGTTTTCGTCGACATCGAACCAGCAACCTTCAACATGGACCCGGTGCTGGCCGCCGCCGCCATCACGCCTCGCACCAAGGCGATTTTGCCGGTCCACCTTTACGGCCAGTGCGCGGAAATGGAGCCGCTCATGGCGGCCGCTTCCGCCCACGGCCTTGCCGTTGTCGAGGACGCGGCGCAAGCCATCGGCGCCACCTACAAAGGCCGCCCGGCGGGAAGTCTTGGCGATATCGGCTGCTTTTCCTTCTTTCCGACCAAGAACCTGGGCGCTCTCGGCGACGGCGGCATGGTGGTAACCAACGACCGGACGCTTGCCGAAAAGATCGGCTGCCTGCGCCAGCACGGCGCCAGCCCGAAGTTCCACCATCCCTTGGTCGGCGGCAACTTCCGCCTTGACGCCATTCAGGCGGCGGCGCTCGGGGTCAAACTCAAGCACCTGAACGAATGGACTGAAGGCCGCATCCTGAACGCCGATCTCTACGACAAAAAGCTGGCCGCCGCCAGGTTGCCGGAATCCATGTTGCAAATTCCACAGGTTCGGCAAAGCCGTCATGTCTACCACCAATATGTCATCCGCGCCCGGCGCCGCGACGCCCTCAAGCAACATCTGCAAAAACAGGGCATCGGCTGCGGGGTCTACTACCCCCTTCCCCTGCATATGCAGGAATGTTTCGCCGCCCTGGAATATCAAGCCGGCGACATGCCGGTAGCGGAAGCGGCGGCCAAGGAAAGCCTGGCCTTGCCGATCTATCCCGAACTGAGCGTCGATCAAATCGACAGCGTTACCGCCGCCGTCACCGGTTTCCTCGGCGGCGAAGGATAGCCGTGGGCAAAAGAAAAATCGTCACCATTGTCGGCGCCCGCCCCCAGTTCATCAAGGCGGCGGCGGTGACGCGGGCGTTGCGCGATGACCCGCTGATCGAGGAAATTCTCGTCCATAGCGGCCAGCACTTCGACCCCAACATGTCGGCTACCTTTTTTGATGAACTGATGATCCCGGCGCCTCGCCATCACCTTGGCGTCAGCGGCGGCGGCCACGGCCGGATGACGGGACGGATGATGGAACAGATCGAGCCGGTGCTGGCGGATGAAAAGCCCGATCTGGTGCTCATCTACGGCGATACCAACACGACCCTTGCCGCCGCCGCCACGGCGGCGAAACGGAACATCCCCGTCGCCCACGTGGAAGCCGGGCTCCGCTCCTTCCGCCGGAGCCAGCCAGAGGAAATCAACCGCCGCCTCGCCGATCAGGTGAGCAGCCTGTTGTTTTGCCCGACCGCCGCCGCCGTCGCCAACCTGAGGCGCGAAGGCATTACCGAGGGCGTCCACCACACCGGCGACGTGATGTTCGACACTAGCCTTTATGCCCGCGGCCGGGCGATGGAACGATCCCCTATCCTCGAGCATTTGGCTCTTGAGAAGGGCCGCTTCCAGGTCGCCACCGTCCACCGGGCCGAGAATACCGATTCCAAGGAAACGCTCGGCGCTGTTCTCGGCTATTTGAAAATCCAAGCCCGAGAGGACGCCCCGCTGGTCTTCCCTGTCCATCCACGAACGGCCCAAGCGGCCGAGCATTTTGGCCTCGATTTCAACGGCCTGGCGGCTTGCCAGCCGGTCGGCTATTTGGACATGGCACGGCTGCTGTCGGCGGCGGCGGCGGTCTTTACCGATTCGGGCGGCTTGCAAAAGGAAGCCTTTTTTTACCGGGTTCCTTGCGTCATCCTGCGCGACGAGACCGAATGGGTGGAACTCATCGAGGCCGGTTGGAGCCGCCTGTGGCGGTGCGAGGACTTCAAGCCCAGGCGCGATATCGACGAGTACGGCTCGGGCCACGCCGCTGAAGCCATCGTACGGTTGACCGGCGGGTTTCTGGACAGCCGGGAAGAACAGCAATGAAGATTCTGATTACCGGAGTCGCCGGATTCATCGGCTCGAACCTAGCCCAGGCGCTGTTGGACAAAAGCCACCGAGTTATCGGTTTCGACAACATGTCGCAAGGCAACAAGCTCAACCTGGCCGGTTTCGGCAATCACCCCGATTTCAGCATGCATCTGGAGGACGTCCGCGATCTGGCCGCCTTGACCAAGGCCGCCGAAGGTTGCCATGTCATTGTCCATTTGGCGGCATACAAAATTCCCCGCTACAGCGACGCTCTGGACACCCTGACCATCAATTCCGCCGGCGCCGAAAATACCGCCCGCGCCGCCGTCGAGCATGGCTGCAAAGTGGTCGCCGCCTCCACATCCGACGTTTACGGAAAGAACCCCGACATTCCGTTCACCGAAGACTCCAACCTGGTGATGGGCGCGCCGACGGTGAAACGATGGGCCTACGCCATTTCCAAGATGTTCGATGAGCAACTCCTTTTCGCCTATCACGAACGCTTTGGGATTGACGTGGTGATGTTGCGGTTTTTCGGCGGTTACGGACGCAACCAGAACCTGACCTGGTGGGGCGGCCCGCAATCCGTTTTCATCAACAGCGCGCTAGACGATGAGCCATTGACAGTCCACGGCGACGGTAGGCAGACGCGCTCGTTCACCTATGTCTCCGACCATGTCAACGGCATCATCGCCTGTGTCGGGAAGCCGGAGGCCAACAATCTGGTTTTCAACCTGGGCCAAACCCAGGAAATCACCATCGAGGATCTGGGGCGACTGATTTGGCGGCTGGTGCGGGGCAAGGACGACAAGCCCAAAATCGACTTTATTCCCTATGAGACTTTCGGCAAGTACGAAGACGTCCAGAGACGGCTGCCCTATGTCAATCGCGCCCGCGATATCCTGGGAGTCAGCCCAGAGGTCCATATCGAGGACGGTTTGCGCAAAACGATCCTCTGGCAGGTAGCCAGGCGGCGCGAGATGGGCATCGAGACGGCCGACCCGGTGCTCTGATGGCTTGTTTCACCATCATCGTCCCCGTCCTCGACGAGCGTGACAACCTGGACCGGCTGTTCGCCGCTTTCCGCGACATCGAGAATGAATTCGGGGCCGACCTCGATACCCGCTTCATCATGGTCGACGACGGCAGCACCGACGGCACCGCCGAGCGGACCCGGGAGCTGGCCGGCAACCTCGATTTCACCCTGCTCCACCACCAGACCAACCAGGGCCCTGGCCGCGCCTTCGCCACCGGCTTCGCCCACCTGGCCGGGAACTTGCGCGACGACGACTGGGTGGCGACCATGGAGGGCGACAATACGTCGTGCCATAAATTGATCCGGCAGATGTTCACCCGCTCCAAGGAAGGCTACGACGTCATCCTGGCCAGCCCTTATATGTACGGCGGCGGAATAACCAACACCCAGACCTACCGCTGGTTTTTAAGCTACATGGCCAACGTCTTCGTCAAGGAGATGCTGGGCATCTCGGGCATCATGACCATGAGTTCCTTCTTCCGGCTTTACCGGGGTAGGGCGCTGCGCAGCCTCCAGAACCGCCATGGCCCCGGCATTGTTGAACGGGCCGGCTTCGAATCCATGGTCGAGATGCTGGTCAAGATGGTCTACCTGAAGATAGCAATCTCCGAGGTGCCAATGGTGCTGGACACCACGCTTCGCGCCGGTAAGAGCAAAATGAATGTGATCAAGACCATCATGGGCTATCTGTCGCTCTACCGCCTGAAGGGCCGCTGGCGGGTGGACTAGAACAGGGGCTCTGTTATTCTCCGCCGATCATGAAGATTCTTCTGCTGACACCGATCATCTCGCAGCGTGACCTGTGGGGCAAGTTCGAGAAAGGGGGCGGGTCCTACTTCCCCATCGGGCTGCTCTATATCGCCGGCGCCGCGCGTGAGGCCGGCCACCAAGTCGACCTGCTGGACGCCTCCACCCTGCGCACCGACGAGGACGGGCTGGTCCGGCACCTGGAGGCCGGGGACTACGGCGTCATCGGCTTCGGCAACTGCTATACCGCCCATATGCATGCCATCCACAATACGGCCAAGATCTGCAAACGGGTCCAGCCGAACGCCAAGCTGGTCGTCGGCGGCACCCATCCGACCCTGTTCCCCAAGGAGACCATGGAGCGCTTCGAGGAGTTCGACGCCCTGGTATTCGGCGAGGGCGAGGCCACCTTCACCGAGCTTCTGGAGCACTACTCCGGCGGCGCCTCGGTACTGCCGGACATCAAGGGCATTACCTACCGAAGCGAGTCCGGAATCACCAGTAACCCCGCCCGCCAAGGCATCAAGGACATGGGCGAATTGCCGGAGCTGCCCTACGACCTTCTCGATGTCGACCGCTACGAGCCGCCACCATCGAACTACCGGGCACTGCCGACCTTCGCCTTCATCGTCTCGCGGGGCTGCCCCTATAAGTGCTCCTACTGCGACGTCCGGGTGCATGGCCGCAAGATGCGCTACGACGAAGCCGAGCGCGCCGTCACCCAGCTCAAGCACCTCAAGCAAACCTACGGCATGAAGGGGGTCTACTTTTTGGATTCCATCATGACCGTCAACCGCAAGTTCATCATCAAACTCTGCAAGCGGATGGTCGAGGAGAAACTGGACCTGCAATGGTCTTGCTCGACCCGCGTCAACTGCGTCGATCCTGAACTCTTGGGCTGGATGAAGAAGGCCGGATGCTGGAACATCTCGTTTGGCCTGGAATCGGGCAATGATGAGTCTCTGAAAAGGATGAACAAGGCGGCGACCACTGCCCAGGCCCGCGAGGCGGTGAAAATAGTCAAGAAGGCCGGCATCCAGGTCACCGGATTCTTTATCCTCTGCCTGCCCGGCGAGGACGAGGCGATGACATTGAACACGGTCAGGTTTGCCAAGGAACTGAAGATGAATACCTCGATTTTCTTTCTGCCGGTCCCCTTCCCCGGCACCCAGCTCTACGAGGACTGCAAGGAGATCGGGGGGCTTCAAGAGAACATCCAATGGGAGGACTACAAGCAGTGGATGGACCCGACGGTGCCGCTTTGGGTCAACCCGCTGATCGGCAAGGAGCGGATGCTGGAACTCTATAACCTAGCCATCCGCGCCTTCTACCTGTCGCCTTCGACACTGATCCGCACGGCGCTGAACATCAAATCGTTGACCGAGCTGAAAAAGTACGCCAAGGGCCTCTATTCCATGATCGAGGTGCTCAAAGAGAGTATCGCCAGCAAGTCCCACCGCCGGCGCTCCATGCCCGAGATGCGCGACGTGGAATAATACCATGACCGCCCTTTTCAGCCGATACGGCGCCAAGCTAGCCGTTTTTGCGGCACTGGCGGCCATTGCGGTGATCGCCGCCGTCGGCGGGCTGTATCTCGCCTATCCGGACTATCTCGACCATACGGAACCCAGCGTCGCGGCGCTTTCCTGGCGTCTGCTTGAGGGCCATCCCGTCTATCACGGTCTCTAAGCCCCGGACCGGACCAGTATCCCCTACGGACCCCTGTCCTACGGCATTCATGCCGTGGTCTTCGCCCTTTTCGGCGTTTCCTTGGGGACAGGCAAGCTCGCCGCCATACCGCCGCCACGGCCGATGATCGCCTGATAAATGCACCAAAACCGCAACCCTATAGCCAAGAAAGTAGAAAACCGCCTCGGCATCACGCCGAAGCGGAAACAAAATGTCCGCTCTTAGC
Source organism: Rhodospirillales bacterium (assembly GCA_036012725.1). Classification (GTDB taxonomy): domain Bacteria; phylum Pseudomonadota; class Alphaproteobacteria; order Rhodospirillales; family 2-02-FULL-58-16. The sequence continues at coordinate 10,750 of DASCPW010000087.1, forward strand.
AAAAACAGACATCGAAAACGGCCTCAGATGCGAGTTATTCAACAACCTCAGCCAACAAGAGACATTGGCTGATCAGACGCCAGCGGAGGAAAACCCATTCCAACGATGATGCAATTTGGGTATGGTTAGTGTGGACTTGAAAGGCTATCTGGGAAAAATCGGTTAAAAAGTGTTGGATGAAAACATAATCCGCGCCCAGATGGGCAATGTCCTGACAGACGCGGC
>DASCPW010000088.1:0-4177 GCA_036012725.1 Rhodospirillales bacterium
AGGGTAACAAGTTTGTGCAAAACACGCCGTTCAATTTCGGGCTCAATTATCGACCCTTTTCCTGGTTTGACCTGTCGCTGGCCTACGAGCGGGGCAATAGCTTGATGTTTCGGGCCTCGGCACGGGCAAATTTGAACACCGACCAAATGCCCAAGTTCGATCCGCCGCCGCAAACCATCGGACCACGGCCGAAACGAAAGAGCTTTGGCGCCACACCTTCCGCGCCAGAGGTGGAAAATCAAGAGACACCATCGCCGCTTGCGATGCCGGCGAGCGGCGATCCAGGTGAGCAGGACGCCCCTCCGCTGTCGCCTGCCCGGACCTCGGAGGAAATTGCGGTTGCCCTGCTGGACGGTCTGGGGGCCGAAGGTCTGCAATTGGAATCGATCCACTTTTCCGGTGATGAGACCACGATCGGCGTGACCGGCGAACTTCAAGCGATGCCGGAAGCGGCCGTCATGCGGGCCGCCCGTGTCGTCAGCGGTTCGATTTCGCGGGCCGCAAAAAGAATCTCTTTCGTTCAAGCTTCGGCCGACGGCGAAGCCGTTCGACGCTCCGTCAGCCGCGACGAGGCCGAGGCCCGCAAGGAGGTCGATTATTTCTTCGAACAGGTCGAGAAGCAGGGAATCGAGGTCCTGTGGGTGGCGATCAACCAACAAAATGCCGAATTGGGCGTTCGCCGAACGGCGGCCGCCAGCGACGTCGACGAGGCCGGTCTGGCGACGCTGATGTTTCTCTCCTTGCCGGTGCCCGCCCGGGACGTGAAGGTTGTCACCCTGGGCGACCCTGTCGCGCCCTCTAAAACGAGCGCCGAAGGGTCCGAGGTGAGGAGCAGCATCAATATCGCTGAATCCTCCATTGGCCTTGGACCCGGCCTCGGTCCCCTGGGCCTCGAACTTAGATCCATCGAGTTGCTCGATAATCGCCGGATCGTCCGTTTCCGGCGCGCTAGGAGGGCTGACGAGAACCAGCGGCTCTTGGCCAGGGGCGGTTTCAATGGCGTCATGGCCTCCCGGGACGAGGAGATTTCCTTGATCGGACCGGACGCCCAATCAACGACGGCGGGCGGCCCACAAAGTTGCACCGAGGATCCCTGCGCCAGCAGCGGTGCCGAAAACCTGGCCCTTGAAGACATCGTCTATGGGGATCAGGAGAAGCGTCAGGTGGCCAAACGAGTCATTCGGACGATTCGCCGGTCCGGTTATATAGTTCACGCTTTCCATCTTTCCGGGAGCCAGGCAACGGTATTCGTGACGGTGGGAAATTACCCCACGGAGGCCCAGCGCATCGGTCGTGCCGCTCGCTTGTTGGCCAATTCCGTTCCCGAACCGGTGGAAAAATTGACCATCGTGGCCATGAACGGTGGTTTGGAGAGCTACAGAATCACGCTAAATCGGAACGATTTGGAAAAGGCTGCCAACCACCAAGGCACCATCGAGGAGGTCTGGCGACGTGCCCGGATCGAAAAACCCAGGCCGTTCGGCATTCCGGACGACGCCATCCGCAATCCGAAGGCATTTCCCCGCTTTCTCTGGTCATTCGGACCGAGGACCCGGCAGCACGTCGGCGGGCCCGATCAGTTCATGCTCTATCAGTTCTGGGCCTCGCTCAATGCCAACCTAGCCATTGCCCCGGGGCTGGGCGTCAGCGCGGGCGTGGGCAAGAACCTCTATCACAATTTCGACAAGATCAAACTCTCTTCGGACAGTGTCCTACCGCATGTGCGTAGCGACATCAAACACTATCTTCAACAGGGCACTGATAACCTGACTCGCTTGAATGCCAGCTATTTCTTTATGCCCTTCGAGGATTTCTATTTTCGAACATCTGCGGGATATTTTGAGGAAATGTACGGCGGGTTCAGTACAGAATTTCTCTACCGACCATTCGATTCACGATTTGCTTTTGGATTTGACATCAACCGGGTTTGGAAGCGTGAATTCGAACAGCGCCTCGGATTCCTCGACTACCGCGTGACTACTGGCCACGTTAATCTGTATTATCATTTTCCTTTTTACGAGCTTCTGGGGGAAGTCAATATCGGCCAATATCTGGCCGAGGATCGGGGTGTCACGTTCAATATTTCGCGACGCTTTGACAATGGTGTAAGGGTGGGAATGTGGGCCACTTTTACCGATGTCTCGGCCGAGCAGTTCGGTGAAGGGAGCTTTGACAAGGGTATTTTCACATCCATTCCCTTCCATGTTTTCCTACCGATCTCAACGACCGCACACGGAAATTTCGGCTTCCGCCCCCTTACCCGCGATGGCGGCCAAAGGCTGGCGGTCGGCGGTCGTCTCTACGATGTTTCCAACAACGCCACCTTGGATGCCGTGGTCCATAAATGGGATACACTGCTTGACTGATGCGACAGCATTTGTAACACCCCTGAGCGCCCTGCCACCCACAATGCTCTGGACCTTGGCTCCGGGGTGGCGGAAGCGGGGGAGTTTGACTATGCTGCGCCCACCGAGATGGCCTCGGTTCGGGCGGCGACCCAGCGGCACAATTGGCCGGCGGCACAGTTGGTAGGTGAGAAGAATGTCGGAATCGATGGAGACTACTGGCCCAGGCCCTGAGGCGGGCACTGTTCGACGACCCACGGACATGGACGTGGTCATCGATCTTCGTTTCATGCTTGTGAAGCTGCGCCGTTGGTGGTGGTTGATTCTGCTGTTCACGGCTCTCGGAGCCGGCAAGGGAGTAAAGAACCTGCACAGCTTTTCGCCGAGCTTTGAGGCCAAGATGGTGGTGGCACCTTCCGAATCAAGCAATCAGGCTGTAACTGTTGGCGGCGGCGGCCTGAGATCGATCGGTCTGGCCGGCATGTTGCCGGGCGTGACGTTAAGCTCTACCGGCGGCGCGACACGCTTCGAGCGCATGGTGCATGCGGCCTCGACCATTTCCCTGGCCCGGCGGATCGACAAAAAATTCAACCTGATGAAAGTCATCTATGCGGGCTCCTGGGATGCCGAAACGCAATCCTGGAAAAGACCCTCCGGACGCAAGTTCGAATGGCGCCAAAAGATTAACCGTTATCTGAATTTCCCCCTTTGGTCGGCGCCCACGCTGGAAAACCTCGCTGGCTACCTGGGCGGCTCGTTTGTCGTCGCGCCGGTGCTCGACACCCAGTTCAAGCTAATTTCATTCAAGCACCGGGATGCAGAGCGGGCTCTGCATTTTCTCGCGTTGGTGTACCGCGAGGCGACCGCGCTGGTCACGGAACAGGATCGGGTGCAATTGAAGAAGGAACGGCGCTACCTGGACGACCGCCTGAGCCGTACAGCGGTCATCGAGTTCCGTGATGGCCTGGTGAACGTCTATGCCGATCTCGAGCGGCGCGCCATGATGCTGGAGGGCGATCTGCCGTCGGTTGCCCGTATCGTGGAGCCACCCTACGTCTCGAAATACATGACCCAACCCAGTGTTCTAACGAGGTTCGGCCTCCCCACGGTAACCGGCTTCGCCCTGGCGGTGGGCCTGATCGTGATGATTGCTTTGTTCCGGCACGAGTAGTCGCTCCGCCGCATGCCACGGTCGAACGGAAGCCTAATCCTTGCCCCTTGAACTATCAGGACGTATGCGCCCCCTGCGTTTCTCCTGGGGCATGTTCTACGTCTTTCTGTTCCTCTACCGGTCCATGTTCTCGGTGTTCACCGAACTGGTGGTGATGCGGCTGACGAACATCGGCGACACCCGCGCCTACCAGATGGGCAGCTTCCCCCGGGGGTACGAGGCCCTGCTGGACAGTCCGGTGGGCGTAGCGTTGAGCGGTGGAGGAACGCAGCTCTCGACCAGCCTCACCACAAAATTCGGCGCCATACTCAACAAGCTGTTATTTGGCAATCCTATCCTCATCGATATCGGCTTTCAGGCCGTCACCTGGATCGGACTGGTGTATCTGTTGAATTCCGTAGACCGGTCGATTCGCCTAAGGTTGGTTCTTTTCGTCATGTTCCCGTCCTTCACCATTTGGACTTCCATCGCTTCCAAGGAGGCGATCGTGGTGGCTTGTGTTTGTATCCTGACCGGGTACGTCATTCGCATGTATTACCATACCGCCAAACTCAACCTTTTCCACATTGCCGCGCTGCTCCTTCTTGGTGTCTTCAAGGTCCACTACCTGATCGCATTTGCCTACCTCACGGCAACCACGGCGCTGGCCCGGCATGTCCGG
>DASCPW010000089.1:0-10607 GCA_036012725.1 Rhodospirillales bacterium
ATAGACACTGGTTTCCTTGCCGGCAACCCAGGTGATACGGGCATCGGGAAAGGCCCGCCGCAAGGCCTGGACGAACGGCAGTTTAAGTAGGCCATCGCCGACACGGTCCAAACCGACGTATACAATAACACTGGCGGGAGGCGTTCCGGGTTGGCTCATGGCGCATCTCTGGGGCGAAGGTCAGCTGTATCGGTTATCATAGGGCATGTTCGTCGGCAAGGACCGGTGTCTATTTCGAGCGAACTCATACAAAAAGGGAGGATTTATCGATGACTGACAGGATCGCCATCGTTGAAGGCGACATCACCAAACTGCAAGTGGACGCCATCGTCAACGCCGCCAACGAATCGTTGCTCGGCGGCGGCGGCGTCGATGGTGCCATTCACCGGGCCGCCGGACCGGAGCTTCTTGATAAATGCCGCAAGCTGGGCGGTTGCCCCACCGGCGAGGCCCGCATCACCAAAGGATACGGACTTCCGGCCAAGCACGTTATCCATACCGTTGGCCCGATCTGGCAAGGTGGTGACCAGAAAGAAGACAGCTTGCTCGCCAATTGTTACCGGCGCTCTTTGGGGCTGGCCGCCGGCAACAACCTGACCTCGATCGCCTTTCCGGCAATTTCCACTGGTATCTACCGTTTTCCCATCGAACGCGCCGCCAAAATCGCCATCGGAATGGCGGCCAAATTCCTGGACGGTAACGATAGCTTGGAGAAAATCATCTTTTGCTGCTTCGGCCAACCCTCGGTCGAAGCCCACGAAAAAGCGCTGGCTATTAGAAGAGCACGTCGTCAATAAGAAAGGCACCGGGCGGGGCCAACTAAATTTAAAATAATCTAGTCCCGGGGTTTGACCTCATGGATATGGACATTGGTGCCGCCATTTTCGTCGAGAATGGACAGCGCCGCCAGTTCCCGGGTTTCATCTTCGGCACGCACCCAGAGGATCACGCTTCCCGCGTCGGGGTCTTGGTGGTGGTGGTCACGGATTTACACCTTCTAGGGACATATTCATTGTCGACTATTTTGCCCAAAAGGCAGGGTGATTCATAGCCCTTACCTTATCGGCCGTGTTATGGTGCGCGCCGTTAGCTTTCCGAACCCCAACCCGAGCGTCGTCACCTTGCACAAGCAGAGCCCTGACACGCCGCGCGATGCCGCCCTCCCCGCTGCCGCGGCCGATGACACCCCTAAGACAACGCCGATGATGGCCCAATACCTGGCCGTCAAGGACAACCATCCCGATTGCTTGTTGTTCTATCGCATGGGGGACTTCTACGAGCTTTTTTTCGACGACGCGGCGGCGGCGGCAAAGGCGCTGGATATTGCCCTGACCAAGCGGGGTAAGCATTTGGGGAGCGATATTCCCATGTGCGGGGTGCCGGTAAAAAGCCACGAGGCCTATCTGGCCAAACTCATCCGCAAGGGGTTCAGGGTCGCCGTCTGCGAACAGACCGAAGACCCTGTGGAAGCGAGAAAACGGGGGGCCAAGGCGGTCGTCCGCCGCGAAGTTGTCAGGGTGATCACCGCTGGCACGCTCACCGAGGACTCGCTCTTGGATGCCCGGCGCCACAATTACCTTGCCGCCTTGGCCGAGGCAGAGGGATCCCTAGGCCTGGCCTGGATCGACATCTCGACCGGCGCTTTTCAGACCCAGCCGGTGGAAATCAAGGTTTTAAACGCCGCCTTGGCCCGCCTGCAAGCGGGCGAGTTGCTGGTCTCCGAAGCCCTGCAACAACGGCCCGCTCTATTCGAAATCTTGAGTGATTATAAAGACCGGCTGAGCCCGCTTCCCATAAGTCGCTTCGATAGCGAAAATGGCCGCCGTCGCCTGGAGAACCTCTTCGCCGTTAAAACCCTTGATGCTTTCGGCGACTTCTCAAGAGGCGAACTGGCGGCGGCGGGAGTGTTGGTCGATTATGTGAAACTGACACAAAAAGGCCGCTTGCCGAGATTGGCGGTGCCGCTGCGCCTAGCCGGCGGCGCGGTAATGGAAATCGACGCCGCCACGCGGCGCAACCTGGAACTCACGGAAACTCTGTCAGGCGAGCGCAAGAGCAGTCTGTTGAGCGTCATTGACCGGACCGTAACCGGCGCCGGCGCCCGGCTTCTGACGTTACGCTTGTCCTCTCCATTGACGGAAGTCGCCGCCATCGAGGGGCGTCTTGACGAAGTCCAGTTCTTCACCGAAAACGAACGCATGCGGGAGTCCTTGCGGAACCTGTTGAAGGCCTCTCCCGACATCGAGCGGGCGCTGTCGCGGCTGACACTAGGCCGCGGTGGCCCAAGGGATCTGGCCGCCGTCCGCGACGGGCTGTTCCTAACTTTCGAGGTCCGCGAAACCATTTGCCCAGGCGGCCTTTCCGGCATTCCTCGCGGCATCGAATCCTCTTGCCTGGCGCTTGGCCGGCATGGCGAACTCGTCGATCGGCTGGCCAGTGCCTTAAGCCCGGAATTGCCCTTGAATGCACGCGACGGTGGGTTCATCGCCAGGGGGCACACGCCGGAACTTGACGAGCTTATCACCCTTCGCGATGAAAGCCGGCGCCTGGTCGCCAACCTGCAAAGCCGTTACGCCGCCGAGACCGGCGTTCAAGCCCTCAAGATCCGCCACAACAACGTGCTCGGTTATTTTATCGAGGTTGTGGCCAAACAGGCGGACAAGGTGGCGTCTGAGCCCGAAGACCCCTTCATCCACCGCCAGACCATGGCCAACGCGGTGCGTTACAGCACCGTCGAACTGGGTGAGTTGGAAGGACGCATCGCCACCGCCGCAGAGCGGGCTTTGGCCGTTGAACTCAAATTGTTCGACGGCCTGGTCGGCGAAGTAGTGCGACATTCGGAGCCGGTGGCCGCCGCCGCCGCCGCCATCGCCAGGCTCGACCTAGCCTCCGCCCTGGCCCAGTTGGCAATCGACCGGCGTTATTGCCGGCCGGCGTTGGATGACGGTCTCGGCTTTGAAATCAAGGCAGGGCGCCACCCGGTGGTGGAAGCCGTTATCGAGGAAAGCCAGGAAGGAACCTTCGTCGCCAACGACTGCCGCTTGGGCGGCGACGGTGACGGCGGCGACGGGCGTCTTTGGTTGCTCACCGGCCCTAACATGGCGGGCAAAAGCACTTTTTTGCGGCAAAACGCGCTCATCGTTCTGATGGCGCAAATGGGCTGCTTCGTGCCGGCCGAGAGTGCGCGGATCGGCGCCGTCGACCGCCTGTTCTCGCGGGTCGGGGCGGCCGACGACCTGGCGCGCGGGCGCTCGACCTTCATGGTGGAAATGGTGGAGACCGCCGCTATCCTCAACCAAGCCGGCCCAAGGGCCTTGGTGATCCTGGATGAAATCGGTCGTGGAACGGCGACTTTCGACGGTCTTTCCATTGCCTGGGCGGTGGTCGAGCACTTACTCAAAGTCAACCGCTGTCGGGTCCTGTTCGCCACTCACTATCACGAACTGACGGCATTGGCGACGAAGCTTCCCGACCTTTCCTGTCACACCATGAAGGTCAAGGAATGGCAGGGCGACGTGGTGTTCCTGCACGAAGTCGGTGGCGGCGCGGCCGATCGCTCTTACGGCATCCATGTCGGGCAGTTGGCGGGCCTGCCGCCGGCTGTCGTCAAACGGGCGGAACAAGTTTTGGAAACCATCGAGAGAGGCGAACAGTCCACGGCCGTGGCGCGGCTGGCCGATGACCTGCCGTTGTTCGCGGCGGTCGAAGATCAGGCGATGGCGGCCGCCAAGGGCCCTTCGCCACTCGAGGCGACGCTGGCCGAGGTCAAGGCCGACGAGCTGACGCCGCGTCAAGCCCTTGACCTGCTCTACCGCTTGATAGAGATGTCAAAGAAATGACGCCATGGAGGTAAAACTAGCCGAGGTTTATATTTCCCCTGGGCGGTTTATATAAATAGGCAATAAGGTTTTACATTAACCATGGCCAACATTCGTAAACCACGCGATATCGTTGACGTCGAGGCCCTCCAGGACGAACTCGCGAGCCTAGTCGATTGGTCCGGCTACACCTCGAAAACACAAACGAAAGTGCTGGAGATTTTCAAGGCGGTGTTGCGCGGCGGCGATGACGAAATCCGCCGACGCTTCGAGGACGCCGCCGTTTCGGGCTCCGAGGTGGTCCACTCTCGGGCTTTTCTTGTCGACCAGATCATCCGTGCCATCCACGATTTTGCTCTCGAGTACGTTTATCCCGTCGCCAACCCGACCAAGGGTGAGTTGCTTTCGATCGTCGCCACCGGCGGTTACGGGCGCAGCGATCTGGCGCCCTATTCGGATATCGATCTGATGTTTTTGCTGCCTTACAAGCGGACCCCACATACCGAGCAGGTGGTCGAGTTCATGCTCTACATGCTCTGGGATATGGGGCTCAAAGTGGGCCATGCCACCCGTTCCATCAATGACGTTGTTCGCTTGGCCATGCGTGACACGACTATCCTTACCAGCCTGTTGGAAGCGCGTTGGCTATGGGGGGACAAGGCGTTATTTCGTCAATTCAAAAAGCGTTTCAACAAAGAAATTGTTTCGAGAAGCGGCACCGCCTTCGTTGAGTCCAAGCTGGCCGAACGAGATGCCCGCCACGAGAGGATGGGGGACACCCGCTACGTGCTGGAACCCAATATCAAGGAAGGCAAGGGGGGATTGAGGGATTTGCAGACCCTGTTCTGGATCGGCAAATTCCTTTACCAGGTGGACAACGTGGATGGTTTGGTGAAGCGAGGCGTACTGACACCCGCGGATGCTTATCGATTCAACAAGGCGCAACATTTCCTGTGGACGGTACGCTGCCATCTGCATTACCTGAGCGAACGGCCGGAAGAACGTCTAACCTTTAATGTGCAGGATGAAAGCGGGCAGCGCATGACCTATCGGGACCATGCCGACATGCGTGGTGTCGAGATGTTCATGAAACATTATTTCCTGGTCGCCAAGGACGTCGGCGACCTAACCCGCGTTCTCTGCGCCGTCCTTGAGGAACAACATAAAAAGCGCCGCTTCCGTTTGCCGTCGTTTTCCTTCCTGAGGCCCAATATCAACGGTTTCGAAATCGATGGCGACCGCCTGACGGTGGCCGACAAGGATGCTTTCGCCAAGGATCCGGTCAAAATGATCCGCCTCTTTCACGAGGCGCAACGCCACGGCCTCGACATCCATCCCAAGGCTCTGCGCCTGGTCGACCAGAACCTCAAGCTGATCGACGGCGAATTGCGCTCCAACCCGGAAGCCAACCGTTGGTTCATGGACATCCTGTGCGCCGGAGAGGACCCAGAAACAACACTCAAGCGCCTTAACGAAGCCGGTGTCCTGGGCCGCTTCATCCCTGATTTCGGGCACGTCGTCGGGCAGATGCAATACGACATGTACCACGTCTATACAGTGGACGAGCACACCATCCGCGCCATCGGCATCCTCCATCAGGCCAACAAGGGTCTGTTGAAAGAAGATCATCCCCTCACCAGTTCCACGATCAGCGAAATCCAGTCCCGGCGGGCGCTTTATTTGGCCGTGCTCCTGCACGACATCGCCAAGGGCCGCGGCGGCGATCATTCGCGGGCTGGTGCTAAGCTGGTTGAAAAACTGGGACGACGTTTCGGCATGAACGACTGGGAAATGGAAACGGCCTCTTGGCTGGTGCGCCATCACCTGGCAATGAGCGCCACCGCTTTCAAACGCGATCTAGACGATCCTAAAACCATCAGCGATTTTGTCGCTCTCGTTCAATCCCCGGAGCGGTTGCGGTTGCTGCTAACCTTGACCATTGCCGACATCAAGGCGGTGGGTCCGAGTGTCTGGAACGGATGGAAAGCGGGGCTTTTACGGCAACTCTATAACCGTGCCCATGAGGAAATTTCGGGCGGTTCGCCCACGAAACTGCGTGACCAGCGGGTCAAAACCGCTAAAGACGCGCTGCGCCAAAAACTTGCCGACTGGGACGAAAACGAGGTAGAGAAGCATATCGCCAAGGGCTATCCGCAATATTGGCTGACTTTCAATTCCGACACCCATCTCCACCATGCCCTTTTGATGCATGAGGCCGAGACGATGAATAAGGCCCTGCATATCGAGACCCGCGTCGACCACCCCCACGACGTCACCGAGGTCATCCTCTATACTCCCGACCATCCGGGGCTGTTTGCGAAGATCGCCGGCGTCATGTCGCTCAACGGCACCTCCATCGTTGATGCCAAGATCATGACCATGGCCAATGGAATGGCGCTCGATACCTTCTGGATACAGGATGAACATGGCGGCGCCTTTGCCAACCAGAAGCGGCTGCAAAAGCTCTCGGGGCTGATTGATGAAGCACTTTCCGGCAAGATATACATGGCCAGGGACCTGGAAGCCCTCCGCCGCCGCGCCCTGCCCGGACGCACCCAGGTTTTCAAGATCCCGCCCAGGGTGGTGGTGGACAATATAGCCAGTGCCAAACATACGGTCATCGAAGTCAACGGCCGCGACCGGCCGGGATTCCTCCACGACGTGACCGCCCAGCTAACGGCTCTCGGCTTGCAAATCGTTAGCGCCCATATCTCCACTTACGGCGAGCGCGTGGTCGACGTCTTTTACGTCAAGGATGTTTTCGGCCTGAAAGTGGAGCATGAGGAAAAACTCAAGGAAATCAATCAACGGCTCTCGGCGGCCATTGCCCCGGCCGCCGACGATGTGGCGGCGGAGTAATCCGGTTTTTGGATCAGCCGCCACCGGCGCGCCACCCGCCGGCAACACGAAATCCGCCTTTTCGGCGCCATAAAAAACCATTAGAGCGGATCGCGATTGATCAAACCCACTTCCAAGGAGTCGATCAATCACGTGAATTCACTCTAACATTAATAAGTTAGAGCAAACTCTCCAGATTGGAGGATCACCTTTGGCGATTCCAATCAATCTGGATTTGCTCTAGACCAGCGATATGAATTTACTGCGTTCCATCGCCACCATTGGCGGCATCACGATGATCAGCCGCGTCCTTGGCTTCGTACGCGACATTCTGATCGCTGCCGTTCTCGGCGCCGGAATGCTCGCCGATGTCTTTTTCATTGCTTTTAAGTTTCCCAACCTGTTTCGCCGCCTGTTCGCCGAAGGCGCCTTCAGCTTGGCCTTCGTGCCGATTTTTGCCGGAATTCTTGAAACCGGCGGCAAAGACAAAGCACGTATTTTTGCCGGGCAGGCTTTGAGTTTACTCGCCTGGACGCTACTCTGCTTCGTTATCGTCATCGAAATCACCATGCCTTGGATGATGGTCGGCTTCGCACCGGGATTTGTTTCAGAGCCAGTTAAATTCGCCCTTGCGGTTGATCTCACCCGCATCACTTTCCCCTATCTTTTACTGATATCCCTGGTTTCGCTGATGGCCGGTATCCTTAATTCTCACGGCCGCTTCGCGGCGGCGGCGGCGACACCGATTCTGTTGAACCTTTGCATGATCGGCGCCATCCTCGGATTGGCCCGGTGGATGGAAACACCGGCCCACGCCCTGGCCTGGGGTGTGGCGGGAGCCGGCGCCGCGCAGTTCATTTGGCTCTTCGTCCACTGCCTCCGCGCCGGCATGCGGTTGCGTCTGGGCCGCCCTCGTCTGACGCCAAAAATCAAGATGCTGATCAGGCGCATTCTGCCGGTGGCGGTGGGGGCGGGGATTTATCAGATCAACCTGCTGGTTGACACCATCATCGCATCGCTGTTGCCGGCGGGCTCCATTTCATACTTGTTCTATGCCGACCGGGTGAACCAATTGCCGTTGGGCGTCGTCGGCGTTGCCGTTGGCACGGCGCTGCTGCCGCTTTTATCCAGGCAAGTAAAGGCAGGCGAGACGAGCGCCGCCATGCATAGCCAGAACCGGTCCTTGGAGGTTTCGTTCCTGCTCACTTTGCCGGCGGCCGCCGCGCTGGTGGTTATCGCCGAACCGATTATCGTCGTCCTCTTCCAACGCGGCGCCTTCGGCGTCCAGGAAGCCAAGGCAACCGCCGCCGCGCTGGCCGTATACGCCACCGGACTACCGGCCTATGTGCTGGTCAAAACCATGGTGCCTGGATTTTTCGCCCGTGAGGATACAATAACGCCGGTCAAGGTGGCGGCAGTCAGCATGGTCGCTAATCTGGTCCTTAATCTTTTATTGATGGGACCGTTCAAACATGTCGGCATCGCCGCCGCGACGGCGGCTTCGGCTTGGCTCAACGCCGGGTTGCTGGCGCTGATCCTGAAAAAAAGGGGACTTTTGCAAATCGATCGGCGGCTCCGGGAAAGGTTGCCGCGGACGCTCATCGCCAGCGCCGGCATGGCGACGGTCCTGGTGCTGGGCCAATGGGCTCTCACTGGCCACTTGAGCGGCGACGAAGTCGGACGGGCCGCCGCCCTGGCGGCGCTGGTGTCGGTGGGGCTAATTGTTTTTGCCCTTTTGGCGCAACTAGTCGGCGCCGCCACCCTGTCGGACCTCAAGGACCTGCTTGCCGGCAAGAAGGCGGCTTGACCAAGCCAGCTTAAGCGGCCATAAAACCGCCCCTTTCAAATGTCACGGACGGGCCGGAGTATGAAACGCATCTTCTCGGGCGTGCAGCCGACCGGAAATCTGCACCTCGGAAATTATCTCGGCGCCATACGCAACTGGGTAAAACTGCAAGACGAATTCGACTGTCTTTTTTGTATTGTCGATTTGCACGCGGCAACAGTCTGGCGGAAGCCCGAAGAACTGACCGCCAACACCCGCGAGGTTGCCGCCGGGCTGTTGGCCGCCGGACTTGATGGCGAGAGCAACATCATCTTCAACCAGAGCCAGGTTCCGGGACATGCGGAATTGGCTTGGATATTTAATTGCGTGGCCCGTTTGGGTTGGCTCAACCGGATGACTCAATTCAAGGAAAAAGCCGGCAAGGACAAGGGAAATGCCTCCGTCGGCCTGTTTGCCTATCCCAATCTGATGGCCGCCGACATCCTCCTTTATAAAGCTACCCATGTGCCTGTCGGCGAGGATCAGAAACAGCACTTGGAATTGACCCGCGACATTGCCCAGAAGTTCAATAATGATTTTGGTGTCGATTTTTTCCCCGAAGTGGAGCCGCTGATTTTCACCACCTCGGCGCGGGTCATGAGCTTACGCGACGGGACAAAAAAAATGAGCAAATCCGACCCGTCGGATTATTCCCGCATCAACATGACCGATGACGCAGACGCCATCGCCAGGAAAATCCGCAAAGCCAAAACCGACCCCAAAGACCTGCCCGCAAGCGTCAAGGAACTCGATGCCCGTCCCGAGGCGGCCAACCTTTTCGGTATTTACGCGGCCTTGTCCGAATCGTCCATCGAAGACGTTTGCAACCGTTTCGGCGGCGGACAGTTCTCTGCCTTTAAAAAGCAGCTGGCGGATTTGGCGGTCGCCAAACTCGTTCCCATCGAGAAGCGGATGAGGCGACTCATGGAAGACCCGGCGGAGGTTGACCGAGTGCTCGCCCAGGGAGGCCAACGGGCGCGCCGACTCGCCGAGCCGGCAATAAAGGAAATCCAGGATATCGTCGGTTTTCTGCGTCCTTGATCTTTGCCGGTTTTAGACCCATCTTCGATTCCAGATATTTGATCAAGTCGCTACTCGCCAAATGACCCGATAGGGATGAGGTTAAAAAATGTTCATTCAGACCGAAAGCACCCCCAATCCGGCAACCTTGAAATTTCTCCCCGGCTGCCAGATCTTGGAAAAGGGTTCGGCCAATTTCGCGAACCCGGAGGCGGCGCGGCGTTCGCCTCTGGCCGAGCGGCTCTTTCAGACCGAGGGGGTGGCTAACATTTTCTTGGGATCAGATTTCATTACCGTGACAAAAACCGACGAAAAAGACTGGGACGTTCTTAAGCCTTTGATCCTGGGGGCCGTAATGGAGCATTTCACGGCGGGAAACCCGGTCATGACCGAAACCGGGGAGAAAAGCGACAATGACAGCGGTTCCGGTAGCGCCGTCGAAGCCCAAATCAAAGAGCTTCTGGACACCCGGGTGCGCCCGGCGGTGGCCCAGGACGGCGGCGATATTGTTTTCAGGGAATACAAGAACGGCATCGTCTATTTGGAAATGTATGGCGCCTGCTCCGGCTGTCCAAGCTCCTCAATAACCCTGAAAAACGGCATCGAGAACTTGCTCAAACACTACATCCCGGAGATCGTGGAAGTCCGGTCCGTGCAAGAGTAAGCCAAGCCATTTTTTTGGCGGCGGGGTTTGCTGACTAATATAGACCTCTGATCGTTTGGTTGGCGAGTTCAGTCAGGCAAGGGGAGTATCCTACCCCCCCCCATCGTTCACATCATGAACAATAGAAAATCTCCCTTCGTTCTTGCTTAATTTTTTTTACTTTTGGCTTTTTTTTGTCAAAGCTTGAAGAAATCGGTTGGCACTTACGTTCGAAATCGATTAATTAAAATCCTAGTTATGCCGGCCCAAGGTTCCATGGAGATGTTCGCCGCCCGAAGCTGAAAAAATTTAGCGACGGGAAGAAGGTTATGTCTGGGGACGGGAGAAAGGCTTTTCCGGGTTTACAACATCCAAGGCGAGCAAGTTGGTTTCCACACTCACATGGACATCCGAAGACCATGAAATTTGAATATAGCGCCGTAGGCTTGGTAGTAACCCTTGT
>DASCPW010000090.1:0-7645 GCA_036012725.1 Rhodospirillales bacterium
ATATACATTTTTATAAGAAAATTGTTGTGATGGTTTTGTTGAGTGGGTTCAGTGTGAGCTTGATATTGGGACGACGTGCAACAGCTCTGTGTCGCTGATTGGTCAAAGAAAATGCTGTTAAAAAGGAGCGGAAGATGAGTGTTTCAGCGGAAAAAAACAGCGGAGATCATGCGCCTGCACTGAAGAAGTGGGGACCTCTTGCCGAACAGGGGGCTGCCCCCGCCCAATACAATCTTGCTATGCTTTACTATAACGGAGAAGGTGTCCCGAAAAACTATGAGATTGCCTTCAAGTGGTTCAAACTCGCCGCCCAACAAGGTCTTTCCCGTGCCCAGTACAGTCTGGCTTTGATGTACTTGCAGGGAAACGACACCATGAAAGATTACACTCTTGCCCATATGTGGTTGAATATTGTTGTTTCTCAGGGATTTGAGGAAGCCAAGGAAGATCGAGATAAAGTTGAAAAATTGATGACTCCCGAGCAACTCGAAAGCGCACGGAAGCTTTTCCGCGAATGGATAGAGGAACACGGGGAATAGCCAGCGCAAATACCCCATATTACCAAATTATGGGGTTTAGCGGCGATATTGCCGAGAACTTCCAGACGACGGGTAAACAGCGGTCATTCTCCGGGAATGACCGGACCGCGTCGTCTCAAAATCCCCTTCCATGGATACGATCCACCATTTCCAAGTGGTTTCCGGAACAAATTGCCCTGTCTTAAGTGCGCAGGAAATGACGCTGAGACGTGGTTTTGAGCGGCTGGCTGTCAATGGTGCCCGCTCCGACGTTGATAATCCCGGCGAGGAGTTTCAGTCCACATCTTGTGTCCCCATCTGTTTGATGGCACGATGACTTACTTTCCTCGGAAATGGATTGAGACCTTGACATAAAAGACGAATAAGCCACATCACATGGAACAGGAATTTCACCGTATCCGGCGTTTGCCGCCCTACGTGTTTGCCGAGGTCAACGCAATGAAAGCCCGTGCCCGGGCCGCCGGCGAGGACATCATCGATTTTGGCATGGGCAACCCGGACAGTCCGACGCCGGCCCATATCGTCGATAAGTTATGCGAGACGGTGCGCAATCCGCGTACCCACCGCTATTCCAACTCGCGTGGTATTCCAGGCTTGCGCAAGGCCATCGCGCGGTATTACGGACGCCGTTTCGGCATCGATGTCGATGCCGAAACCGAAACAATCGTCACCTTGGGTTCCAAGGAAGGACTGGCTAACTTGGCGTCGGCCATATCCTCTCCCGGTGACGTGATTTTATCGCCAAATCCCAGCTATCCCATCCATCCCTTTGGTTTCATCATTGCCGGCGCCACGGTACGCAACATCCCCATCGTTTCCGACGGGAATTTATTGGCGGCTTTGGACCGCGCCGTGCGCCACAGTGTGCCCAAACCGACGGCGATCGTGCTCAATTATCCGAACAACCCCACCGCCGTCTTGGCGGACCTGGACTTCTATGCTCAAGTGGTGGATTTCTGCCGTCACCACGGAATTTATATTCTTTCCGACATTGCTTATGCCGAAATCTATTTCGACTGTGAGCCACCGCCGTCGATCCTGCAGATTCCCGCCGCCAAGGAGATTTCCGTCGAATTCACTTCCATGAGCAAAACCTACTCCATGCCCGGCTGGCGCATTGGTTTCGCTACTGGCAACAAGAGGCTGATCGCGGCGCTGGCGCGTATCAAATCGTACCTTGATTACGGGGCTTTTACGCCGTTGCAGGTTGCCTCCGCCGCCGCCCTCGACGGTCCTCAAGATTGTGTCGATGAAATAAGGAACATCTACCGCGGACGCCGCGACGTGTTGATCTCAGGATTGACCGGCGCTGGCTGGAATGTTCCCAGCCCGCCTGCCACCATGTTTGCTTGGGCGCCTATCCCACCGGCATTCGCGCATTTGGGTTCGATGGAATTTTCCAAGCTTTTGCTGCGCGAGGCGCAAGTCGCGGTTTCACCAGGCATCGGTTTCGGCGAACATGGCGACGGCCATGTCCGTTTCGCCTTGGTCGAGAACCGGCAACGGACCCGCCAAGCCACCCGTAGCATCAGGGCGTTCCTCAACAATTACGACAAAGTGATCGAGGAAACGGAAAAAAAACGAGCGGCGGCTCTTTAACAGACTCTGAACGGCGATCAACGATGAACAAGCCCCTCAAGATTGCCGTCGCCGGCCTCGGCACGGTTGGCGCCGGCACCCTGAAGCTACTGTTCGAGCAGGCCCGGCTTATTGAACGCCGATGCGGGCGCGCCATCATGGTGACCGCCGTTTCGGCGCGGGATCGAAGCAAGGATCGGGGCGTGTCCTTGGAGGGAATTGCTTGGTACGACAATCCGGCGGTCATGGCGGCCCAAGCCGATGCCGGCGTGGTTGTGGAACTGATCGGCGGTTCGGAAGGCATCGCCAAGCAGATTTGCGAGACCGCCATCGCTTCCGCCAGGCACCTGGTGACGGCCAATAAAGCGCTTCTCGCCCATCACGGAACCGCCCTGGCCCAGGCCGCCGAAGGGGCCGGCGTGGCTCTTGCCTACGAGGCGGCGGTGGCCGGTGGCGTTCCCATCGTCAAGGCTTTGCGCGAAGCGCTGGTCGCCAATGGCGTCAACCGCGTTTACGGTATTCTCAACGGCACCTGCAACTATGTCCTCACCATTATGCGTGAAAGCGGCCGCAAATTCGAGGATGTACTGGCGGAAGTGCAATCGCTTGGTTATGCCGAAGCTGATCCCAGCTTCGATGTGGACGGCATCGACACCGCCCACAAGCTGGCTATTCTCGCCAGCGTCGCTTTCGGTGGCAAGCTTAATTTCGATGCCGTTTATATCGAAGGCATCCGCGATGTTTCTCCCTTGGACATCCGTTTCGCCGAGGAGTTGGGCTTCCGGATCAAGCTATTGGGCATCGCCCGCATGACGGAACATGGTGTCGAACAACGGGTGCATCCCTGCATGGTGCCCATGAACGCCCCCATTGCGCATATCGAAAATGTTTTCAATGCCGTGGTTGTCGATGGTGACTTCGTCGGCACCACCATGTACGAGGGCCACGGCGCCGGAGCCGGTCCGACGGCTTCGGCGGTGGTCGCCGACTTGATGGACATCGCCAGGGGATGCTCCACGCCCACTTTCGGGGTGCCGGCCGAGGATCTGGAAGCGCTCCCCGCCGCGCTCATGGAACGCCACTTTGGCGCTTATTATATTCGGCTGATGGTATTGGACCAGCCGGGGGTGTTTGCCGACGTTGCGGCGGCGCTTCGCGATCACGATGTCTCCATGGAGGCGGTACTGCAGCGCGGGCGGGCGCCGGGCGAGGCGGTTCCGGTGGTCATGACCCTCCATGAAACCGAGGAATTGGGCGTCGTGCGAATGCTGGAAAAGGTCGGCGCCTTGCCAACGGTGGTCGAGCCGCCGCAAATGATCCGCATAGAATCGTTCGACCCGTAATGAAACAAGGCATCGCGCCTTAAACTCCTTTATCTTTGCGTGTTAGCAGGAAAGGAATCGGTCCATGCCCAGGAAGTCCTCTTTCATTGGTCGCAATCTTGCCATGGAGGCGGTGCGGGTCACCGAAGCCGCGGCCCTTGCCGCGTCAGCGCTGATGGGACGGGGCGATGACCAAGCTGCCGATCAGGCGGCGGTGGATGCCATGAAAAGCGCCCTCGATGAGATCGCCATAGATGGCGTCATCCATATCGGCGAAGGCAGCAAGGATGAAGCCTCCAAGCTCTATCATGGTGAAAGCGTGGGAACGGGTGACGGCCCCAAGGTGGACCTGGCCCTGTTGCCGCTCGAGGGGCCGACCATCATCGCCAAGGGCGAACACAACGGTCTGTCGGTGATCGCCATGACCGAGACGGGCGGGTTTCTCCTTACCCCGAATACCTACATGGATAAAATCGCCATCGGCGGCGGTTTTCCCGATGGCATTATTGATCTCGACGAGGAACCTGCTAAAAACCTGCAGGAATTGGCGGCGGCTAAGGACGTCGATATCAGCGACCTGGTGGTCTGCATCCTTGACAGGCCCCGCCATACTCAACTTATCGCCAGCGTCCGCGAGGCCGGGGCGTGTATCGTGCTGATCACCGCCGGTGATGTTTCCGGCATCATCGCCACCACTTGGCCGAAAAGTGGCATCGATATCTACATGGGTATCGGTGGCGCCCCCCAGGGGGTGCTGGCGGCGGCGGCGCTCGGTTGTGTCGGCGGTCAGATGCAGGGACGTCTTGTGTTTCGCGATGATAGCGAGAAGAAAATGGCTAAGGATTGCGGCATTAACGATCTGGACCGCAAATATGCCCTCGAAGACATGGCGACGGGTGATTTGACTTTTGCCGCCACCGGCGTGACCGACGGCTCCATTCTCCCCGGTATTCACCGCGAATACGGCGTTCCCGTCATTCATTCGCTGGTCATGCGTTCGAATACCGGCACGATCCGTCATATCAAAGCTTTCCATGATTTTGTCTCCATGAAGGGGTTTTAAGGGCATCATGGGGAAGGCTGCTTCCCTTTCCGAGGGAGAAGCCGATGGCGAGTGTTTCCTGGGCGTTGAGAAGTCCCTGTCGGGCAAGCGCTGGCTGATCAACCCGTTTGACGACCGCGCCTCGTTGACCCTTGCCCAACGGGCTGGAATTCCCGAAGTCGTCGGCCGCCTGCTAGCGGCGCGTGGAGTCGGGTTTGAAGAAGTGGATGCCTTCCTCAACCCCAAACTCAACCGGTTGTTGCCCGATCCCAATCACCTCAAGGGCATGAAGGCGGCTTGCGAACGGCTGAGCAGTGCCATCGTGCAGGGTGAACAGATTGCCATCTTCGGCGATTACGACGTTGACGGGGCAACATCCTCGGCCCTGTTGTCGCGTTTTTTTTCCGCCGTCGGCGGACGCTGTCGAATCTACATTCCGGACCGTCTAAGCGAAGGCTACGGCCCCAACGAAGAAGCCTTGCGCAAGCTTTTAGGCGAGGGAATTTCCGTCGTCGTGACGGTGGACTGCGGCACGAGCGCCCATGCTCCCCTGGAGGCGGCGGCGCGGGCGGGACTTGACGTAATCGTCGTCGATCATCACGAATCGGAAACGCGGCTGCCGCCGGCCGTCGCCGTGATCAATCCCAACCGTCTGGACGAAGACAGCCCTCACGGCCAGTTGGCGGCGGTGGGCGTGGCTTTTCTGCTGACGGTCGACCTTAACCGGACCCTGCGCCAAGCCGGCTGGTACCAAAGCCGCGCCCGCCGCCATCCGGAACCCGACCTTCTCCAGTGGCTCGACCTGGTCGCTCTTGGCACCGTTTGCGACGTGGTGCCGCTGACCGGAGTCAACCGCGCCCTGGTGACGCAGGGACTGAAAGTCATGGCGCGGCGCGACAATCCCGGCCTCAAGGCGTTGGCCGACGTCGCCGGGATCGACGAACCGCCGGGAACCTATCATGCCGGGTTCATCCTTGGTCCGCGGATCAACGCCGGCGGGCGTATCGGCGCTGCCGACCTGGGCGCGCGTCTGCTCGCCACCGACGATAACGACGAGGCGGTCTCGATCGCCTTTCGTCTTGATGAGCTCAACCGGCGGCGCCAGGAGATCGAATCCATGGTCTTCGAGCAGGCATTAACCCAGGTCGAGGCGGCGCAATCCGGGACGGCGCCCCTGATTCTTGCCGTTGGCGAGGATTGGCATCCGGGTGTAATCGGTATCGTCGCCAGCCGCCTGACGGAACGCCATGGCCGCCCAACCTGCGTGGTTTCGCTCGTTGGGGCGATGGGCCAGGGATCGGCGCGCTCGGTCGCCGGCATTGATCTCGGCGCCGCCGTCATCGCCGCCCGGCAGGCCGGGCTGCTTATCAAGGGTGGCGGACATCCCATGGCGGCGGGATTTACTGTCGAAAGAGAGCTTGTGCCGGAGTTTGGCCGCTTTCTGGGCGAGCGGCTGGCGAGCGCCGCCGCCACCGCCGGAGGCCCCGTCCTTCACCTCGACGGGGCGATGAAAACCGCCGCCGCCAATTTGGGTTTGGTGGCGGCGCTGAAGCGGGTGGAACCGTTCGGGGCGGGCAACCCCGAACCCCGATTCGCGGTCACTAATGTCCGGCTGGGCTATGCCGACCCGGTCGGCAAGGAGGGAAATCACCTGCGTTGCGCTCTTTGCGACGACGGTGGCCATCGCCTGAACGCCATTGCCTTTAGGGCAATGGAGGCGGATTTGGGCAAGGCGCTCAAGAATCACGGCGGCGCCCTTTTCCACATCGCCGGGCGGCTTCGTGAAAACGTCTGGCGGGGCCGGCAATCCGTGCAGCTCATCATCGACGATGCCGCGCTCGCCTGACCATAAACAGATATACTGTGGCGTGGCGCCGCTATTTGCCGAGGATTTTCCGGACTCTGTTGGCGGGGTCCAAACGGCCGATCGGCATCATGCCGGAGCCCAGCAGCGGGCGCAGGTAGCCGATGAACTTGGCGGTGACGTCGTTATTGCTTTTGGCGATGTACTTGTCGGCCATGACCTTGGTCTTGCCGGCGACGGCTTCCAGCGCGCTCAGCTTGTATTCGGTTGCGTATTCGCCGACCCGGTGAATGGTGACCGAGCCGTTGCGGCCGACGAAATGGGCGAACTGGGCGGCCTTTTCGCCGACCTGGCGGGCTTCCTTGCGGTCGATGTGGGAAACACAGCCCAGGAAAGAGCGCTGCAGATAACCGAAAGTGTCGCCACGGACCCGCTTGATGCCCGTCCGTTCCTTGATGGCGGCGGTCAAAAGGTCGGCGAGGGCGCCGGTACCCGATAGTTGGATATTGCCGTGGGCGTCCCTTTCCACCTCCGTCGCTAGTTTGCTGACAATGGGCTTGCCAGAGGCATCATGGATGCCTTCGGAGACGGCGATGACGCACCGGCCCAAGCGGGCGTAAACCTTTTTGATGTCGGCAAGAAAGGCCTTCATGTTGAAAGCGCGCTCCGGCAGGTAGACCAAGTGCGGGCCATCGTTTTGGAAGGAACGGCAAGCGGTGGAAGCGGCGGTGAGAAAGCCGGCGTGGCGGCCCATGACGACGCCGACATAGATGCCCTTGAGGGCCATGTTGTCCTGATTGATTCCGGCAAACGCACTGGCCACGAAACGGGCGGCGGACGGAAAACCCGGCGTGTGGTCGTTGACCGTCAGGTCGTTGTCGATGGTCTTGGGAATATGGATGCCGCGGAGGGGATATTTGGCGGCGGCGGCCTGTTCACTCAAGATGCGAAGAGTGTCTGACGAATCGTTGCCGCCGATGTAGAAAAAGGTACCGATTTCGTGAGCCCGCAAAACCTTGAAGATTTCATTGCAGTATTTGGCGTCCGGCTTGTCGCGGGTCGAGCCCAGTGCCGAGCAGGGTGTCCTGGCGACCCGCTCCAGGTTGTGGCTGGTCTCCTGGGTGAGGTCGATAAAATCCTCGTTGACGATGCCGCTGACGCCGTGCAGGGCACCATAGACCTTTTCCACGCTGGCGAACTTGCGGGATTCTGTCAGCGCGCCGACCATGGATTCATTGATCACCGCCGTCGGCCCGCCGCCCTGGGCAACAAGTATTTTCCCTTGCAACATGTTAAGGAGTCCTCCGAAACGATCTTGAAAACCGACAAATCACTTACCCGCGGTCCACTCACAATGGGG
>DASCPW010000091.1:0-5399 GCA_036012725.1 Rhodospirillales bacterium
CGAGGAGGAAGCAGTTTTTGTGAGACGAGGCGATCAGACGGCGAATAAGTGCCGGCTGGTAGAGTACATCGGCGTCCATGAACAAAACATCGTCGCCACAGCGCAGCACTTCCCGCGCCGACCACAACGAAACAATGGATCCCTTAAGAAAATGCGGGTTAAAAATGCCGCGTACGTAATTATTGCCAGCAACGGCCCTTGCTTCCCCGAGGATTTCGTCCCCGCGGTAGCCGACCACCAACACCAATTCGTCGATACCGTTGTCTCTGAGGTTCTCGATGTGTCTCTCGAGCAGGGTCTTGCCGTCGAAACGGAGCAAGACTTTCGGCGGTTGATTATGATCGTCGCCGTATAGGCGCTGGCCAACACCGGCCGCCAAAATGATCGCTTTCATAATCTTTTTATTTCCATGTAACTGGACGCACACTAAACAGCGCTAACAATAAAGCCTGGCGCGCCGCCCAGCAAGGTTACCGGCAATACCCTTTGTCACGAAACCATGTGACAGCATCCTGCAGAGCCTCGCGCGCCGGGCGCGGGTTATAGCCGAGGTCGGCCTTTGCCCTGGCGCTTGAGAAGTACATCTTTTTCTTGGCCATTTTGAGCCCGTCGACGGTGACGAAAGGTTCTTTTCCGCCGGCAAGGCGGGTCCACGCCTCGGCCAAATAGGCCAGGGGCAGGATCAGACGGCGGGGAATGCGAATGGTGGGCGCCCGGCGGCCAGCGATGGCGGCGATCTCGCCTAAAATCTCCTTCAGCCCCATGTTCTCGCCGCCGAGAATATAACGCTCGCCGACCCTTCCCTTGTCAAAAGCCAGCAGGTGGCCGGCGGCGACATCATCAACATGGACTAAGTTCAGGCCCGTATCCACATAGGCAGGCATGCGTCCTGAAGCCGCTTCCACGATCATCCGTCCCGTCGGTGTCGGCTTGATGTCGCGAGGGCCAACAGGCGTCGATGGATTGACGATGACGATAGGTAAACTATGTTCGGAAACCAGGCGCCGGACTTCCGTTTCGGCCAGGAACTTGGATTGTTTGTAAGGACCGATCATGTCTTCGTAAACGACCGGCGCATCCTCGTTCACGGCGGTTCCATCGGAGCGGGCGCCAAGGGTAGCCACGCTGGAAGTATAAACAATGCGCTGAACACCTGCTTCCAATGCGGCCTGCATGATTGCGCGGGTACCGTCCACGTTGGCGGCAAACATCGGGGCAGGGTCACGGGTCCAAAGGCGATAATCGGCGGCGACATGAAATAGCCCATGACAATTTTTCAAGGCGGCGGCCAGGGATGCAGCGTCCGTCAAGTCGCCAAGAACCAAATCGACGGATAGGCCCTCCAGGTTGCGGCGGTCGCTACTCGGACGGACGAGGACGCGGACACCAGCACCCCGATCAATAAGCTGGCGTGCCACCGCCGAACCAACAAAACCCGTGGCTCCAGTAACGAGGATGGTCATGTCGATGCATGCATTCAGGTTGCGGGAAAACGCATATTGTTCCACGATGGATGCAAAAATGATATAAACAACCCTTCACCTGGACCCGATACGGACCTATTTTTCAGGCATGGACGGAAATACCATTCGCGTAATTCTGGCGCGGCCCCGAGGCTTTTGCGCCGGTGTCGAACGGGCCATCGAAATCGTCGAGAAAGCTTTGGACATATACGGCCCGCCCGTCTACGTGCGCCATGAAATAGTCCATAACAAGCGGGTGGTGGAATCCCTGCGTGCCAAGGGAGCGGTTTTCGTCGAGGAACTGGATGACATTCCCGATGGCGGCGTGGCGATTTTCAGCGCTCATGGCGTCTCGGAGAAAGTGGAGCAAGAGGCCAAGCGCCGCAATTTACCGGTTATCGACGCCACCTGCCCCCTGGTCTCAAGGGTGCATAGAGAAGGACAGAACCATGCCTGTAGGGGCAGGGAAGTCATTCTTATCGGCCACGACGGCCACCCGGAAGTGGAAGGAACCCAGGGGCGCATTCCCGGCGGTGTGCATCTGATCATCAACCCTGACGATCTTTCCTCTTTGCAAATTCGTAACTCCGAAAAGATCGCTTACGTGACACAGACCACGCTCAGCGTGGACGATACCCGCGAAGTCATCAATGCCCTAAAACATCGTTTCCACAAAATCATCGGTCCCGACGTCAAGGACATTTGCTACGCCACCCAGAACCGCCAGCAGGCGGTGCGTGATCTCGCCAGCCAGGTCGATTTGCTTCTCGTGGTCGGCGCCCGCAATAGCTCCAATTCGAACCGATTGCGCGAGATCGGTTCCGAAACCGGAATCCCGAGCTATTTGATCGATGACGCCGAAAGCCTGGACCCCGCCTGGCTCGCCGACGTTAAAATCATCGGCATCACCGCCGGCGCATCGGCGCCGGAGGAACTGGTTCAGGAATTGATCGTCCGGCTGGAAGATTTCGGGCCAGTCCAGGTGCGGGAGACCGGCGGCATCAAGGAACATATGCAGTTCAAGCTTCCCCGTGAGCTGCTTGGAGCCACCGGCTCCTTGTCGAAGACAGGGGCCTCATGACCATTCCGTTGATCCAACGGGTCCGTGTTGGCGCTTATGTCGTCAAGCAACGGCTCAAAGGGGTGCGGCAGTATCCTTTGGTATTGATGCTGGAACCCTTGTTCCGGTGCAACCTGTCTTGTTCCGGTTGTGGCAAGATCGATTTTCCGGAAACGATTCTCAACCGTCGCTTGAGCGTTGCCGAGTGTTTGGCCGCCGCTGATGAATGCGGTGCTCCTATTGTCTCCATTCCCGGCGGCGAGCCCCTCCTTCATAAGGACATCGGTGATATCGTCACCGGTCTGACCCGGCGCCGAAAATTCGTCTATTTGTGCACCAACGGACTGTTGTTGAAAAAGAAACTGGATCTGTTCACCCCCAGCCCTTATCTGACCCTGTCGATCCACCTGGACGGAAACCGGGACCACCACGACCGGACGGTCGACCAGCCGGGCGTTTACGACCTTGCCGTGGCCGCCATCCGCGAGGCGCGTGGCCGCGGTTTCCGGGTGACGGTGAACTGCACCCTCTTCGACACCGCCGACGCCGCCGACATGGCCGACTTTTTCACTTTCACGTGCAATGATCTGGATGTGGAAAGCATCACGGTGGCGCCGGGTTATGCTTATGAAAGTGCCCCCGCCCGTGAACACTTTTTAACACGGTCTCGAACCAAGGAGTTCTTCCGCGACCTGTTCAGAAGAGGCAAAGGACGCAATTGGCGTTTCAACCAATCCGCCCTGTACCTGGATTTCCTTGCCGGCAACCAGCAATACCAGTGCACCCCATGGGGCAGCCCGACGCGCAATATCTTCGGCTGGCAGCGTCCCTGTTACCTATTGAGCGGAGGATATGCCAAAACCTTCAAGGAATTGATGGAAGACACCGAGTGGAACAATTACGGCACAGGAAATTATGAAAAATGTGCCGATTGCATGGTCCATTGCGGCTACGAGCCCACCGCCGTTGTCGATACCGTGGCCCACCCCTGGAAAGCCCTGAAAGTCACTTGGCGAGGTCCCGAAACGGTTAAGTCCATGGCCCCCGAACTGTCTTTTGAGAAGCAGCGCCCAGCCACGGTTGCCTTTGCGGAATCATCCGAAAAGCTAACCGAAACCGAATCCGGGACCGGCAAGCAAAGCGACGCGGCGTAAAGTGGCGAACGCTTTTCGGCTGTCCCCCGCCAGGACAATCAGGGCCGGCAAGGTATATGGCCGCGAGGCCAGAGCGGCGAGGAGCGGCAGCGGGCGGATTTGACCGTTCTCGTCCACCCCCTTATTGACGATCCATCCGGGTACGGTCCGGTCGTAGGCGTCGGCAACGGCGCGCACCACCAGAAACGGAACACCGGATGCCGAGGCAAGATCGGCAACGGCATGGCTTTCCATATCGACGGCGACGGCGCCGGTGGATTCCCTCAATGCCCGTTTCGCGGCCACCGTCGTCACCGCGCAATTGCTTCCGGCCAATGATGAAACGTTGATGTCGATTCCCTTGGCCAGTTTGTCCTGGAGCCCATTCAGCCAAGCCGCGTCAGGGACAAACCGTCGGCCGTCGGTGGTGATTACATCCTTGGGAATGATCAGGTCGCCGGCCGTGAGGGTGGGTGCGATTCCACCCGCCAAGCCAAAACTGAGCAACCCACGGCAGCCTTGCAGAAGCAATTCCTTGGCCGCGTCACGGGCACGGAGGGTATCGGCCCCGACGCTGCGGATCAGGGGTCTTTGGTCAACGGGAAAAATGCGCAAGCAATCGGCCTCGCGGAGCAAGCCGGTAATGACCCCGAGGTACTGCAATCACATACCAAATTTAGGCAATTTGCCACCGCCCCGCGTCAGGTTGCGATAGCGAGCCAACGCCCACAAGGGAAAATATAAGCTATAGCCGTGATAGCGGAGATAAAAGATGCGCGGGAAACCGACGGCATTGAAATATTCTTCATGCCAATTTCCGCCGACGCGCGGGGCCTTGAGCAAGAAATCAATTCCCCGCTGAACAGATTTGCTGTTCACCTCGCCCGCGGCCATCAACCCGAGGAGCGCCCAGGAGGTCTGCGATGGTGTGCTCTCCTTGACCTCGTCGCGGCGGTGTTGCCAGTAGCTGGCGCAATCCTCGCCCCAACCGCCGTCGCCTCTCTGGCGGGACTTCAGCCAGTCCACGGCCTTGCGGACGTAAGCCGCCTGCATGTCTTCACCGCTCGCCTTGAGAGTACAAAGCACCGACCATGTGCCGTAGACATAATTGTTACCCCAGCGGCCGAACCAGGAACCATCATCTTCCTGCTCCCGGCGCAGAAATTCAAACCCCCTGGTGACGGCGGAATGATCCGTGTCGTAACCCAATTGGGCCAGCATGCTGAGACAGCGGGCACTGACATCCGCCGTCGGCGGGTCCAAAAGGGCGCCATGGTCGGCAAAGGGAATGTGCTGGAGAAAGTAGTATTCGTTGTCAGCGTCAAAGGCACCCCAACCGCCATTCCGGCACTGCATGCCCAAGATCCATTCGGTAGCCCGCTGAATGGCCTCGCGATCGGCATCCCCGCGCGCCCGCGACATGGCCATCACCACGACGGCGGTGTCGTCAACGTCCGGATAATAATCATTGCGGTATTGAAAAGCCCAGCCGCCGGGCCTGATGTGGCCACGGTTGGCTCCCCAATCGCCCACAACATCAAGAATCTGCCGCCCACGCAACCATTCATTGGCCTTTTCCACCACCGGATCATCACCAGCGAACCCGGCTTCCATCAGAGCATGAATGACAAGGCCCGTATCCCAGACGGGCGAAAGACAGGGCTGGCAGTAACCCTTGCCATCCCTAAAAACTAGCAATTTGGTGATGGCTTTGCGGGCAGTGATGAAATCGGGATGATCTCT
>DASCPW010000092.1:0-38440 GCA_036012725.1 Rhodospirillales bacterium
CGGCGGAGATCCGGCTCGGGCTCGCACATCAGGTCCTCGCAACGGACCTCCATGTAACGATCCGGACAGGCCCGGCGGAACGCTCGCGCATTATGCGAGTCATCCTCGATCAAAAGAATGCGAAGAGATTTGTCCGACATGCCATCGGCCACTGGCTTTCCTTCCGTCGAACTCACCCGCCGGTTTCACCCATTGCCGGAACGGCCCACTCAAATTTATTACTAGAGCACTTTGGATAGACTCTAGCTAGCCCCTAACACCACCACCGCCGATCGTCAACATTCCAACGACGATTTGACAACCGGCGGCGGCCGGGCGCTCGTCTCGCCTTGCTTTGTCGGGCGACAAGGATTTATATTGCCGGCTCATGAACGACGCCACCCCGGACAACGTTCATTTCCCGCACCGCCATCTGCTCGGTATCGAAGGCCTATCGCCTGACGAGATCACCCTTCTGCTCGACCGCTCGGAAGCTTTCACCGGGCGTGGCAGCGGCGCCGACAAGACCAAGCTGGTACTGCGCGGCCGGACCGTCATCAACCTGTTTTTCGAGGCCTCGACCCGTACCCGCACCTCGTTCGAGTTGGCGGGCATGCGCTTGGGCGGAAACGTCATCAACATGACGGTGACGACTAGTTCCATCAAGAAGGGTGAGACCCTGATCGACACGGCGATGACCCTCAACGCCATGCGCCCGGACGTTCTTGTCGTCCGCCATCCCTTTTCCGGGGCGGTGAAGTTGTTGTCCGAAAAGGTCAACTGCGCGGTCATCAACGGCGGCGATGGAAGCCACGAGCACCCGACCCAAGCCCTTCTCGACGCCCTGACCATTCGCCGGCGCATCGGCAGGCTGGCCGGACTGCGCGTCGCCATCAGCGGCGACATCGTCCATTCGCGGGTCGCCCGCTCCAACATTCACCTGCTCACCACCATGGGGGCGACGGTCCGCCTGATCGCGCCCAGGACCCTGATCCCGCCGGCCATAGAAAGGCTGGGAGTAGAGGTTTTTCACGATATGAAGGAAGGCTTGCGGGATTGCGATATCGTGATGATGCTGCGTTTACAGACCGAGCGCATGCAAGGAAATTTTTTTCCCTCCATTAGCGAATATTTTCACTTTTTTGGACTCGACTACGAAAAGCTCTCGAACGCCAAGCCTGATGCCCTGGTCATGCATCCCGGGCCGATGAACCGGGGCGTCGAAATCGATTCGGAGGTCGCCGACGACATCGGCCGCAGCGTCATCCGCGAACAGGTTGAAATGGGCGTGGCGGTCCGCATGGCCTGTCTTGAATTGCTGACCCGCAACCTAGGCGAGGGAGATGCCGATGGCGGCTAAGGCGAAAGGCGGCCGGGTGGCCTACGTCAATGCCCGCCTTATCGACCCGAGCTCGGGGATTGACGCCCCCGGCGGCCTTCTCACCGAAGGCGAGGTCATCGCCGATTTTGGTCCCGGCCTTTTTGCCGGCGGCGCCCCGCAAGGAACCGAAACCGTTGATTGCGGCGGTCATGTTTTATGCCCCGGCCTGGTCGATATTCGGGTGCAACTGCGCGAGCCGGGCGAGGAACATAAGGGAACCCTGGCCTCGGCGGGACGCTCGGCGGCGGCCGGCGGAATTACCACCATGGTCTGCCTGCCCAACACGGATCCGGTTATCGACAATGTCTCGGTGGTTGAATTCGTCGCTCGCCGGGCGCGCCAGCTGGGACTGGCCAAGGTCTATCCCTACGGCGCCGTCACTACGGGTCTGAAAGGCAAGGAACTGGCCGAGATGGGAACCTTGGCCGAGGCCGGGGCGGTAGCTTTTACTGACGGCGTCAAGACGGTATCCGATGCCCTGGTGATGCGTCGTGCCTTGAGCTACGCGTCGACCTTTGGTTTGATTGTCGTTCAGCACCCGGAGGAGCCGCGGCTGGCCAACGGCGGCGCCATGAATAGTGGCGAAACGGCGACCCGCCTGGGCCTTGCCGGCATTCCCGGTGAGGCCGAGGTGATCATCGTCGAACGCGACCTGCGTCTGGTCGAAATGACTGGTGGGAGACTGCATTTCGGCCACTTGTCGACAGCCGCCGCTGTCGAGGCGGTCCGCCGGGCAAAAGCCAGGAAAATCAAAATTACCTGCGACACCGCGCCGCCTTACTTCGCCCTCAACGAAACCGCCGTCGGCGATTACCGGACCTTCGCCAAGCTTTCGCCGCCCCTGCGTCTGGAAGCCGACCGCCTGGCGGTGGCCGAGGGCATTAAAGACGGCACCATTGATGCCATCGCCTCCGATCACGCCCCCCAGGACGAGGAGGCCAAGCGCCTGCCCTTTGCTCAGTCGGCGTTCGGCGGCATCGGCCTCGAAACCCTGCTCGCCGTCTCTCTGGGCCTTTACCACAACGACGGCATGCCGCTGATCGAGCTGTTACGCCGCCTCACCTGCGGTCCCGCCGACTTGCTGGGCCTGCCGGTCGGGCGGTTGGTCAAGGGCGGGCCCGCCGATCTGACCCTATTCGACCTGGAGCGCGGCTGGAAAGTGGATGCCGACGACCTTTTGAGCAAGTCCAAGAACTCGCCCTTCGACGGCTGCCCGGTGCAGGGCATGGTGCTGAGGTGCGTCATCGACGGGCGTCCGGTATTCGAAGTGGACGGGTCAAAGGTAAAGTGATGCCGGCGGACTCGGAGGTGGACGTCTGGCTTTATCCGGTCGCGGCGGCGGCCGGGTATGTGTTGGGCTCTATCCCATTCGGCCTGGTGTTGACCCGGCTTACCGGAGGCGCGGATCCACGCCGGACCGGGTCCGGCAACATCGGCGCCACCAATGTCTTGCGCACCGGTTCCAGACCCCTGGCGGCGGCGACCCTTGTTCTCGATGCCGGCAAGGGAGCGGCGGCGGTGTTGCTGCTGACCCTCGTGGACGGCACGACTGGCCTGCTCGCCGGTTTCTTCGCCGTCATCGGCC
The DNA here is from genome assembly GCA_036012725.1 of Rhodospirillales bacterium. Lineage (GTDB taxonomy): Bacteria > Pseudomonadota > Alphaproteobacteria > Rhodospirillales > 2-02-FULL-58-16. Next base: position 2,946 of record DASCPW010000092.1, read on the forward strand.
ACAACTTCCCTGTCTGGCTTAAATTCAAGGGCGGCAAGGGAGTGGCGACAACACTAGGCCTGCTTTTAGCGGTGGCCTGGCCGGTAGGGTTGCTTTCATGCGCCACCTGGCTGGCGGTGGCGGCATTGTTCAAGTACTCGTCCTTGGCCGCCCTGGTGGCGCTCGTTCTGTCGCCTCTCTTTATGTCCTTGGTCGCCGTCGGCCCGCCGGTCCACATGGCGACGGCGCTGGCGGTGCTGGCCGTCATCCGCCACCTGGCCAATATCCAAAGACTTATCAGCGGTAAGGAACCGAAAATCAGTGCCGAAAAAACCGAGTAGAGCGCTTCAAGGTTGAAAATCGGCATCATTGCCATTGACTTTTAATCAGAGGGTCATAGGTTCGAATCCTGTAGTGCCTACCAATAATAACAATGGCTTATCCGGAAACGGCTAGGCCATTGTTTTTTTTATAGCTACTAAATAGCAACCACCAGAGACGATTCCGGCCTCCCTGATCACCGCCCGAATGGCCCTCGAGCAGGGGCGTGAGGTGTTCGCCGTTCCCGGCTCTCCCTTGGATCCAAGATCCAGGGGGGCAATGATTTGATCCGCCATGGCACAATCATCTGCGAACCCGCCGACGATGTTTTCCGCGTCACCAACGAGGCCGGGCCCTCCCCCTTAGGCGAAGGGAAATCCCTTGAGCTGACGACACCTTGCGCCACGCCGCCGAGTCAAAAGGAGATTGACTCCGGACGTTCGACGATAGAAGAAAGCCTTGATTCCGCGCCGGTGATGGTTGACGAACTCATCCGCGATTGCCAATTATCGCCTGCCGTCATCTCTCTGGTCTTGCTGGAAATGGAACTGGCGGGCCGGTTGGAATGGCATCCGGGAAACCGGGTTTCGCGTCTGTTGCCGCCGGTTTCGCAAAACTGAACGTCGGCGGCAAACCGAGTTTCGGATCAGCGAGTTAATCATGAATATCGTCATTGTCGAATCGCCAGCAAAAGCGAAAACAATCAATAAATATCTAGGCCGGGACTATACCGTTCTAGCAAGCTATGGGCATGTTCGCGACTTGCCGTCCAAGGACGGCTCGGTCCGTCCCGACACCGATTTCGCCATGAACTGGGAAGTCGACGCCAAGGCCCGAAAGCATATCAAAAAGATTGCCGCCGCCGTCAAGGGGGCCGACCGCCTTTACCTCGCCACCGATCCCGATCGCGAGGGAGAGGCCATCTCTTGGCACGTCTGCGAGGTGCTCGGAGGCGACAAGGTCTTGAAAGGCGTCGAGGTCAAGCGCGTCGTTTTCAACGAAATCACCAAAAGCGCCATCCTGGAGGCTTTCGCCCATCCCCGCGACTTGGATTGGGGGCTCGTCGATGCCTACCTGGCACGCCGCGCGCTTGACTATTTGGTCGGCTTCACGCTGTCGCCCATGTTGTGGCGCAAGCTGCCGGGATCGCGCTCGGCTGGTCGCGTGCAATCGGTGGCGTTGCGGCTGATTTGCGAGCGCGAGATCGAGATCGAGGTTTTCCAGTCACGTGAATATTGGACCGTCGATGCCGAATTCATCTGTAAAGACAAGCCGTTCAGCGCTCGCCTGACCCACCTGGGCGGCGACAAACTGGAGAAAATGACGCTTGCCGACGCCAAGGCCGCCAAGGCCGCCACCGACACCGTCAAGGGCGCCGCCTTTTCCATCGCTCATGTGGAACGCAAAAAATCCCGCCGCAATCCAGCGGCGCCCTTCACCACCTCGACGCTGCAACAGGAGGCCTCGCGCAAACTCCATTTCGGCGCCCACCATACCATGCGGATCGCGCAAGAACTCTACGAAGGCGTAAACGCCGGCGACGACAGTGCTGGGCTGATTACCTATATGCGGACCGACGGCGTGCAGATGGCCGGCGAGGCCATTACCGCCTGCCGCCGCCTCATCGGTGAGGATTGGGGCGACGCCTACCTGCCGAAATCACCCAGGATCTATAAAAGCAAGGCCAAAAACGCCCAGGAAGCGCACGAAGCTATCCGCCCCACCGATGTCAGCCGCCGCCCCGAAACCGTCACCCGTTACCTGAACAAGGATCAGCAACGGCTTTATGAATTGATCTGGAAAAGGACCATTGCCAGTCAGATGCAACCCGCCGTGCTCGATCAAGTCGCCGCCGATATCTCGTCGCCGGACAAAAAGGTGATTTTGCGCGCCACCGGCTCGGTCGTCGCCTTTGACGGTTTCTACAAGCTCTACCGGGAAGGCCGCGACGACGGCGGCGGCGAGGACGCGGAGCGCATCCTGCCCGAACTGCAAGTTGGAGAAACCCCGCGGCTTCAGGGCGTCAAGCCGGACCAGCACTTCACCCAGCCGCCGCCGCGCTTCTCGGAAGCCAGCCTGGTCAAGCACCTCGAGAAGTTGGGCATCGGCCGGCCCTCCACCTATGCCTCCATTCTTTCGGTCCTTCAGGACCGGGACTATGTGCGCCTGCACAAACGTCAATTCGTGCCGGAAGACCGCGGCCGTCTGGTAACCGCGTTCCTGAGCAGTTTTTTTAGCCGCTACGTGGAATACAACTTCACCGCCGAGTTGGAGGATAAACTGGATGAGATCTCCGGCGGACGCCTCGACTGGAAGGTGGTGTTGCGCGAATTCTGGAGTGCCTTTAGCAAGGCCATCGACGAAACCAAGGAACGGAGCATCCGGGAAGTGCTTGATGCGCTCGATGAAATCTTGGTCCCCCACTTCTTCCGCGACGACGGTTCTGGCACCGATCTCCGCGCCTGTCCGGATTGCGGCGATGGCCGGCTGAATTTGAAATTGGGCAAATACGGCGCTTTCATCGGCTGCTCCAATTATCCCGGCTGCCGTTTCACCAAGCCCCTGACGGTGGCCCACGACAAGGACGGCGAGGCAGCAGCCGCCGGCAACGGCCCGAGGCTTCTGGGCACGGACCCGGAGACGCGTCTCGAAGTCAGCTTGCGCCAGGGGCCTTACGGCTTTTACGTGCAGCTTGGCGCCACCCAGGAGAAGGGTGGGACGCGGCCGAAGCGAGCCTCCCTGCCCAAGGATATGGACCCGGAGACACTCGATCTGGAGCGGGCGCTGGCGTTGCTGTCCTTGCCACGCGAGATAGGCCGGCATCCCGAAAGCGGCGAGACGATTACCGCCGGCATCGGACGCTACGGCCCTTATATCAAGCACGGCGGGGTCTACCTTTCCCTCAAGGACGGCGACGACGTGCTCGGCATCGGGCTCAACCGGGCGGTGGCGTTGATCGCCGACGCGCCCAAGAAGAAGCCGCCGAAATTGATCGGTGAACACCCCGCCAACGGCAAGCCGGTGACTTTGCATTCCGGCCGCTTCGGCCCCTATGTCCAGCACGGATCCTTGCGCGCCACCCTGCCCAAGGGCGTTGATAAGGACGCCATGGACTTAGATGAGGCTCTCGCCGTCCTCGCCGCCAAAGCGGCGAAGGGAAAGACCCCGGCGAAGAAAAGACCGGCCCGCAAGAAACCCACCGCCTCCACATCGGTTTGATATTGAACAAAGCCAAGTCGAAGACCGCTCCCTTTCCCAGCCGCGAGCAGGTCCTGGAGTTCATCCAGGAAAGTGGCGGCGGCGCCGGTAAACGCGAGATCATCCGTGCTTTCAGGTTGGACGGAAAACAAAAGACACGGCTCACAAAATTGCTTCATGAGATCAGGGGCGAGGGGTTGATCGGACGCCGCCGCGGCTCCGGCAAACTACCATCCGTTACCGTCGTCGAGATCACCGGTACCGATATGGACGGTGAGGTGCTGGCCCGGCCGGTGGCTTGGCGGGACGAAGGCGATCCGCCGGTCATCTACATGACGCCGGAGCGCCCTGGGCGAGCCGCTTCGGGAGTCGGCGACCGGCTGCTGGCAAGGCTCACCCCGGCCGGCGGCGGGACCTATGAAGGGCGGACCATGCGCCGCCTGCCGACGGCGCCGGCGAGAGTGCTGGGGATCTACCGGAAAGCCGGCGGCGAAGGACGGATCAGGCCCGCCGGGCGTCGCGCCAGGGGCGAATTCATTGTCGGCCCCGATGCCTCCCACGGCGCCGAGAACGGCGACCTGGTGCGCGCAGACATCCTGCCCGGCCGGCGGCTGGGGCTAAAAAGGGCACGCGTCATCGAGCGCTTGGCAAATACCGACGGGCCCAGGTCCATAAGCCTTATCACCATCTTTGATCATGATATCCCGACCGCGTTCTCAGAGGACGCCATCGCCCAGGCGGCGGCCGCCGGCCCGGCGCCCTTGGATGGCCGCGACGATCTCCGCGCCATACCGCTTGTCACTATTGACGGCGCCGATGCCCGCGACTTCGACGACGCCGTTTGGGCCGAGACCGACGACGACCCACAAAATCCCAATGGCTGGCGGTTGACCGTCGCCATCGCCGATGTCGCTTGGTACGTGCGCCCGGGGGACCCTTTGGACGAAACGGCCCGCCGGCGCGGCAACTCGGTCTACTTCCCCGACCAAGTGGTGCCGATGCTGCCCGAGGCGCTTTCCAACGGCTGGTGTTCCTTGAATCCCGGCGAGGACCGGCCTTGCCTTGCCGCCCATATGTGGATCGATGCCAGGGGCACCCTGCTCCGCCATCGCTTCTCGCGCGCATCCATGCACTCAGTGGGGCGTTTGACATACAGCCAAGTGCAAGCGGCCCGCGACGGCGCCCCGGACGATGCGGTGAAACCCTTGATGGCGAGCGTCATTACGCCCCTTTACGGCGCCTACGCGGCGCTGGCCAAAGGGCGGAAAGGGCGCGGCGTGCTGGAACTTGAGATGCCCGAGCGCCGGGTGGTGGTCGGCAAAGACGGTAATGTCGTTAAAATGGAGACCAAACCCCGCCTCGACAGCCACAGATTGATCGAGGAATTTATGATAGCCGCCAACGTCGCCGCCGCCGAGACCTTAGAAAAGTTCAAACAGCCCTGCATGTACCGGATTCACGACGCGCCCACGGATGAAAAGATGGAGGCCTTGCGCCAGTTCCTCGACGGCCTAGACCTCGGACTGGCCAAGGGCCAGATCACCAAAGCGGACCATTTCAACCGCATCCTCGCCAAGGTCAAGGGCAAGCCCAATGAACGGATGGTCAACGAGATCGTCCTGCGCAGCCAGGCGCATGCCGAATATTCGCCCGCCAACATCGGCCACTTCGGCCTGGCGCTCGGGCGTTACTGCCATTTCACTTCGCCGATCCGCCGTTACGCCGACCTGTTGGTCCACCGCGCTCTTGTCGGCGGGCTTAAACTGGGTGAGGGCGGCCAAAAGCCAGCGTCTGGCGACGATGCCGAAAGGGGCGCCCACCTATCGCAAATGGAGCGCCGCGCCGTCGCCGCCGAGCGCAGCGCCGTCGACCGTTTCACCGCCGCCTTTCTGGCCGAGCGCGTCGGCGCCCAGTTTACGGCCCGCGTCAACGGCGTTACCCGTTTCGGCCTGTTCGTAACTTTGGATGACATCGGCGGCGACGGATTGGTTCCGCTCGCCACCCTGCCCGATGATCATTATGTCCACGACACTGGCCGCCATGCCCTCAGGGGACGGCGGACGAGACGGGAATACCGGCTGGGCGATGAGGTGGAAGTGATCCTGGCTGAGGCCGAGCCGCTCACCGGCGGCCTCATCTTGCATCTTTTGCCCAGCCAAGGTAAAGCCGGCGGGAAACGGCGCCGGACTGGCGCCGACACGGACCGGACGGTGGCCAAGGGGGGCGTGTCGAGAGCGCCAAAAAAGGCCCGCAAACGGAAAATCAGGTAGTGACGAACGCCATCAAATCCCAGACAATCGGCGCCATGATTTGGCGCCGTGATTTAGCGATCCATCTTGCCGCCATCCTGCTTGTCTTTTTGTCAAGCGCCTGCACGACGCAGCGGATGTTGCCGAAAGATACCGGCGCAGGTTTCTCCACGGATCTGGCAACCGAGGTTTTTACCACCGGCTACAGCTCCATCAGCGAGAAGTACATCGATAAAATTTCGTTGGCCACCCTCGCCCTCGAGGGAATGCGGGGTCTTGTCGCCCTCGACCCCAGGCTGATGGTAAGCCGCCGCCAAAACATCATTGTTCTGACCGACAACGACCGGGCCGTGGCCCGCTTTCCGGCCCCCACGGACAACGATGCCCTGAAGTGGGCGGCGCTCACCGTCGAAGTCTTGGCCGCCAGCGGCAAGGCTTCCAAGCAACTGCGCGCCGCTAGCAATGAAATGCTTTTCAAGGCGGTCTTCGACGGCATGCTCTCCAAACTTGATGTCTTCTCGCGCTATGCTGGCATTGAGGACGCCAGGAAAAACCGCGCCAAGCGCGAGGGGTTTGGCGGCATCGGCATCCGCTTCAAGTTCAAGTGGGGGGAATTCCGGGTGACCTTCGTCATGGCGAATACGCCGGCGGCCCGGGCCGGTATCAAAAAAGGCGACATCATTACCTACGTCGGCCAAGTCCCCGTCAAAGGACTACAGGCGCGCCAGGTCGGAGCGCAAATGCGTGGCCCGATCGGTAGCCTGCTGACGCTAACGGTCCGTCGCGGCCAGGCCGGGCCGTTAACGTTTGAAATTGAACGCGCCCACATTGTCGGCGTCACCGTCACCATGAGAGAGAAGAACGGCATTGTTTTCCTGAAAGTTAGGGGATTTAACAAAAACACCACCCGCAACATGGCCAAGAAATTGAAGGAAGCAAAAAAAAAGCTGGGAACGAAAATCAAGGGCCTGGTGCTGGATTTGCGCGGCAACCCGGGCGGGCTTTTGAAACAGTCGATCCGGATCGCCGACCTGTTCTTAGCCCAGGGACAGATTATCAGAACCCAAGGACGGCACCCGGACAGTATCCAGCATTACGAGGCCAGCGGCACCGACTTGGCCAGTGGCACTCCCCTGGCTGTGCTGGTTGACGGAAAATCGGCCTCGGCGGCCGAGATCGTTGCCGCCGCCCTGCAGGATCGCGGCCGCGCGGTGGTCATCGGCACCTCGTCGTTTGGCAAGGGCACGGTGCAAACCGTGATCCGCCTTCCCAATGGCGGTGAAATCACGCTCACATGGTCGCGCCTGATTACGCCATCGGGCTATGCTCTGCACGGTTTGGGCGTGATGCCCGCCATTTGCACCAGCGGCGCGGGCGGCGGCGAACGGGAATTAATCGACCGGGCGCTCATGGCGAGGATGAAGACATCCACCCTCATTGAAGCCTGGCGCAAGGCCGACATCAACAATGAGGGCCAGCGCAAGGGCTTGCGCGCCTCCTGTCCGGCCGAACGGCGCAAGAAATCCGTGGAAGCCGAGGTGGCCAGCCGCCTCATCGGCAATCGATCCCTTTACAACCGCGCCCTTGGCCTGACCTCGGCCGTTGACGCGGCTGGACGCGACGGTCAGGAAAAGGCCCGCCGCCCTTGACAGCTTCGCCGCCGCCTGTATGGTTCGCCGCTGGCAATAATGATTATTCGTTGGAACCGGGAACCCCGCGATGGCCAAGGCTAACACCGTCCTCATCAAGCTGGTCAGCACCGCTGACACCGGGTTCTACTACGTGACCAAGAAAAACCCCCGTAATTCCACCGACAAGATGGCGTTCCGCAAATACGATCCGGTGGTCCGCAAGCATGTCCTTTTCAAGGAATCGAAGATCAAATAGCCACCGCTGCGCCGCCGAGCTTTAAGTGTCAAAAAGTTCTTTTCGGGGATGCCCGGAAACCTAAGGCCCATCGATGCCCATGTCGGGCAACGGCATGATGTCTTGAGATCGGTCATCGGGTTCAATTTAAATATTGGTTTCAGCCCAAGAACTTGGCGATCGTTTCCATAAATTCAGGAACAGAAATGGGTTTGGCGATATAGCCTTCGCAGCCCCCTTCCCTGATTTTTTCCTCGTCTCCCTTCATGGCGAAGGCAGTCACCGCAATCACCGGAATATCTTGAAGTCTCTCATCCGCTTTGATGATTTTGGTAACCTCGAGCCCGGAGATCTCGGGCAACTGGATATCCATGAGGATAAGATCCGGATTGTTGTCGCGGGCTAATTCCAGGACTTCCTTGCCATCCTTGGTCTGCACGGTGTTGTAACCACTAGCTTGCAAGAGATCGTTAAACAGCTTCATGTTGAGCTCGTTATCTTCAACGATCAGGACGGTCTTGGGCATCACAATTTCTTATATCACCAATGTTCGGCACTTTAAACCGCAAGGTGGAATCCGCGCCCATCTCAGGGGCGCTACCGTTTGCAACGAATGAAACAAAGGCACCTAAAACACTGCCTCTGGCAAAGCGATTTCATGCCTTATTTTTTTACCTATCGATGATGGATGATTCCCCAGACCAAGGTCTCGACCAGGCGTGTCTTTCCCAGGCCGGGCACCCCGATCAACAGCAGGTGTCCACCGGTCAAGAGGGTGATCATGGTCTCCTCGATAACCCGAGGCTGGCCGAAAATGACCCGGCCGATGCTTTCCCTGGCGCTGGCGATATCGCCCCTAAGTTGGTCCATGGGGTCGATAAGTTGCTGGGGATCGTTTATTTTAATTTTATCCTTGGCGATAGCTGTCACGGCGATGTCTTTTTCATCTGTTTGCGGTGACGAGGACGCGTCAGAACCTGGTACGCGGACCGATCCGTGACGGGTTCGATATTATGAGAGACAAGCCCACCGCCCGCAAGGAACTCATCCCCCCATCCGCCGACCGGAGGGGGAGCACCCGTAAGGAATGGAGGGAACCTGTGAGACGGGTTCGAGACCGTGAATGGGTCATTAAGTGCCTGCCGGTGCCGACCGGCGGGACGAAGCGGGGCGATCATGACCTCAACCAGGGAACAGCTTCGCAACCGCCGTTGACCGCGGCGGCGGTTCTGGTCCCCATTGTCACTCATGCCGGAGGTCTGACGGTGCTTCTGACAAGGCGCACCGGAAACCTTGCCAATCATCCCGGCCAGATCAGCTTTCCCGGTGGCCATATGGAGGCGGAGGACGAAAGTCCCGAGGCGACGGCGCTCCGGGAAAGCGAGGAAGAAATCGGCCTCAAGGAGCGGCCAGTGGAAATTATCGGCAGGCTCGACACCTACGAAACCTGCACCGGTTTCAGCGTCACGCCGGTGGTCGCGGTACTCGAACCACCGCTTGAACTCGACCTGGACCGCCGCGAAGTGGAAGAAGCATTCGAAGTGCCACTGGATTTATTCTCGATGCCGCCAACCATCAGCGGCACAGCAATGATTTTGAAGGTGGGAAACGGTTGTTTTATGCCATAACTTACGGCGATTATCACATCTGGGGCGCCACCGCCGGCATCCTGGTCAATCTCTACGAGCGTCTCGTTGGGGGGATCTCATGACCCGCATCCTGTTGCACTATGTGCTGCCGCTTCTCCTGCCGTTCGCCCTTTACATGGGCTGGGTTTGGTTGTCGCGGCAAATTAACCCGAAGGCCGAGCCGTGGCGCATGGCGGAAGGGCCATGGTTCTGGCTGGTCGGCTCCGGACTTGCACTGATGGCCGGGGGATTTGTATACCTCGGTCTGAGCAGCGGCTCCGAGCCGGGAGGCACCTACCAGCCGCCACGCTACGAGGGTGGCAAGATCGTTCCCGGACGGGTCGTCCCCGAAAGCGACAAAAGCCGGCGCCAGTAAAAAATGGCGGCGAGCCGTTTTAACTAGAGCGGGGCGGCCCTTGGACCCGATAGAAAAAATCGTCCCGCTGGATTGGATGATGGCACCGGCGACAGTCGCCGTCATCGAAGCCTTGACGGCGGACGGCGCCGATGCCCGTTTCGTCGGCGGTTGTGTCCGCGACGCCTTGCTCAAACTTCCCGTCAAGGACATCGACATCGCCACGCCGGAGCCGCCGGAGCGGGTCATGGCGCTGCTCCATGAAGCTGGTATCAAGGCCATTCCTACCGGGCTCAAGCATGGAACGGTGACGGTGGCCATTGGCCAATGGCCAATCGAAGTGACGACGCTCCGCATTGACCTGGAGACCGACGGACGCCATGCCAAGGTCGCCTTCACCGATGACTGGATGGCCGACGCGGCGCGCCGTGATTTCACCATCAACACTATGTCTTGCACTCCTGGCGGCGATATTTATGATTTTTTCGGCGCTCTTGACGACCTCTCCAATGGCCATGTCAGGTTTGTCGGCAACGCCAGGGAACGCATCGAGGAAGACCTCTTGAGGGGGCTCAGGTTTTTCCGTTTCCATGCAACCTACGGCCGGCTGCCGGCCGATATCTCCGCCCTTGCCGCCTGCCGCGAATTGGCCCCCAGGTTCGCGGAACTTTCCAGCGAACGGCGGCGCGACGAGATATTTCGCATCCTGTTGGCGCCCAACCCGGCCGACACCTTGCAGCTCATGCAAGGTGAAAAAATTTGTGATTTCATCCTCCCCGAGGCCGGCGACGTGGGCCGGCTGCGCTTGTTGACCTGGCTCGAGACCAGCGCCATCAAGGTCGACTCGGTAGGTGCCGATTCCCTGCGCCGGCTGGCGGCCTTGCTCGACACCGACGCCGGCGGCGCCGAGGCGGTGGCCCGACGCCTGAAATTTTCAAATACGCAAACCAAACGGCTGATCGCCACGGTCGCCTCCCGCCGGCGGATATCACCGGACGGCGATGAACGTGCTCTGCGCCGCGCCTTGCAGTGTCTTGGGCCCCAGAAGGTCAGGGATTTGGTGCTTTTGGCCTGGGCCGGTGAGCTGGCCGTCACCCCCCGCCTGCCCCAGCCACGAACCCATGCTTGGCTCGGCCTGCTGGCCGCCGCCGATGCTTGGACGCCTTTGCAATTTCCATTACGCGGCAGCGACGTCACCGCGCTTGGCGTCGAAGCGGGGCCGCGCGTTGGGAGCCTGCTCGGCGCCGTTGAGACCTGGTGGCGGAATGGTGACTACCGCGCCGGCAAGGATCAATGCCTGGAAAAGCTGAAAACGGTGTTGAAAGATAGCGGTTGACCGCCGCTAGGGAGTTAATCGCTATGGAAATCCCCGCGTCTGGCGCAGGGCCTCGCCCAACACCATGGCGGCGGCGGTGGCGACGTTCAGCGAACGCATCGCCGACGCCATCGGCACCTTGACGCGGGCCTCGGCGGCGTCATGAACGGCATCGGGCAGACCCGAACTTTCCCGGCCGAGCACAAGGGCGTCGCCGGTCTCGAACCTGAAAGCGGTGTACGGCATCGAGGCGCGGGTGGTCAACAGCACCAGCCTGGCGCCCTTTCCCCGCCGCGCTTCCTGGAACGCCGGCCAGGAAAGATGGCGGGTCAGATCGGCGCGGTCGAGATAGTCCATGCCGGCGCGGCGGAAGTATTTATCGGCGAAGACAAACCCGCAGGGCTCGATCACGTCCACCGGTACGCCCAGACAGGCGCCCAGGCGCAAAAGTGTGCCGGCGTTTTGTGGAATGTCGGGTTCGAACAAGACCAGACGCATCGATAAATCGTAGCAGGGAAAATCGGTAATCCGAAGAGGCGAGTGAAAAGTATTGAAAGAACGTCACAAAGTCGTTACTGAAGCCTTTCCAAGCCGGTAAAATTTCATTATATCCTTCGCCGGTGTACTCCATCCTGCTGCCACAAGCAGCGGGGCAAAACGAGGTTGTCTGATGAGCGAAACGGCAACAACCACTGATGGGCCGGAAGAGGATGAAAGCCGCCGCGATTTCCTGCTTATCGCCACCAGCACGATGGGCGCGGTGGGAACGGCGATAGGCTGCTGGCCATTGCTCGATAGCCTGAATCCATCGGCGGACGTGCTCGCCCTGGCCTCGACAGAGGTCGACCTTGCTCCCATCAAGTTAGGCCAGAGCATCACCATCAAATGGCGCGGCAAGCCGGTGTTTATCCGTCGGCGCACGGCCGATGAGATTGCTGCGGCAAAGAAGGACGACGAAGCCGACCTGCCCCATCCGGAGGCCGACGCAAAGCGGGCGAAGAAAGCGGAATGGCTGGTCATGGTGGGGATATGCACGCATCTCGGCTGCATTCCGGCGGGCCAGAAACCTGGTGAAAGCAAGGGCGATTTCGGCGGCTGGTTCTGTCCCTGCCACGGTTCCCACTACGACACCTCGGGGCGCATCCGCAAGGGGCCGGCTCCGGAAAACCTACTCATCCCGCCTTACAGCTTTCTCACCGACACGACCATCAAGATCGGCTAGGAAACAGGCCATGGCGACACCAATCTGGAACAACCCGGTCATCAAGTGGATCGACTACCGGTTGCCGCTTTTTACCTTCATGCATAAAGAGCTGGTCGATTATCCGGCACCAAAAAACCTGAACTACTGGTGGAACTTCGGCTCGCTCGCCGGGATCGTCCTGGTGATATTGATGGTCACCGGCATTCTCCTGACCGCGCACTACACCCCTCACGTGGACCATGCCTTTGATTCCGTCGAGCGCATCATGCGCGACGTCAATTATGGTTGGCTGCTGCGCTATTTGCATATGAACGGCGGTTCCGTATTTTTCTTTATCGTTTACATCCACATGTTCCGTGGCCTCTATTACGGTTCTTATAAGAAGCCACGCGAGCTATTGTGGATCATCGGCGTTCTCATCGTCCTCATCATGATGGGCACTGCCTTCATGGGTTACGTACTGCCTTGGGGGCAGATGAGCTATTGGGCAGCCACAGTAATCACCAACATGTTTTCGGCGGTGCCTGCGGTCGGCGATGATATCGTCAAATGGCTATGGGGTGGCTTCACGGTCGGCAACGCGACGCTGAACCGCTTTTACTCCTGGCACTACCTGTTGCCCTTCATCATTTTTGCCCTGGTTTTTCTGCATCTATGGGCGCTGCATGTGCACAAATCCAACAATCCTCTGGGCGTCGAAATAAAAGGGCCCAAGGATAAGATACCGTTCCATCCCTACTATACCGTCAAGGACGCCTTTGGACTGGGCGTACTGATGATCGTTTACATGTTTTTCGTCTTCTTTTTTCCCAATTTCTTCCTTGACGTGGCCAACTACATCCCCGCGAACCCGATGGTGACGCCAGCCCATATCGTGCCTGAATGGTACCTCATGCCCTTTTACGCGGTCTTGAGGGCGATCACTTTCGACCTCTGGTTCATCCCGGCCAAGCTGATCGGGGTGATCGCCATGTTCGCCTCCATATGCATCCTTTTCTTCCTTCCCTGGCTCGACCGCTCGCCCGTGCGCAGCGCCAAGTTTCGCCCCATCTACAAGCAGTTCTTCTGGATCTTCGTCATCGACTGTGTGGTTTTGGGCATCGTCGGCGCCAACCCGCCGGAGGGCATGTTCATTCCCATCGGGCAGGCGGCGACTGCCTATTACTTTGCCCACTTCATCATCATCACCCCGATTCTGGGCCTGTTCGAGAAACCGAAAGCGGTGCCGGGCAGCATCAGCGAAGCGGTAACTGCCGGCGGCGCTTCCGGCAAGGTGGCTGGCTGATGTTGGGAATTGTCAGGTCAACCTTGGTGGCGTTGGTTTTGAGCTCTGGTGTTGCCGTTGCCTCCGAGGCGCCGAAGCCGGCGGAGCAAGACTGGCCTTTCGACGGCGTCCTCGAAACCTTCGACCGGGGCGCCTTGCAACGCGGCTTCCAGATCTACTCGGAAATCTGCGCCGCCTGTCATTCGTTGCGGCTTGTCGCCTACCGCAATCTGCGAGAGATTGGTTTCAGCGAGTCAGAGGTCAAGACCATTGCCCTCGAGGCTCAGGTGCCGGCCGGCCCAAATGAAGAAGGTGAAACCCACGATGAAGACGGCATGACGTTCATGCGCCCGGCCAGGCTAGCCGACCGCTTGGTGTCTCCCTTCGCTAACGAGCAGGCGGCGCGGGCCGCCAATTTGGGCGTCTTGCCCCCGGATTTGTCGCTGATGACCAAGGCCCGTGCCAATGGCTCCGATTATCTTTACGCCTTGCTTACCGGCTACCGGGACGAGCCCCCCGAGGGCGTCGAGTTGCTTGAGGGAATGTCCTACAACTTATACTTCCCCGGTAACCAGACCGCCATGGGCGCGCCGCTTGACGACGAGGCGGTGGAATATGCCGACGGCACCAAGCCAACCCTTGAGCAGCACGCCAGGGACATCGTTACGTTCCTGGCCTGGGCGGCCGAGCCGGAGATGGAGGAACGCAAGAGCCTAGGCATCAAGGTAATGCTATTCCTGATCATCCTGACGGCCATGCTTTATGCCCTGAAACGCAAGGTCTGGTCCGACTTGCATTAAAAGCATTTCAACCCTAGCTTTTGATTTCGGCCTTCAGGGTTTCGTACATATCCATCGCTTTTTTTGGTTTCTCGTTGTCGTGGACGACGGCGGCGATCGCCTGGATCATGGCGATCGGGGATTCGGCCTGGAAAATGTTGCGGCCCATGTCGACGCCCACGGCGCCTTGGTCGATTGCCTTGTAAGCCATGGTCAAGGCGTCCGGCTCGGGCAGTTTTTTGCCGCCAGCCATGACGATGGGTACCGGACAGCCGGCGGTAACCCGCTCGAATCCGTCATCGACAAAATAGGTCTTGATGTAATGCGCCCCGAGCTCGGCGGCGATGCGGCTGGCGAGGCCGAAATAGCGGGCGTCGCGCTTCATCTCCTTGCCAACGCCGGTGACCGCCAGGGTCGGAATGCCGTAACGGTTGCCGCTGTCGATAAGCTTGATAATGTTGGCGATGGATTTGTGCTCGTACTCGGCGCCGATATAGACCTGCGCCGCCATCGCCGCGACGTTCAAACGGATCGCGTCCTCGATATCGACGGCCACTGTCTCGTTGGACAGCTCGCTCAAGATGCTGTTGCCGCCGCTGCACCGCAAGACCACCGCCTTGTCGGTTTCGGAAGGGATGTTGGCGCGCAGCACGCCGCGCGTGCACATGATCACGTCGGCATGGGGAATAAGCGGCACGATCCCGAGATCGATACGCTCAAGGCCAGTGGCCGGTCCCTGAAAATAGCCATGGTCGATAGCCAACATCACGGTCTTGCCGGACTTGGAATTGAAAATCCTCGACAAGCGGTTCTGAATCCCCCAGTCAAGGGCGCCAGAGCCCTTCAGAAAGAAGGGCCTGTTGAGAGCCGGGGTATCGAGACCGAAATCCTTGCCTTCCCTGATGTCGTCCTTGTCAGCCATTATGAGTTTCTCCAAATGTGAAGTTATACCTGCTTTACCTTAGCGCCGCGGCGATGTTACCGCCATCGACGGTGGTCACGGCGGCCGTCGTCTTCGCCGCCAGCGCCAGATAAACGAATGCCTGGGCGACGTCCTCGGCCGTCACCTCGAGGCCAAGTAAATTGCCGGACATGTAGTCTGTTTCGCTGACCCCCCTGGCTTTCGCCCTTTCCTTGACCATCTCCCCGCTCAGCAAACCTGAGCGTATGCGGTCGGCGTTAACCGCGTTCGAGCGGATTCCCTCGGCCCCGTGATCGATGGCGTACTGGCGCATCAGGGCCAGGGTCGCCGTCTTGGGCATGCCGTAAGGGCCGAAACCGGGGCCGGGATTGACCGCTTGCTTGGAGGCGTTGAACAACAAGCAGCCGCCGATACCTTGCCGGCGCATGACGCGGACGGCATTTTGCGCCACCGTCTGGTGGGCCCAGAAGTTAAGCTCGAAACTACGCCTGAGAAGGTCGTCCGAAACCTCGCCGATGGCGCCCTGCCAAGCGGCGCCGGCGTTGGAGACGGCGATATCGACGCCGCCGAAGGTCTCGCAAACATGATCGAAGGCAGCGGCAACCGAACCGGGCTCGGTAACATCGCAGGCCAAACCATAGGACCCATTACCGGCCTGCCGGGCGACGCCGGCGGCGATCGAAGCGTCAAGATCGAGCACCGCAACTTCGGCCCCCTCGGTGGCGAAGGCCCTGACGATGGCCGCCCCGATGACGCCGCCGCCGCCGGTGACAACGACGACGTGACCGGCCAGCGCGCCGCCGCTCCGTTCCCCCAGCTTGGCCCGTTCGAGGGACCACTGTTCGATGGCGAACATGTCGGCTTCGGCGGCGCTTTCGTACCTGCCCATGGCCTCCGCGCCGGTGACGACATCAATCGTGGTGGCGGCGATGTCGGCGGCGATGGCGGCGTCGGCGGCGCTTGTCCCCAACCCGAACAACCCCAGTCCCGGCACCAAGGTCACCCGTGGCATGGCATCAGCCGGCGCCGCGCCGGGGACGTGGCGGGCGAGAGAGACGCGGTAATTTTTGGCGTAATCGGCGAGTGCCGCCGCCGTGTCATGGCGAAAATCGTCCAGCCCGCCGGCCCTCGGCGCCGCCACGACCAGGGGCCGGGGCTTGGTGCGGATGACATGGTCCGGCGTCACCGTGCCGATCTGCGAATAACGGCGGACATCGGCGCCGTTGACATAGTCTAAGATCTCGGGAGTGGTTCGGAAATCGAGGATCGAACGTTTGTGGGCACCGTCGGCGGGAGTGCAGAGGCCGCGCAGAATAGGGGCCACATCGGCCACCTTGGCGGGCTCGCCGGCAATAGTGGCGGCGGCGAAGACGCTTTTGCGCCCCTCCCGCAGACGCGCCTCGGCCATGTTGACCAATTCGACCATGCGCCGATAGGACTGGCGCGCCGTCTCGCCGAAAGTAAAGAGGCCGTGTTTCAAGAGGATGAGACCGTCAACGCCGGGATCGGCCTCGAACATCCTGAGCACCTTCTTGGCCAGTCCGAAGCCCGGCATAATGTAAGGGACGATGCCGACGCGCCGGCCGTAAACTTCACCGACCAGCTTACCGCCATCGGGCTGGTTGGCGAGGCTCAAAACGGCGTTGGCATGGCCGTGGTCGATATACTTGGGCGGCAAAAAGGCGTGCGAGAGGAATTCGACGGAAGGGCTGGGAGCGGCGCCGCCGAGCATGTTGCAACGCCCGGCGTTGATCATGTCGTCGTCGCTTAAGTCTTCGAGTTCGGTCAAGCTCTGAAGGGGGCCCAGGCGGATGGCGGCGAAGTCGCCGGGCTCAACCGAGCCCAAATCCCGGCCACTGCCTTTGACGTGGATGACCGCCGTTTCCCCGCCCATCAACTCGCTGGCGGCAGTTTTCACCGAGGTGTTGCCACCGCCGTGCTGGACCAGCCGGGGGTCGGAGCCGAGCAAGCGCGAGGAATAGACACGAAGGGCTAGGTCTTCGCCAACGCCGGCCTCGGCATATTTCCTGATCGTCGTCTCGGCGTTCCTATCGGACCAGAGGTCTTCCATATATCAACCCTGTTCGGCAGGCCGCGACTATAGAAAGTCCCGGTTACGTCAACAAGACGCCACTACCCCCTAGAGCAAATCCAGATTGATGAATCGCCTTTGGCGGTTCCTATCAATCTGGATTTGCTCTAGGGTTCCGGAAAGAGTCCCCGCAACCCTTCAGCCGAGGCTTGGCAAATGCCGCGCTCGGTAATCAAACCGGTGATCAGGTGCGCCGGCGTCACGTCGAAGGCCGGGTTGGCGGCAACACAACCCTCGGACGCGATCTCCACGGCGGCGATATCGCCATCGGCGGTCCGCCCGGCCATGCGCGTCACCTCGGCGGCGGCGCGCTCCTCGATGGGGATGTCGCAGGCGCCGTCGCCGATCGTCCAGTCAATGGTCGGGCCGGGCAAGGCCACGTAAAAGGCCACGCCGTTGTCATGTGCCGCCAAGGCCTTCAGGTAGGTGCCGACCTTGTTGCAAACGTCTCCCGATGCTGTCGTCCGGTCGGTGCCGGTGATGCAGAGATCGACCTGGCCCTGCTGCAACAGGTGGCCGGCGGCGTTATCGACGATTAGCGTATGGGCAACCCCATGGCTGCCCAGTTCCCAACAAGTCAGGCTGGCGCCCTGGTTGCGGGGCCGGGTCTCGCTGACCCAGACATGTTGCGGAATGCCGGCGTCATGGGCCTTGTAGATGGGTGCCATGGCGGTGCCCCAGTCCACCGCCGCCAGCCAGCCGGCATTGCAGTGGGTAAGGATATT
Source organism: Rhodospirillales bacterium (assembly GCA_036012725.1). Taxonomy (GTDB): domain Bacteria; phylum Pseudomonadota; class Alphaproteobacteria; order Rhodospirillales; family 2-02-FULL-58-16. The sequence goes on from DASCPW010000092.1 coordinate 20,843, forward strand.
GAGCGGCTCGTTTGCACCTTTCTTTTTCCAGGCCTCCTGGATCAAAGCCAAGCCATGCCCGCCGATGGCCGAGCAAATCTCCACGTCCTCGTCGCAAATCTCGGCGGCTCGTCGGTAAGCCGCCCCAGTCCGCGCCGTCGGTTCCAGAGGCGCCAGCAACATCTTCATCTCGTCCAGGGCCCAGCGCAGGTTGACCGCCGTCGGCCGCGCCGCGATCAGGCTTGAATAGGCCTTATCAAGACCGCTATCGGTGGCATCAGCGCGCATGCCCAAACTCATCCCGTAAGCCGCCGTGGCGCCGATCAAGGGGGCGCCGCGCACCTGCATGGCGCTGATCGCCCGGACCGCGTCATCCAGGCTCTCCAGGCGGCGGGTGACGAATTCGTGGGGCAGGCGGGTCTGGTCGATGATATGGACGCCGAGGGCGTCCTCGGCCAACCAGATGCTGCGGTAAGGCTTGCCCTGGACTTTCATGGGAACTCTATTTCAGCACCCGGCCGGCGACGGCGTCGAGTTTGCCCACCATTTCGGGATCGCGGGCTTCGGGCGCGGTGATGACGGCGGTTTCCAATGCCCGATGGCAGCCCTCCGAACAGGCCCCGGAGCGGCTTGTGAGCTTCGGCGTCAGCCGCTTGACCAGCGCCCGGGCCTTATCGGCGTTGTCCATCAGCAACTTGATGATGGCATCGATCGTCACATGGTCGTGGTCCGGGTGCCAACAGTCGTAATCGGTGACCATGGCGACGGTGGCATAGCAGATTTCGGCTTCGCGGGCGAGTTTGGCCTCGGGCATGTTGGTCATTCCGACCACGTCGCATCGCCAATCCCGATGAAGGTTGGATTCGGCCATGGTCGAGAACTGTGGCCCTTCCATGGCCAGATAGGTGCCGCCGCGCCGATGGGAAATGCCGAGCTCCTTGGCCGCCGCCTCGATGGCGTCGCCCAGACGCCGGCAAACGGGATGGCCGAAACCGACATGCGCCACCAAGCCGGTACCGAAAAAACTTGTCTGGCGGGCGAAGGTACGGTCGATGAACTGATCGGCAATGACGAATGTGCCCGGCGGCAAGGTTTCGTCCAGCGACCCGCAGGCACTGACCGAGACGATCTCGGTAACGCCGACGCGCTTCAGGGCGTCGATATTGGCGCGGAAGTTGATCTCGTCGGGCGCGATCCGGTGGCCGCGGCCGTGGCGCGGCAGAAAAACGATTTTCTGTCCGCCCAACTCGCCCATGAGGAGCTCGTCCGACGGCTCGCCGAAGGGCGAGGCGGCCTTCTCCCAGCGCTTGTCCGTCAGGCCGTCGATATCCTCGACGCCACTGCCGCCAATGACACCAATAACAGGCGGCGTTCCCGGTTCCGTCATGGAAGCTCCTTTTTTTTTGTCCTTTGCGAACGGCGGTGAGTTTTCCAGTTTCGCGGCGGCGCTTCAACAGTTTCGCGAAAAGAAAGCGACAAAAACGATGATTGTGCTATTATCGCCTGAAACAAAGAGGGAACGCTTGGGGAGGCGGCGGTGAACGGATCGCTGCCTTTACCCTACAGATTGAACCTGAACAGCAAGATGTCGCCGTCCTGGACCAGGTAGTCGCGGCCCTCCTGGCGCATCCGGCCGGCCTCCTTGGCGCCTTGCTCTCCGCCCAGGGAAACAAAGTCGTCGTAGGCAATGGTCTCGGCGCAAATAAAGCCGTGCTCAAAATCGGTATGGACCTGACCCGCCGCCTCGGGGGCCTGGGCGCCGGCCCGCAACGTCCAGGCGCGAACCTCGTTGGGGCATTCGGTGAAGAAGACAATCAAGCCGAGAAGGACGTGTCCCTCGCGGATCACCCGGGCCAGGCCGCTCTCCTCCAGGCCGATTGTTTCCAGGAACTCGGCCCGCTCGGACAAATCGGCCAGGGCGGCGATCTCTTCCTCTATCCTCGCCGAAATCACCACCGAGCGCGCGCCCAGGGAGGCGGCGCGGGCGACCGCCGCCACTGATAACGCATTGCCGGTGGTGACATGCTCCTCGCCGACGTTGCAGACATAGAGCACCGGCTTGGCGCTCAGCAGTTGCAGCATGCGGAAGCGTTTCTTCTCGCCGCCGGCCAGCTCCACATTGCGCGCTGAATGGCCCTCGCGGAGCATCGCCAGCGCACGCTCCACCAGCTCGAGGGTCGCCTTGGCCTCCTTGTCGTTGCCGCGCGCCTTCTTGGCCAAAGGATCGACACGCTTCTCCAGGCTCTCCAGATCGGCCAGCATGAGCTCGGTCTCCACCGTCTCGGCATCGCTGGCCGGGTCGATGGCGCCACTGACATGGGTGACGTTATTGTCCTCGAAGCAGCGCAGCACATGGATGATGGCATCGACCTCGCGGATATTGGAGAGAAATTGGTTGCCCAACCCCTCGCCTTGGCTGGCGCCCTTGACCAGGCCGGCGATATCGACGAATTCCAACCGCGTCGGCACTACCTTGGGCGGCTTGACGATGGCGGCAATGGCATCCAGGCGACGGTCCGGCACCCCGACCCGGCCGGTATTGGGCTCGATGGTGCAGAAGGGATAGTTGGAGGTCGCTGCCGCCGCCGTTTGGGTCAAGGCATTGAAAAGCGTCGACTTGCCGACGTTGGGCAGGCCGACGATGCCGCAGTTAAAGCCCATCGTCATCGCCCGGCAATGGCGCGGATGGTTCGGAAGCTTCGGAGGTTTCAGAAGCTTGCAACTCTAAAGCCATCTTGCTCATGAAAGCGGCATCATCGCCCCCCGCCAAAAGGGCGAAATGATCGGCGACGGTGTCGAGCATGGGCTCGAGCCAGGCTTGCTCGGTCTGGGCAAAATCTTTGAGCACGTGGCCGCTAACCTTGTCCTTGTCGCCGGGATGGCCGATACCGAAACGAAGCCGCCGGTACGCGCTGCCGATATGGGCATGGATGCTTCTCAGCCCGTTATGGCCGGCATGGCCGCCGCCGCGCTTGACGCGCAGCTTGCCCGCCGCCAAGTCGATCTCGTCGTGAATGACCAGGACATCCTCGGTCTCGATCTTGAAGAATCCAGCGGCGGCGGCCACCGAGCGGCCGGATTTGTTCATATAGGTCGCCGGCTTGAGGGCGACGACCCTTCGTCCCGCCATCTCGCCTTGGCAAATTTTGCCTTCGAATTTGGCGCGAAAGGCGGAAAAGCCATGGCGGCGGACGATGACGTCCACCGCCATGAAGCCGATGTTGTGGCGATTGCCAGCATAGCCGGTGCCGGGATTACCGAGGCCGACGACAAGCAACATGACCGAAGACCAGCCGTGACCAGGGCTAATTTCCGCCCTCGCCTTCGCCTTTGCCGCCGTCTTCCTTCTCGCCCTCGGCTTCCTCGCCTTCGACGGCCTCCTCGCCCTCGAGACCTTCTTCCTCTTCGGCCAGGGCCAGGGCCGCCGCCTCGGCCTCTTCTTCCTCGACGGTCTTCAACACGGAAGGCGCGGCGATGGTAGCGACGGTGAAATCGCGGTCGGCAATCGTCGGCTCGACGCCAGCCGGCAATTCAACATCGCTGATGTGAACGGAATCGCCGATCTCCAGCCCGCTAAGGTCGATGGAAATGCATTCCGGGATATTGTCCGCGGAGCAGATCAACTCGATGGCGTGACGGACGATGTTGAGTACGCCGCCGCGTTTCAGCCCCGGCGAGGCAGCCTCGTTTTCGAATATCACCTGGACATCGATATTGAGCTTGGTATCGGCGCTGAAGCGCATGAAATCGACGTGGATAGGCCAGTCGCTGACTGGATCCAACTGTAGGTCGCGGGCCAAAACCCGGTGCTTGCCCTTGTCCACCTGGATTTCAAACACACGGGCGAAAAACCCAGGCCCCTTAAGCTGCGACGAAAGATCCATGGGATCGAGGGAAATGAGCAGCGTTTCCTCCTTATTGCCGTATATAACCGCCGGAACGCGGCCATTGCGGCGTGTGGCGCGGGCGGCCCCCTTGCCGGTCTGCTGGCGTGTCTGTGCCGCAATGGGTGTTACTTCGGTCATTTGGCCTTCTCCTCTTTAAACTTCAGTTCGTTGCGCCTGCCTCCAGGGATGCCGGCGCTGGTTATTCCAGGGCGAAAACTCAGTCGAATAGGCTGGAAACGGAAGTCTCCTCGCTGATCCGGCGGATAGCTTCGGCCATCAACGGCGCGATGCTCAATTGTTCGATGTTGCGGGCGGTGCGAACGGCCTCGGTGGCCATGATGCTGTCGGTGGTGATCAGGTTCTCCATCGGCGAGGATGTCACCCGCGCCACGGCGCCGCCCGAAAGCACGCCGTGGGTGACATAAGCGGAAACCGAGGTGGCGCCCTTTTCAATCATTGCAACGGCGGCGTTGCATAGGGTGCTGGCGGAATCGACGATGTCGTCAATGATGACGCAGCGGCGGTCCGTGACATCGCCGATGATGTTCATCACCTGCGAGACGCCGGCGAGCTCGCGGCGCTTGTCGATGATGGCAAGGTCGGCGTTCAACCGCTTGGCCGTGCCTCGCGCCCGCACCACGCCGCCAACGTCGGGCGAGACGATCATCAATTCGTCGCCGTTTATTCGTTCCTTGATGTCCTTGACCAGGACCGACTCGGCGAAAAGATTGTCGACGGGAATATCAAAGAAGCCCTGAATCTGACCGGCGTGCAAATCAATGGTCAACACCCGGTCGGCGCCGGCCTGGACAATCAGGTTGGCCACCAGCTTCGCCGAGATGGGGGTGCGCGGACCCGATTTGCGGTCCTGCCGGGCATAGCCGAAATAGGGGATGACGGCGGTGGCGCGGCGCGCCGACCCACGCCTCAGGGCATCAAGGCAGACCAACAGCTCCATCAGGTTGTCGTTGGTTGGAAAAGAGGTGGACTGGATGACGAAAACATCTTCGCCGCGGACATTTTCCTGAATCTCGACAAAGATTTCCATATCCGAGAACCGGCGGATGCTGGCCTTGGTCAAGGGCAGATCAAGGTATGCCGAAATCGCTTCGGCTAAAGGCCGATTGCTGTTACAGGCAATGATTTTCATGTATTAGATCTTTCCGCTGCATCAGGCGCGGACCTTGAGATAAAAACCACCATTCCCGGCTTTTCATCGCGGGACGGGGCGGAACTTATCAGCGTCCCCATCGCCTGTAAATGGCTTTCCCGGAATGTCCCCCGACCGAGCCAGGGAATTACCTGGGCGGCAGCGGCGCGCCGATCGGTGGTCGCCGACAGATCAATCTCTTGCAGGCTCTCGGCCACTGAGCGGGCGAGCAGCCGGGCCATCGGCCAAGCCGGCCCGTCAACGGGTTCGACGCGAATGCCGAGATCGTCACCCAGCCGCACCCGTGGACTCAACCCATCCCCCGGCGGCGGCCTGGTAGAGGCCGGCGGCGAGCAAGCGCCAAGCCCCAGGCAGACGAGGAGCCGGCCTGCATCGGGTTTGATAGGCAAGGCTCAGTCCTTAGAGCAAATCCAGATTGATTGGAATCGCCAAGGGTGATCCTCCAATCTGGAGAGTTTGCTCTAACTTATTGACGTGGAGCGGACCAACGCAATTGATCAATCTCACGAAGTGGGTTCGATCAATCACGATCCGCTCCAAGCACGATGGCCGACAGGCAACGCCCGTAGTCTTTTTCGCCGCGCCGGCGGGCCCGCCGGTAGCTGAAAAAGCGCTCCTCGTCCCCGTAACTGTCAAGGGCCAGGGCATCGACGGCCTTGAGGCCGATCCCCGCCAGCCTGTGCAAGATATAGCCGGCAAGGTCGAACAGCCGCTGGCCGTCCTTGCCGGCGGGGCTGAAAAATTTCTCGTTGCCGGGGTCGTCGGCTAGAAAATCGGCCATGAACTCCAGCCCCACATGGTAAAAATCTTGGCCAATGCAAGGACCAATGGCGGCAACGATATCGCCGCTTTCGACGCCAAGCTCCCGCATTGCCTCCACGGTTGCCTCGAGGATGCCTGCGCGGGCGCCCCGCCAGCCGGCATGGGCGGCGCCGACGGCGCCCCCGCCGGCGAAAAGAACAGGCGCGCAATCGGCGCTCAGCACCCCCAGCGCGACACCCTCGCGGGCCGTCACCAGGCCGTCAATGCGCGCCGAAACCCCATCCACCCACGGCCCCTCGACGACGGCAGCGCGGCCAGAGTGAACCTGACAAGCGGTGACCAGCCGATCTCCGGACAGCCCTAGCATTTCCATCGCCCTTGAGCGGTTGCGTTCGACTTTCAGGCGGTCGTCATGGGAACCGGGAGCGCAGTTCAGCGATGCGTAAATTCCTTCGCTGACACCGCCCCGGCGGCTGAAAAAAGCATGCCGGACGCCGCCCGCCCGGTCGAGAACTTGGCTGATGATCATCTTTGCATTATGGGGCTAACCGTTGGGATTTGAAAATGCCAACAGTGTTCACTCGAAACCGGGGGGAATCGCCGCCCCCGGCGGTACGATGGCCAGGGCCTTGAACAAACGTCCCATGCCTTCCTCGCCGAGCAGGCGCTTTCGCGTCTGGGCTATGTCGTTGGCTTGTTCCGGGCTCGCCCTGAGGGCCAACGCCTCGGCCCTAACACCCAAACCCAAATGACCGAGGAATTCCCCTTGCGGCACCGGCCCAAAGACAACGACGCCGGCCTCGCCGGCCGCCCTGGCCAGGGCCAGGAAATCCACATGCGCCGTCAGGTCGGCCTCGCCCGGCATGGCGAGGACGTCGTGATAGCGGTGGCCCTTGACCGCCTGTAGGGTGTCCCCCACCGCATGCTGGCCATGACCGTAATCGACAATCAGCGCCGCGCCACCGCAATCTCTCACTCGCTGGGCGATGGCGAAAGCCAGTTCGGCTGCGGCGGGGCGGACCTCGACCAGGGCGCCAACGGGCGAGGCGGCCAATTGGCGTGGTATCGGCGGGGTCTCCTCCCAAGGCGGGGAAAGGACGAAGCGGAACTCCTCGCCTTCGAGGGCGACCAGGCGCTCTCGCCAGCCCGCCGCCGTGCGTTGGAACTGGCGAACCGGCAGGGCGTCGAAGAATTCATTGGCGATCAGCAGCAAAGGGCCGGTCGGGACCCGCGAGAAATCATCATGCCAGAGCGCCCGGCGATCCGCCGCCAGGGTACTCAAGCTTTGCCGCTGGCGGCGGCGCAAGAAGGGGCTGGTCTCCACCATGTGCAAGTCGATGGCGGCGGCAAAGCCCGGCACCGCCGCCGCCGCCCGCAAGGCATCGGCCATGAGCGTCCCCCGGCCGGGACCAAGCTCGACCAGATTGACGCGTTCGGGCGACCCCATTTCCCGCCACAGGGCGGCGCACCAAATGCCGATAATTTCCCCAAACATCTGGCTGATCTCCGGGGCGGTGGTGAAATCCCCGGCGGCGCCCAGGGGATCACGGAACATGTAATAGCCATGCTCGGAATGGCATAGCGCTTGTTGCATATACTGGGCGACGGTGAGAGGGCCTTCGGCCTTGATTCGGCGGCGCAGATAATCGGCGAGCGGGCTCACTTGGCCGTTTCCCGCCTGAACGAGCGGAAAACCAGGTAAAGCCCCAGCACGATCATCGGCGCCGACAGCGCCTGGCCGGCGGTCAAGACCCCGATATAGCCGTCCGCGGGCTCTCGGAAGAATTCGGCGAACGAGCGCAAGACGCCGTAGCTGGCCAGAAACACCCCGATCAGGAAGCCGGGGCGACGGCGCCGGGATTGCCGCCGCCACAACAGATAAAGAATGACGAACAGCGCCACGCCCTCCAGCCCGGCCTCGTAAAGCTGGCTCGGATGGCGCGGCGCCAGGCCGCCATGGGGAAAAACCATGGCCCAAGAAACGTCGCTGATGCGGCCGTAAAGTTCGCCGTTGATGAAGTTGGCCAGACGGCCCAGAAACAGGCCGATGGGGGTGGCGCAGGCGACGATGTCGGCCAGGGGCAGAAACTTGACGCGGCGCTTGCGGCAGAACCAGGCGCCGGCGGCGGCGACGCCCAGCAACCCGCCATGAAACGACATGCCGCCCTCCCAGATCCGCAGGATGGCCAGCGGGTCGTGCAGGTAGTAGCCGTCGCCGTAGAACAATACGTGGCCGGCCCGCCCGCCCAAGACCACGCCCAAGGTCGCCCAGACCAGGAAATCGTCGATCTCCGCCTTGCCTGCCACCCGTGGCGGACGCTTGCCCAGAAACCGCAAGTAGCGCCAAGCGATCAGCAGGCCGGCGATATAGGCGAGCGAGTACCAGCGGATCGCCAGCGGCCCCAATTCGACGAGGACGGGATCGATGCTCGGGTAGGGGATGACGAAAGTCATGCCGGTGGCGGTTTTCCAGACAGCCGTCCGTTAGAGGTAACGATCGTCGGTGTCGAGGTATTCGGTAACGTATTTGCCGACCCCTTCGTCGAGCGGTGTGAAGGGTTTGTCATAACCGGCGGCGGCGAGGCGATCCATCTTGGACTCGGTGAAATACTGATATTTGCCGCGGATGGCCTCGGGCGTCGGCACGTACTCGATCCGGGGTTCCTTGCCCAGCGCCCGGCAGACGGCCGTTGCCAGGTCGGCGAACGAGCGCGCCTTGCCGGTGCCGCAGTTGAACAGTCCGCTGGCGTCGGCATTTTCGATAAACCACATTACTAGTTCCGCGCAGTCGCCGACCCAGATGAAGTCACGTTTCTGGCCGCCGTCCTGGTAATCCGGATGGTGCGACTTGAACAGCCGTACCGGCTTTCCGTCCTTGGCATCGGGGAAAATTCCGGCAACGACGCTCTGCTGGCCACCTTTGTGGTACTCGTTGGGACCGTAGACGTTAAAGAACTTCAGGCCGACCAACTGCGGCGGACCGGGTTCACCATCAGCGAGCATGCGGACGATACGCCGATCGAATAGATGCTTGCTCCAACCGTAAGGGTTGAGAGGACGAAGCCGGGACAGTGCCTCGGGCGCGGCGTCATCGTCGAAACCTTGCCCGCCATCGCCATAAGTCGCCGCCGAGGAGGCGTAAAGGAAGCGGATGCCATAGCCGGCGCACCATTTCCACAGCCCCAGGGATAATTTGAAGTTGGTATTGAGAACGTGATCCACATCGGTTGCCGTCGTCGACGAGACGGCGCCCATGTGAATGACCGCCTCGATGGCGGAGCGGTTGTCCTCGAGGAAATCATAAAGGTGATCGGGATGGACTATCTCGGCCAACTCGCGTTTGCAGATGTTACGCCATTTTTCGCCGTCGCGGAGCCGGTCGCAAATGACGACCGGTCCCTTGCCGCGCTGCTCCAACGCCGCGACGATGTTGGAACCGATGAAACCGGCGCCTCCCGTCACCAAGAACATGGATGTTTTCCCCTACGCTGTTAAAGGTTTCGTTAAAGGACAAACGTTTATAGGCCCGCCGCCGCCCCGCAAGCAACAGCGCACATGCCCCGCCTACCATCCTTCACATAAAAGTTTATCCACGTATTGCGGCACGGTTCGCGACGCCGGTCCGTAGATCGCCTGGGTGAACAGGCTGGCCCCTTGCGAGGGTTCCAGGTTTAGTTCCACCGTCGCCGCCCGGGTCCTGGCGGTGACATGCCGGACGAAGCCTGCGGCCGGATAAACGCTGCCCGAAGTGCCGATGGAAAGGAACAGCGAACAGCCATCTAGAGCTGTGTAAATGCGTTCCATCTGCAAGGGCATTTCGCCGAACCAGACCACGTGGGGGCGCAGGCCGCCGGTCCGCCCGCAGGCCGCGCAGGCATGCCGCGCCGAAAGGTCGTCCTCGCAGCGGACCACATGGCCGCAGATCTGGCAACGCGTTTTCAGCAGTTCACCATGCATGTGCGAAAGATTGCGGCTGCCGGCGCGCTCGTGCAGGTCGTCGATGTTCTGGGTCACCACCAGGACTTGGCCCGGCCAATCGTCTTCGAACTTGGCCAAGGCAAAGTGGGCGGCGTTGGGCTCGATGTTCGCCGCCGTCAGCCTGGCGCGCCGGTGGTTATAAAATTCATGGACGCGGACGGGATCGCGGGCGAAGGCCTCGGGGGTGGCCACGTCCTCGACGCGGACGCGGGCCCAGATGCCGTCGGCGTCGCGAAAGGTGTCAAGGCCCGACTCCCTTGAAATTCCGGCGCCGGTGAGGATGACGATGCTCTGTTCGGAGTTCATTGTTCATTCAAAGGCGGCACGGATCATGATAATCCTATACGAACTCGTGGGTGTTTTTAAAATAAGGTCGCGGCGATGCCTGGCTCGGTTAAGGTGCTGTTCGTTTGCATGGGTAACATCTGCCGCTCGCCGAGCGCCGAGGGGGTGTTCCGCAAGCTGTTGGAGAGCGAGGGCTTGAGCGAGGCCGTCATCGTCGATTCCGCCGCCACTCATGACTATAACATCGGCAACCCGCCCGATTCGCGCGCCCAGAAGGCGGCGCGGCGGCGCGGCATCGATTTGAGCGGACAACGGGCGCGCCTCGTCAGACCCGAGGATTTCAGACGCTTCGATTACATCCTGACGATGGATCGCGACAACCGCGCCGACCTGGCCCATATCTGCCCGCCGGGAGAAGAGCACCGGCTCGGGATGTTCCTGGAATTCGCGCCGCACTTGGAATGGCGCGACGTACCCGACCCTTATTTAGGCGGCATTGCCGCCTTTGAATTCGTCTTCGACCTGCTCGAGGCAGCGGCCGCCGGCCTGCTCGCAAACATCCGCCAACATCATTTATGAAATTATGCTATAATCTAGGCGTCACAAGCGCCTTGCCGCGCAATCCACGATTTTGTTCAGGAATAACCGTGATCACGGTACGTAAACCTTTACTGATGAAAATGGGAATGGCCGGAATTTTCTTCTCCGGGCCTGCCCTGGCGCAACATCCCAGCCACGCCAAATGCGGGGCCAACAGCATATCCGTGCTCAACAAACAGACGAACAAGCACCAATGCGTGAAAATGATCGCCCAGCAGCGGCAAAAACAAACCCGCGCCCTGCGTGACAAAATGTTGCGCTTGAGGGAGATGCAATCCCAGTCCCCCCTGCCCGAAAAGGAACTGAGACGTCGCCAATCGCAACGCCAAGCAGAGCAGAAAATGCTGCAGGCGAAGCTCAAGCAACGGCAAGCCCGCTTGCGGCAGCAGTCGCGGCGGCTGATTTTGGATGCCCGGCAGCGGCAGCGCACTTTTCAACAGCAGCTGATCAACAGGCAATTGCGGGCGTCGAAAGCTCAACAACAGCAACAACTCCAGCAACCGGAGGCAGAGCGGCAAGCACGGAACAGAAAACAGGTTCAGGCCACGCATCGGCAAACAGAGACATTGCGAAATAAAGTGATACTGAACCGCCGGCGGGTGCTCAACCAACTGCGGGAGCTACAGTAATGTCGCCGAACACGGCTTCGCCGCTTGACAAAGCCCGTGGCCCGTTGGGAAAAGCCACCATCCCGCCCTTCATTTAAACCCGAGACGACGGGTGCGCCGCGACATCGAGGATCTTATCGCCCAGGCCACCGGGTCGCGGCCGCGGGGCAGCTCGCCGATGAGCGGAGGCTGCGTCGGCGAGGTCACGCGGGTCGACCTGGAGAATGGGCAAACCATTGTCGCCAAGATCGGCGGGCCGGGCAGTGGTCTTGCCGTGGAAGGCCACATGTTGCGCTATCTTGGCGGACATAGCCGCCTGCCGGTGCCGGCCGTCCTGTATGCCGAGGAACGTTTGTTGCTGATGGCCTATGTGGAAACGGACGGCGCCTTGACCGCCGGCGCCGAAGTCCACGCCGCCGACCTTTTGGCCGATCTTCACGCCATCACCGACGAGGCTTTCGGTTTCGGCAAGGACACCGTCATCGGCGGCCTTCATCAGCCCAATCCCCGAACCACGAGCTGGCTGGCTTTTTTCCGCGATCAAAGGCTCCTTTACATGGGCCGGGAAGCCTTGCGGGCCGGACGCCTGCCGGGGAGACTAATGGGCCGGCTGGAGACCTTTGCCGGACGCTTGCAGAGGTGGCTCGACGACGGCTCGCGGCCGGCTCTCGTTCACGGCGACCTGTGGACCGGCAACGTGCTTTGCAAGGACGGGCGCGTCGCCGCTTTCATTGATCCCGCCGTCTATTACGCCGACGCCGAGATAGAACTGGCTTTCGGCACCCTGTTTGGGACCTTCGGGGAAGCCTTTTTCGACCGCTACCGGGAGCATCGTCCATTGCAACCCGGCTTCTTCGAGGAGCGCCGCGACCTCTACAGCCTTTATCCGCTCTTAGTGCACGTGCGCCTGTTCGGCGGCTCCTATGTGGGCTCGGTCGAGCGGACGCTTCGCCAATTCGGCTGCTAGTCTCCCTTGCCGCTGCCAAGGGGATAGTCGGCCAGGGCCTCGTACTGGGCGCCGCCGGGGTTGAGGTAACTGTGGAACAAAGTGAAATGCCCGACCGCAAACGGCCCGGCGCGAAAGTTGCCATGGCTTTCCAAAAAGAGACCGACCTTGGCCGCCGGCACGCGCCTGAGACGGGCCAGGGTGACATGCGGTTTGAACTTGCGGCCGTCGGCTTCGAAGCCGGCGCGGACGATGGCTGATTCGACCTTTTTGCGAAGATGCGCCAAGGCCTCGGATTTATCGACGCCAGCCCAAACACTACGCACCCGGCGGCCCTGGCTGAAACAGCCCAGGGCGCCCAGGGACATCTGGAAACTAGGGCACTGCACCGCCGCCAAGGCGGCGTCGATGTCCTCGCCCCTGGCGCCATCCACCTCGCCGATGAAACGCAATGTCACGTGCATGTTGCCGGCCGCCACCCAGCGCGCGCCAGGTAGGCCGGCGCCGAGGCCGGAAAGACGTAGACGCGCCGGGCCCGGCAGTGGTATGCCAATGAAAAGGCGCATCTCGGGTTGACTCCGCTGCCTACAGGAACAGGACAAGGACGCCTGTATAGCCGTAAAGGCGGTTGTTTGAAATCTCGCCGTTGGCATAAAATCCGACCACGGGAACGGGCCCAAGAATATCACGGATCAAGGCCATTTCCCCGCCATCCGTGCCGAACATATCGGGGCCACGCGCGACACCGGAAAAATAGATGCCACCACGGGGCGCCTCGCCGACACGTTTTTTCAGTTTCCGTAGCATGTCGACAAGATCGGCTTTGGCGCTTTGCGGATCACGGCGCACGAACATCACCCGTTCGCCGGGATAAATTTCCTCGCCAATGGCCAGCCAACCGCGGGTGGCATCGATACCGATCAGGTTGCGCACCAAGTAATCGCCGGTGTCCGAGCCTTCGATGGGGAGCGCGGCATGGATATGACCGGCTATCTTGTTCAAATCCCGGGACAGGGGTTCGCCAACGTCTTCCTTTAAAACATCAAATGCCTTCCTGCCGTCGAGACCGATGATGACGTTGTCCAGACAATCGGAAATAATGTGGCTTCCGGCGATCGGCGCGCAGCCCTGGGAAAGCCCCGTGGCGACCTTCAGGTCCGGCGAGAACAACACCCCGGACAAGCCGCCGCCGGTGATGCGTCCGGCGACCTGATGGCAAGCCGTCCTCGATGAGGTCAGGCCGCCGACCAAAAATCCCGAGGTCAGCGCCGCCAAATCCTCGATCAAGCCAGGGGTGTTGTCGTTATTGGGATCGCCGTGAACGATTCCGAACAAAGGCAAGGCGCCGGCGATCCACTCCTTGATGGCGGGGGAAAGCTGTTCAACGCCCTCGCTGATAGTCGGAAATATGCAAAAGGCGTCGTCGGGCAGGGACGCCGCCATGACGGCAAGGACCGATTGGTCGAAAAATTCCTCCCCGCCGGCGCAAACGCCTAAGCCGACACTGCCGACCCAGTGCTCGATCCCAGTCTTTTGACGGAGATAGGCCAGGATGCTGGAAAAGTTCTCCGCCAGGTTGTCGGTGGCGTAAACGAAGCCCAGGTTGGCCCCTTGTGGAGCGCCGGCCAATGCGTCGATGCAAGCCTTGGCGGCGGGAGCCCATTCCTCGGCGACGGAATGGGCGGCCTTGAACGCGGTCATTGCTGGTTTCCCTTCGCCGGCAAGAAACGGCGCCGCTAAAATTTTTGCCGCTCCCCTCGCCTCTAACCAGTCACAATAAGATAAGCCAGGCGGCGGCGCGCCCCTAAAAAAATTCCGGACATTTCATGGCGGCGTTTGTTTTCATATTCCATGCCCATGGACAAGTCCGGAATATTTGCCGTTTGCTATTGATTTCTGTTGTCTTCATGCCATATTAGTGTCTGGAAATGACAACGGAAATATGAGGTTTTCCATGGCTTTCGGACCAGAAAAAAGATTTTCGCTACGGACCGAGCGGATGTCCCCGGCGACGGCCGGCGCCGCCGAAATCGACGTCGGCCTCAGGGAGTACATGCTCCGGGTTTACAATTACATGGCTTCCGGCCTGGCGCTGACCGGCATTGTCGCCTACCTGTCGGCGAACACGCCGGCGATTTTGAACATACTTTACGCGTTGGGTCCCGACGGCGCCGTGCGGCCGACCATATTGGCATGGGTCGCGATGCTTTCACCCCTGGCTTTTATTCTGGTGCTCAACTTCGGCCTGCACCGCATGAAAGCATCGACGGTGCAAGCCGTTTTTTGGAGTTTTTCGGCCGTCATGGGCCTGTCCATGGCGCATATCTTTCTGGCCTATACCGGCACCAGCATCGCGCGGGTATTTTTCATCACCGCCGGCACCTTCGCCGGCATGAGTCTGTATGGCTACACCACCAAGCGGGACCTTTCCGGTTTCGGTGGCTTCCTGATGATGGGCCTGATCGGCATCATCATCGCCAGCATCGTCAACATGTTCCTGCAAAGCTCGGCCATGCAATTCATGATTTCGGTGATCGGCGTCCTCGTTTTCGTCGGACTAACCGCATATGACACCCAGAAGATCAAGTCTCTCTACCTGCAATCTGACGGCGCCGAAGTGGCCACCAAAAAGGCCGTCATGGGGGCGGTGTCGCTCTATCTGGATTTCATCAATCTGTTTATCATGCTGCTGCATCTGTTTGGCGAGCGGCGCTAGAGCAAGTCACCAGCAATAAATGCCGAACCGCCCGGGGCAACTTGCTTGCGGGCGGCTTTTTTTACCTTAAGGCCTTGCCGGTCCTCACGCCGCGGCGCGCCGCAGATATTCCATGGCGGCGTTGAGCTGGCTCATCCGTTAATGGTCGCCGTGGCTGGAGTCCTGGTGATGGATGCTGGCAAGCCCGCGGAAACGTGCCCCGAGGGCTTTCAGGCCGGGCCTGGCTCCTGGCGAAAAGCCCAAAACATGGAGGGCGTCATCACGGGATTTGACGCCGTCGGCCAGGGGCTCGAAAGAAAGCACCGAGACGATGGCGCCGAGTCGCTCCATTTCCTCGCGGCTTGCGCGGCGGCGCATTTGTTCCATCGTCTCGTCCACATGGACAGCCATCTCGCCCCGGTCCAGGGCCAGGGTCCGGCGCACCATGTCCAGCGGATATCCCGGCGACATGCGAACCTGAAGGCGCTGTTTGCGTCGCCACAGCCGTCCCCTCGCCGTTCCCGACTTGAGGATAACGGTTTCCCGGTCGTCACGCTCGGGCCCGCCAGGGTTCGGAAAGGCGGCGACGGTCCCTGGCGGCACCATCAGCACCACGGAACGGGCAAGATCGGCGACATTGACCCGGCGGCGGCGCGCCAAATCGGCGACGCGGTCGCGAAAAACCCTAGAGCATGGGATCGTATAGGAAAGTTTGCCGGCGTTATGCGGCATCGTCAAATATCCCAGTGGCGGAGGGAAAAAACCATGGCTAGTAGGTAAGCTTTATAAACCATACCATATCTATCAATAAATGAATTTACCCCCTTTGCTAGCCGGGTCAACTCCTTTTGGAGTTGATGGCCCTCGAATGGTGGTTTTGGCAATCTTCATCGTCATGCCTTGGAGGATAGGGCAAGATGTCATTAGAGGACGCTGGCAATCCCATTTTCGCCCCGTCAATGTTCGAAAAGTATCCTGAAAATAAAGAAACAATTTCAAAATAAAAATTTCAACACATTGATATTACATATTAAATTCAATTACCAAGGCAATGTCATGGGCGATGGGATCAGCGCGGCACCTGGTGGCGGTGCAGTTCTCGCGGCAATGCTGTTTCGAAATGCCAACAGTTACCCCTGGGGCCCGAAAAGTTGAAGCGCGGCCAGCGAAGCGCCTACTGACCTTGCCTCCATGGAGGAACTAAAGACATGCGGGTTTTCAGGCTGAACCAAAAACTGTAGGATGCCAAAAAAGAGGCGCTCAAGGAGAGCGCACCAAGTGTACGCAGGCATAGCAAAGTTTTGTGCCTGCGTCATTTCAACGAAGATCGCAGCATATGTTCGGAATGTGCAAGACAAGAACATAAGGAAGAAAACGGAGGCTTTAAAAGTGTGGATCAGCGAAACTCTGCTCTTTTACGCGACCTTTGGTTTCGGGATTTTGGTGGTGGTCGCAATCAGGATCGCCGAGACGAGGTCAAGCGAGGAGAGAGAAGAGAGCGAGCAGAGAGAAGAGAGCGAGCAGAGAGAAGAGAGCGAGCAGAGAGAAGAGGAAGCGGCGCAGGAGAACATCCCGGGTCCCGGCCGGGTGTTCCGCGACGCGCCCTTTGCGCCGGAGATGGTGGAGATTCCGGCAGGCGATTTCTTGATGGGCTCGCCGGGAGACGAGAAACGCCGCTATAGAGTGGAGGGTCCCCAGCACCGGGTCGCAATTCCGGCGCCGTTTGCCCTCGGCAAATACGCGGTGACATTTGATGAATTTGACCACTTCTTTCGCGAAGCCGGTCCCGGCTACTGTCCCAGCGGCAACAAATGGGGCCGTGGCAACCGTCCCGTCATCAACGTCAGTTGGAATGACGCTGTTGTCTATTGTCGTTGGCTGAGCAAGGAAACGGGGCATGATTATCGACTGCCGACGGAAGCGGAATGGGAATACGCCTGCCGCGCCGGAACGACAACCCCGTTCCATTTCGGCAAGACGATCAGTAGCCAACAGGCGAACTATGGTGGGGACTTCTCTTATGGAAGAGATGGCCACATAAGCGAATGCCGTGAGAAGACGGTGGAGGTAGGGCAGTTTCCGGCCAATGCTCTTGGTTTGTACGATATGCACGGGAATGTTTGGGAATGGTGCGCGGATTGTTTCGAGAAAGACGCATACAACAAGCATGCCGACGTTTATCCAAATATGGTTGGGGATATGGAATCCTCCGGCGAGCACGCTCTTCGCGGCGGTTCCTGGAGCAACAGGCCGGGCAACGTGCGCTCCGCCAGCCGCACCAGTGTCGCCGCCGGCAACCGGGACAAACACGCCGGCTTCCGCATTGCCCGGACCTTATAAGACCGCCCCTTGGAGCTTGTTCCCGGCTCCTAAAGCGGCACCCTGCCCGGAGAGCCAATATACCCGGCAGCGACTCTGGTCGTCGCTAATCGGTAGCCATGGAAAACGACAGCGAATGAGAGAGTTCGCTAACAGATTAAAAAGACTGGTGCCGCAGGAGAGATTCGAACTCCCGACCCACGCATTACGAATGCCAGGGTTATACCTGACTGAGGTGGTCCCAGAAAATCGGACAGTTGTTTAAGGTGTATTCCACCATTTGATGGAGGAATACGAGATGACGACACGACGACGGTTTACAGGGGACTTCAAGGCCAAGGTCGCGCTTGAGGCGCTTCGAGGCGACA
>DASCPW010000093.1:0-3682 GCA_036012725.1 Rhodospirillales bacterium
GACTCCTGGATTCGGCATGTTACGGTTTGGCGAGGATAACGTAGGCATTCGCGAACTCTTTCGGAGATTCGCGGAAGTTGGCCGGGCGAATGATCAACATAACCCATATAAACAATGGGACGCAGTCGCGATGGGCTCCACGCCCGTTCGTTTTGCCGGTTTTCTGACACGGTAGTATAGCGGCCTTGGCGAAAAAGCTTCACATCAAGACTTACGGTTGCCAGATGAACGTCTATGATTCCACCCGCATGGCGGACGTCATGGCTCCCCTTGGCTATACCCCGACCGACGAGGCGGCCAAGGCCGATATGGTCATTCTCAACACATGCCACATCCGAGAAAAGGCGGCGGAGAAAGTCTATGCGGAATTAGGCCGACTGCGGCGCTTGCAAGAAGACAAGATGAAAAGCGGCGGCCGCATGATCCTCGCCGTGGCTGGATGCGTCGCCCAGGCCGAAGGTGAGGAATTGTTGCGCCGAGCCCCTTTTGTCGACTTGCTTTTCGGACCTCAAACTTATCACCGCTTGCCCAGGATGGTGGCCATGGTTGGACAGACCGCAAAGGCGGTGGTGGATACGGATTTTCCCGCCGAACGCAAGTTCGACCGCCTGCCGGAAACGGCTGACGCCGGTGCCGCCGCCGCTTTCCTAACGGTGCAGGAGGGGTGTGACAAGTTCTGCGCTTTCTGCGTCGTTCCCTATACGCGCGGCGCCGAATATTCCCGTCCCGCCGCCGCTATCCTGGCCGAGGCGCGCCGCTTGGCCGTTGCTGGTGTTTGCGAGATCACGCTTCTCGGTCAAAACGTCAACTGCTACCACGGTACCTCCCCTGACGGCGCGGAATGGCGACTCGGCCGTCTGATCCGTGAATTGTCTGAAATCGAAGGGGTGGCGAGAATCCGCTACACCACATCCTATCCCGCCGACATGGACGAGGAACTGATCGCCACGCACCGGGACGTGCCCCAATTGATGCCTTTTTTGCACCTGCCCGTGCAATCCGGATCCGACAAGATCCTTACCGCCATGAATCGTCGCCACAAGGTAGACGACTATCGAAGATTAGCCGATCAATTGCGCGCCGCCCGTCCGGATCTGGCGCTGTCCTCCGATTTCATCGTTGGTTTCCCTGGCGAAACCGACGATGACTTCAAGGCTACCGTGCAGCTGATCAAAGACGTCGGTTTTGTTCAGGCCTATTCCTTTAAGTTCAGCCCCCGCCCCGGCACCCCGGCGGCGGCCTTGGAGGCTCGGATAGCGGAAGACGTCAAGGCAGAACGGCTGGCCTCCCTGCAGGAACTGCTGAAAGGTCAGCAACAGGCTTTCAACGAAGATTGCATCGGCCAAATTCTCCCGGTGCTTCTCGAACGACGGGGCAGGCATTCCGGTCAGATGGTCGGGCGCAGCCCTTATATGCAGCCGGTCCACGTTACCGCGCCCCGCTCCCTGTTCGGAATCATCGCCAACTTGCGCATCGAAGCCGGCTCCGCCAACAGCCTCGCCGGCGTCCTGACCACGGCGGTGGACGAAACCTGCTCTGAAAGGGCCTTTGCTTGACCCCGCCACTGAAACCCGCCATCAACGATGAAACCAAGGCCGCCGAACTGGCCTTCGACAACAACGCACTGGCGCTGCAACTATTCGGCTCCCATAACAGCCATTTGGCGCGAATCGAGC
This sequence comes from Rhodospirillales bacterium, assembly GCA_036012725.1. GTDB lineage: Bacteria > Pseudomonadota > Alphaproteobacteria > Rhodospirillales > 2-02-FULL-58-16. The sequence continues at coordinate 1,677 of DASCPW010000093.1, forward strand.
AGAAACTCGACCTCACCATCCACACCCGTGGCAACGAGGTGAACATTGCCGGAGACGGCGCGACGGTCGACTTCGCGACAAAAGTGCTCGACAGTCTTTACCGTCGCCTCAGGAAAGGGCTAGCGGTCGGGCCCGAGGAGGTGGACGCTGCCTTGCGAATGACGGTGGCGAACAGTGACGATGCCGGTGACGACGTGGAGATCCAAACCCGCAAACGCCGCATAACGCCGCAATCAAGAAGCCAGGCCGTATACGTCCGGGCCATTGACAAATGTGATCTGGTTTTTGGCTTGGGCCCCGCCGGCACCGGCAAAACCTATTTGGCGATGGCCAAAGCGGTCGAAAAACTGGTCAAGGGCGAGGTTGACCGGATCATCCTTTCGCGTCCGGCGGTTGAAGCCGGCGAGCAACTGGGGTTTCTGCCCGGAGACATGCGTGAAAAGGTAGACCCCTACTTGCGCCCCCTTTACGACGCCCTTTTCGACATGCTGCCCGAGAATCAGGTCGCCAAACGCCTGGAAAGCGGCGAGATCGAGGTGGCACCCTTGGCCTTCATGCGTGGCCGCACCCTGGCCAACGCCTTTGTCATCTTGGATGAAGCGCAAAATACGTCGATGATACAGATGAAGATGTTCCTCACCCGCCTCGGCGAACATGCCCGCATGGTGGTTACCGGCGATTTAAGCCAAGTCGATTTGCCCAAGGGCACCCGCTCGGGACTTCGCCACGCCGTCAAAATTCTGGTAGGCATCGAGGGCATCGATTTTGTCCATTTCTCCGCCGAAGACGTGGTGCGCCACCCCCTGGTCAGTCGGATCGTCCGCGCTTACGACGTGGCGGAAATCCGCCGCCGGTCCGGCCCCGACAACGGGAAAAAAAATCATCTTGTTGTCCCTGATAGCGGCAATGGCGAAGATGCTTGAGATTGCTGTTTCCGTTCCCTGTTCGGCTTGGACAAAGACTTTGCCGGCGGCGAGCAGGCTTGGCAGGCAAGCGGTTTTCGCCGCCGTCGAGGCCAGCCAAAGCGAGGTTGCCAGCCGGGCGACGGCAACCGAGATCAGCCTGGTCCTTGCCGACAATGCCTTGATCCAAGTCCTTAACCGGGACTATCGAGGGCATGACTGGCCGACCAATGTCCTTTCATTCGCCCTTGCCAATGACAAGGATGGTTCTTCTCATAAGCCGGATGACGTCCCGGTGCTTTTGGGCGATGTCATCATTGCCTTTGAGACCACCGCCGCCGAAGCCGGAGACAAAGGCGGAGACTTAGCCGACCATTTATGCCATCTGGTGGTACATGGCGTGCTACACCTTCTGGGATATGGCCATCAGACGGATGCACAAACCGAACAGATGCAACGAGTGGAAGCCCAATCGCTGTCAAGCCTTGGAATAGCCGACCCATATTGCCAGCCGGATCGTAAATAACCGCGCCATGAACGACCAATCACCCAACATGCCTTCCGACGACGACAACGGTGATTCTTCAAGTCCGGGCTCCTTGAGCGGATGGCTGCGCGGCTTGTTTCGCAATAACAATGAAGAGAATTCAGCCCGCGAAGTCCTGGCCGAGTTGATCGACCAACGCGACGATAACATGGATGCCGAAGCTCCCATCGACGCCGATCAGCGGACCCTCCTGTCCAATGTCCTGGACCTTCAGGATCGCACCATTCACGATATCATGGTGCCACGTGCCGATATCGTCGCCATCGAGAGTGGAGCCGATTTATCGGAGGTCATCGGGTTGATGACCAAGGGAGGCCATTCGCGCCTGCCCTTGTACCGGAACACCCTGGATGACACCCTAGGCATGGTTCACATCAGGGACGTTTTAGCGTGGCGGGGCAAAGACACTGCTTTCTCGCTGCTGAAGATTAAGCGCAAGGTGCTGTTCGTATCGCCTTCCATGCTGGTTCTGGAGCTGCTTTTGGAGATGCGGGTCAAGCGTTGCCACATGGCGCTGGTGGTGGACGAGTTCGGCGGCGTCGATGGGCTGGTCACCA
>DASCPW010000094.1:0-26963 GCA_036012725.1 Rhodospirillales bacterium
CCTCCGCCTCTCGGAGGTGGTTGATTATCTGCTCGACTGAAAAACGCCTCTTGGCCATCTGCTTATCCCCTTCTTCCTAGGAGCCAGATGCCCAGTTTCTCTAACTAAGCATGTGGATCCGGTTAAGGGGGGCAGGTCACTTCAAGACGACAAACCAGCCATCCTGAAAGATACATTCACAGTTGGTCAGGTTGGCGCCCGCCATCCAATCAAGTGTCTGACGTTAGACAAATGGGGGCAGGCCAGGATCACTCCAACTGACCGCCGCCTTTTTCGCCTCAGAACAGAGAGAAATCGCTAGGCGAAAAAAGATTGCCGCTGGCCACCAGGGATAGAGCGGATCGGCGACGGAGGCTCCCCTTCAGACATCCAGATTCGCCACCTTCAGGGCATTCATCTGAATAAATTCGCGGCGCGGCTCGACCATGTCACCCATCAGCGTCGAGAAAACCTCCTCTGCGGCGTCGGCGTGGCTGACCCTGACCTGAAGGAGCATGCGCGCGTTGGGATCCAGCGTCGTCTCCCAAAGCTGATCCGGGTTCATCTCGCCCAGGCCCTTGTAACGCTGGATGTTAACGCCCTTGCGCCCTATCTCCATGACCGTGTCGACCAGGGAAACGGGGCCGGTGATGACCGACTCCTGGTCCTTGAAAACAAGTTTGCCGTGGCCTTGGTAGATTTTCTGCAAGGTCGCCGCCTTTTCGTCCAGCCGCCGGGCTTCGGTGCTTCGGATCAGGGTGCCGTCGATGACGTAGCGTTCGGCAACGCCCCGCAAGGTACGCGAGAACATCAGTCCGCCATCATCCAGCGGGGTGCCGGTCCAGCCTCGCTCGGTCTCGATTTCCAGCGCGTCCAGACGTTTGGCGATATATTCGGCGGCGCTGGAGGCGCGCGCCCCGTCCGACAGAATAAGCGGTTGCAAGGCGCCCGAAATGGCCGCCTGCTCGACCACCCTCAAGGGAAGATGTTCGGCCAAGCCGCCGAGCAGAACCTTGACGGCGCGGGCCTCATCGACCAAGAACCGCAAGTCGGCACCGGCAACCTGGACACCGTCGAAACCGGTAAAGAGAAGCCCTTCGTCGATGGCGACATTGAACAGATGATCCTCCAGGGCGACGTCGTCCTTGAGATAAACCTCGGAATTGCCCTTTTTGGTCCGATAAAGCGGCGGTTGAGCGATGTAGAGGTAGCCGCGTTCGATGATCGCCGGCATCTGCCGGTAAAAGAAGGTCAAAAGCAAGGTGCGGATATGGCTGCCATCGACGTCGGCGTCGGTCATGATGATGATTTTATGGTAGCGGCACTTGTCGATATCAAAATCCTCGCTGCCGATGCCGGTGCCTAGAGCGGCGATCAGGGTGCCGATCTCGACGGAACCGAGCATCTTGTCGAAACGCGCCCGTTCGACATTGAGGATCTTGCCCCTGAGCGGCAAGATCGCCTGGCTAGCGCGGTGGCGCCCCTGCTTTGCCGAGCCGCCGGCGGAATCGCCCTCGACGATAAAAAGCTCGCTTAAAGAGGGATCTTTTTCCTGGCAATCAGCGAGCTTGCCGGGTAGCGAGGTGATATCCAACACCCCCTTGCGGCGGGTCAGTTCGCGCGCCTTGCGGGCGGCTTCGCGGGCAGCGGAGGCCTCGATGATCTTGCCGATCACTCTTTTGGCTTCCGCCGGGTGCTCCTCGAACCATTGAGCGAGTTGCTCGCCGACTATTCCCTCGACAACGGGCCTGACCTCCGAAGAAACCAGCTTATCCTTGGTCTGTGAGGAAAATTTGGGATCCGGCGCCTTGACCGATAGCACGCAGGTCAGACCCTCGCGGGAATCGTCTCCGGTGATGGTGGCTTTTTCCTTCTTGGCGATGCCGCTTTCGTTGGCATAGGCGTTGATGGTCCTTGTCAGAGCCCCGCGAAACCCCGCCAGATGAGCACCACCGTCCCGTTGCGGAATGTTGTTGGTAAAACAAAGTGTCGTTTCGTGATAGCTGTCGTTCCATTGCATGGCCAGCTCGACAACGATGCCATCGCGCTCGCCCTTTACGACGATCGGCTCGGCATTGAGGATATTTTTCGACCGGTCCATGTAACCGACAAAGGCCTTGAGGCCGCCTTCGTAGTGCATTTCCACGGATTTTTCATCGACATGGCGGGCGTCGGTAAGCTTCAAGGCAACGCCAGAATTGAGAAAGGCCAGTTCCCTGAGCCGATGCTCCAGGGTGGCGAAATCGAACTCGGTCGCGGCGAAAGTCTCGGGCGAAGGCAGGAAGGTAAGTTCCGTTCCCGTTACGGGAGCGCCGTCCGTGACCGGCGCCTCACCATTGACGCGTAGCGGCGCCTCGGCCTCGCCGCCCCTGAAACGGATGAAGTGTTCCTTGCCGTCACGCCAGACCTTCAGTTCCATCCATTCCGACAAAGCGTTGACGACGGAGACGCCGACCCCATGCAGACCACCCGAAACCTTATAGGAATTCTGGTCGAATTTACCGCCGGCATGGAGTTGGGTCATGATCACTTCCGCCGCCGACACGTCTTCTTCGGCGTGAATATCGACGGGAATTCCACGGCCGTTATCGGAAACCGTGACCGAACCATCGGCGTTGAGGACGACCCCGACATGATCGCAAAAACCGGCCAAGGCCTCGTCGATGGCATTGTCCACCGCTTCGTAAACCAAGCGATGTAGTCCGGAACCGTCGTCGGTGTCGCCGATGTACATGCCCGGGCGTTTGCGCACGGCCTCCAGGCCGCGCAGAATCTGGATGGATTCGGCATCATAAGTTTCAGCCTCGCCGTCGAGCGTTGCGTTGGTAATCTCTTTTTGCATTTATCCCTCGGGCCTTGCCGTGGCGTTTTCGACGGTGAAAAATTGCGCCTTTCCCCGCAAGGGCGCGAACAGGGCGGCATCGGTTCCCGTCAGCCAAGCCTGGGCATCCATTGCCAGTATTTCATCAAACAAAGCCTCGCGTCGTGTCTTGTCCAAATGCGCTGCCGCCTCGTCCAATAGCAATAGAGGCGCCGAGCCTCTTTCCGCCGCCAGTATCCTGGCGCTAGCCAGGACAATGGCGATCAGAAGGGCTTTCTGTTCGCCGGTCGAACAGAGTTCCGCCGGCTGGCCGCTCTTCAGTTGCCGGACCTTGATATCGCTGCGGTGCGGGCCCGAGCCGGCGCCGCCGGTTTCGGCGTCCCTTTTGCGCGCTGCCGCCAGTACTTGGCGAAAGTGCTCCTCCGCCGCCAGCGCCGGCTTCTCGGCGAGCCAGCTTTCAAGTTCGCCGCGAACCTCGATGCTGGCGCCGGGGAAAGGTCCGCTGCCCGAGGCCAAGGCGGCGGCCAGACGGCACACCGTTTCACACCGCGCCGCCGCTAGCGCGATCCCATTCGCCGCCATCCGGTGTTCCAGTGCCGCCAGCCAGTCCGGGTTCGATCCTTGCCAGCCATGGCGCAACAGCAGCGACCTTTCCCTTAAGGCCAGTTTGTAGGCGCCGAGACGCTCGCCGTGAGCGGGGTCGAAGCCGATGACCAGACGGTCGATGAAGCGCCGTCTGGCCGAAGCGCCATCCACGAGTAGCCTGTCCATTCGCGGCGTCAGCCAATAGGTGCCGAGAATTTCGGCGAGTGCCGCGTGGCTTTTTACCGGCCGACCGTCGATGTGGACCACACGTCTTTCGCCTTTGTCCGCCGGTGACATCGCTTGACAGCCGGTACCGACCTCCACCTTGCCAGATGACGTTATCAACCTTACCGCCACCGTCCAGCATGGCGCCGCCTCGCCACCGCCATTTCCGTCATGCGCCGGCTGGCGGCGAGCCGCTTCGATCAAGCGCGCCCTTCTCAGCCCGCGACCGGGAGCAAGGAAGGAAAGCGACTCCAAAATGTTCGTCTTGCCAGCACCGTTAGGGCCCGACAACACCACCGGACGCGGATCCAATTCCAAACGCAGACGCTCAAACGAGCGAAAGTCGGTGAGTTGCAAACGTGTCACCGATAGGCGAGACGTCTCGTCGGCCATGAGCGTGGGGGCTTCGCTGGAACCGTCCAGCCTGGCTAAGCCGTGGAAACCGATCGCAACCACCCCTCACACACGCATGGGCATGAGCACGTAGATCGTGCTGGCGTCACCGGCATCGCGCAGGATCGTCGGCGAAGCAGCGTCGGCTAGGGATAGATGGGCGTCGACACTCTTAATCTGATGGGTAATGTCGAGCAAATAGCGGGAATTGAAGCCGATCTCCATGGATTCGCCCTGATAAGCCACTTCCAGTTCCTCGGTGGCGTTGCCGCTATCCGGGCTGCTGGCCGAAAGGATCAGTGTGCCGCTGTTCAATAACAGCTTCACGGCCCGCGATTTCTCGCTGGAAATAGCCGAAACCCGGTCAACCGCCGCGGCGAATAACTTGCGGTCCACTTCCAGTTGTTTGTCGTTGCCAGTGGGAATGACGCGCTCGTAATCAGGGAAGGTTCCATCGATCAGCTTCGAGGTCAGCTCGGTGTCACCAAAGGTAAACCGGACCTTGGTTTCGGAAAGAGCCGCATCGATGGCATCGGTGGATTCGTCGATGAGTTTTCTCAGTTCGGTGACCATCTTGCGAGGAACGATGATACCGGGCATGCCGGCGGCGCCGTCCGGCAAGGTAACCTCGACGCTGGCCAGACGATGGCCGTCGGTAGCGACGGCACGAAGAACATCGACGCCATCGCGGCTGGCCGCGTGTAGGAAAATGCCGTTGAGATAATAGCGGGTTTCCTCGGTGGAAATGGCGAACCGCGTGCGGTCGATGAGAGCGCGGAGGTCGCCCGCCTGAAAAGTGAAATTATGGGGTAGGTCGCCCCCGGACATGACCGGAAATTCCTCTGTCGGCAGGCAAGCTAGGTTGAACCTGGAACGTCCGGACGTGAGCTTGAGTTTGCCCTCCTCGCCACCGCCATCCAGTTCCACCTGCGAGCCTTCCGGCAGCTTGCGGACGATATCGTAGAGAATATGGGCCGGCACCGTGGTCGCTCCGGCGGTGATGACCTCGGCAGCGATGGTCTCGACGATATCCAAATCCATATCTGTGGCATTCAGGCTTAATGTGCCGTCGCCCGCTTCCATCCTGACGTTGGAAAGGATGGGGATGGTGTTGCGGCGCTCGACTACGCTATGCACATGGGCAAGCGCTTTTAAAAACGTGGCTTGTTCGACGGTCAGTTTCATGGCCATCCTTCGTCTCGTCCATGGCTCCCATGGCGGCTTGATCGGTCTTTGCGAAGGACCCTTCGCCGATGCCGGTCACGGCGCTCGCCGAGCTCTTCGAAAAGACCATTCACGGAGCTCATGGGCAAGCCTCGCAAGTCATCAATCATTATACCGAAAGTCTTTGCAATCGAAAGCGGTTTCCGCTTCGATCCCGGCCCTTTTCAAAGCCCTTTCCCGGCATCGGCGAATGATTACTGAAAAGATGCCGTCACGGCCACGGCGGCAAACAAGGTAGCACCGAAATAAGGAAGGGAACTCAACCTTCCAACAGACGGCGCAGAAGCTCCACATCCTCGGCGAAAGCGGAATCTTGATCGCGCAGTTCGTCGATCTTTTTGACCGCATGCATCACCGTCGTGTGATCGCGGTTGCCGAACTTGCGGCCGATCTCGGGCAACGACCGCGAGGTCAGTTGCTTGGCCAGATACATGGCAACTTGGCGGGGCCTAGCGACGGAGCGGGCGCGCCGGGCCGAACTCATATCGGTGACCCGGATATTGAAATGGGAGGCAACGTGCTTCTGAATCTCATCGATCGTTACACGGCGGTCGTTGGCGCGCAAAAGATCGTGAAGGACTTCCTGGATGGTTTCCAGGCAGATTTCCCTGCCGATCAGTTGAGAATGAGCGACAACGCGGTTAAGCGCGCCCTCCAGTTCACGGACGTTGGCGGTAATCTTATGGGCCAGGAATTCCAAGACCTTGCTCGGCACATCGTCGATCCCCAACTGTTCGGCTTTCGACTGAAGGATGCCTAAGCGCAGTTCGTAAGTCGTGGCGTGAATATCGGCGACCAAACCGCAGTTGAGGCGCGATTTCAGGCGATCCTCCATGCCCTCCAGGTCCGAAGGCGACTTGTCGGCGGAAACGACGATCTGCCGCCCCTGATCGACGAGGGCATTGAAAGTATGAAAGAACTCTTCCTGAGTGGATTCCTTGCCGCTGATGAATTGGACGTCATCGATCAACAGCACGTCGATTGAGCGGAACTGGTCCTTGAAATCGAATGTGTTCTGTTCGCGAAGAGCGCGAATGAAGCGGTACATGAACTTCTCGGCGGAAAGGTAGATGACGGTGCGCGCCGGATCCTTTTTACGGATGTGCCAGGCGATGGCGTGCATCAGATGAGTTTTGCCCAGGCCAACCCCGCCGTAAAGGAACAGCGGATTGAACGGCACAGCCGCCGCCTCGGCAACGCGGCTGGCGGCTGCGTGGGCGAATTCGTTGGGTTTGCCGACGACAAACCGATCGAAAATAAAACGGGGATCAAGAGGCGCCGAGATATTGCGGTGGTAACCCTCGCCGGCGGTGGGGCTAACTGGCGGTTTGGACTGAACGGTAGGGGCCGATTTGTCCGCCGCTACCCGCCGCAAGCGTTCCGGCTGAACGAAAACGTCCACCGATTGGACGCTTGAATCCTCGCCCCGCCACAAATCGCAAAGACGGCTGATGTAATGGGCGAGTATCCAGTCGCGCATGAATCGCGTCGGCACGGAAATCCGGACTTGGCCGTCGAAAACCTCGCGCAGGGTCATCGGCTTCATCCAGCTTTGATAAGCGGCCTCGCCGATCTCGGAGCGTAGCCGACAGCAAACCCTTTCCCACTGGTCCTTTACATGACCGTCAACCGAACCGTTTCCCATTGTTTCCGTTGTCTCCAGCGGATCCCTTGCCTTGACAATGGCCACCGCCACGATTTCTTCCGCTAAGGCACGAAACGCGGCCTCAAGGCAGATCGACTTAAACTAGGGGGCGCGGCAACTACTACTAGCCAACAGCACCGGCAATCAGGAGCTTCCACGGTCAAACCGCCGGTAAGAAGCCCATCAACCAAGCTAGCGATTTTGACTTGAATGATGCCAGTGGGCATCAGAAAAAATCAATGCGTCCCAAAAAAAATCCTGCCGAAAGCCCCGCCACACCTCTTTAAAAACCTAACGGGATCTTACTAAATCAATTTTACCTGTTGGAATTAAATAGTTAGCGTTTATTTTAGTATATTAAAAAAAATAAGTATATTTTATTATTAGTTTAGTAATAAACATATGAAATTAAAGTTTTTTTCATGCATCCATATGGCGGTTGAGAACGCATAAACTTACATGCGCAATTTTGTCCTGGCAACATGATCGTATAGAGAACGTTGCAAAAAAACTGCTTGACAAAAAATTTTATTACGCCTCTTGAACGGTAAAAAAACGGGCCTAAAAAAATACCGTTCGTCGATGCAAAAGGGTGGTGGCCGGCCTCGAAAATTAGGCGGCGATGGCCTTAATCTGGGCCGACAGGCGCGACAGTTTGCGGGCGACTTGATTGCGGTGAAACACTTTTTTGCGGGCGGCACGCATCATTTCCGGCTGGGCTTCGCGAAAAGCCGCGGTGGCCAGCTCCCTATCGCCACTAGCGATGGCGGCCTCCACCTTTTTGATGAAGGAGCGGACGCGGTTGCGGCGGATGCCGTTAGCCCGTGCGCGGCGCTTGACTTGACGAATACGTTTCTTTGCTGATGTAAGAGTGGCCATCGATTAAATCTTGTTCAAACGCCGGTTCATTCGCCAAATCGCCCTCATCATGCCTTGATTTCCTAAGCAATACCAAGGTGGTGAATGAGCTCATATGGAAGGGCGGCTTATATCGCCGCCGCCGGTTGCCGTCAACCCCGAGACACGAAAGGGTTCATCAATCCGGGCATTCGGTTCCGGCTTGGTTTACTTATCAATGAATTTGGGCTGGCGCTTTTCGGTAAAGGCGGCCATCCCTTCCTTCTGGTCATCGGTGGCGAAGGTGGCGTGAAACAGGCGCCGTTCATAACGGATGCCTTCGGCAAGCAGGGTTTCCTGGGACCGCAAGACCGCCTCTTTCGCCATCATGACGATTGGCCTGGACATCTCTGCAATGGCATCGGCCGTCTTTACTGCCTCGTCAACCAGATCGGCGGCGGCAACGATACGGCTGACCAAGCCGGAGCTCTCGGCTTCCGTGGCCTCCATGATGCGGCCAGTAAGAATCATCTCCATTGCCTTCGACTTGCCGACCAAACGGGTCAGGCGCTGGGTTCCTCCCGCCCCGGGGATCGTGCCGATGGTAATTTCCGGCTGGCCGAATTTGGCGTTATCGGCGGCAAGAATGAAATCGCACATCATGGCGATTTCACAACCGCCGCCCAAGGCGCAGCCGGCGACGGCGGCGATCACCGGCTTACGGCAGGTGGCGATGCGTTCTCAGTCCTTGCTAATGAAATCCTCGCTATAGGCCTCGATAAAGGACTTGTCCCTGATTTCCTTGACATCGGCGCCGGCGGCGAAAACTTTGTCCGAGCCGATAATGACGATAGCACCGATCTCGTCCTCATCCTCGAATTCATCGAGGGCCAGCTTAAGTTCACCGATTAAGGCTACGTTAAGCGCGTTCATCGCTTTCGGGCGGTTAAGCGTGACCAGGCCAACGCGGCCTCTTTTTTCGACAATGATATTCTCGTTTGCCAACTGACCCCTCCTTCAAAACCAAGACGCTATCGGGCCGCCGCGGCGTTTGCCGGCGACAGCGCGAAGCGCACCGTCAGGGCCGGCTTCGCGGCGGCGGAAAATTCTAGTTTCAAGATCTCGTCTTCCCGCTGAAAGGTGCTTTTGCCGCTTTGACGCCAGCCCAGTTGCGGCAGGGTCGAGGTGTAGAATTCAAGCACTTGCCGCCGCGTCACGGTACCGGAAGCGTAGGATTCGACAATCCGGCCCGCCGCCGTATCGAAGACCATGCTTTCCCCTTCAGCTTCACGCAAGCCGTCCATCAGCGGCAAGTCCTCGATGCCGTTAACGAAGGCGATGCCGTTACGGTCCGCTGCCGCCAGCCCCCAACTTCCAATCTGGAAGGTAAGGAGGACGGCGGCCAGGAACGCAGACCGATGCAACAAACGGGACATGAGGCTGGCTATTTAATCACCGTTGACGGGATGAACAATAAAAAGTTGCCCGCCCCGCCTGGACAATTCGCCTGACGCCGGCCGTTTTTGCGATCTCGCAATCGCATCCGGGGCAGGCCAAACCCTGGCGTCCATAGACGGCGAAACGGTGTTGGAAATAGCCGAACCCACCATCGGGCAAACGATGATCGCGAAGGCTCGAACCGCCGACCTTAATGGCTTCCACCAGCACCTCGCGGATGGCGGCGGCGAGGTGCCGCGCCCGCTGGCCCTTGACCGACGCCGCCTTTCTCTTCGGCGATATGCCAGCTCTAAAGAGGCTCTCCGAGGCGTAGATGTTTCCCATCCCGGCGACCACGGCCTGATCCATGATCGCCGTCTTGATGGGAGTTTTCCGCCCATTGAGACATGATTCCAACCACGCCACGCCGAATTCAGCACTCAATGGCTCCGGGCCGAGGCCGGAAAGCGAGGGAAAAAAAGCGAGTTCCGCTTCAGGGACCAAATCCATGAAACCGAAGCGCCGGGGATCCGAGAAACGGATGGTCGCGCCCGCATCGGTTTCGAAGGTTACGTGATCGTGGACATCCTCCGCCGGCGGCGGACCCATGAAAACCTTGAAACGGCCCGACATGCCGAGATGCAAGATCAACACCCAGCCGTCGTCCAGAGTGGCGAGAATGAACTTGCCCCGCCGACCAAGAGCGAGGATGCGCCGCCCGGTCAAACACCGGGCGAAGCCGACAGGCAGGGGAAACCTGAGGTCGGCGCGCCGCTGAAGAACGCGGCTGAGCAGCCTGCCCTCGAGGACGGGGGCAAGGCCCAAACGGACAGTCTCGACTTCGGGCAGCTCGGGCATCAGTGCAAGCTAGCGCATGGGACCGGCTTAGGCTATGGTTCGCCGCCATGCCCCAACCCCCCGACATCAAGCCTCCTTCCCAGCGCCGGCAACCCTCGGGCGCAACCACCCATTTCGGATTCCAGAGTGTCGCCGAGGACGACAAGGCATCACTGGTGGGCGCTGTTTTCGACAGCGTCGCGCCGCGCTACGACCTGATGAACGACCTGATGAGCATAGGCATCCACCGTCTGTGGAAGGCGGCCCTGATGGACCGGCTGTATCCGCGCCCGCGAATGCGGCTTCTTGACGTCGGTGGCGGCACCGGCGATATCGCCACCCGCTTTCGGATGCGTGGCGGCGGTCATGTCACCGTCTTGGATATCAACAAGGAGATGCTTGCCATCGGCCGCGACCGGGCCATCAATCTGGGGCTGTTGGATGGCATCGCCTGGGTCTCGGGTGACGCCGAACGGCTGCCCATGGAAGACTCCTCCGTGGACGCCTACACGACGGCGTTTTGCATTCGCAACGTCACCCATGTGGAACGGGCCTTGCGGGAGGCGAGACGGGTGCTCAGGCCCGGCGGGCAGTTCCTTTGCCTGGAATTCAGCCGGGTGGCGCTGCCGCTCCTGGACCGGCTCTATGATGCCTATTCCTTCCATCTGCTACCGGCCCTGGGGCAGATGGTGGCGGGCGACCGCCAGGCTTACGTCTATTTGGTGGAAAGCATTCGCCGTTTCCCGCCGCGGGAGGCTTTCGCCGCGATGATCGCCGAGGCCGGCCTGGACCGGGTCCAGGCGAGCAACCTTTCCGGCGGCATCGCCGCCATCCATTCGGCTTGGCGAATTTGAGTGGACTAGTGTTCCGTAGCCTCCGCAACGTCATCCGTCTGCTCACCATTGCCCGCATCCTCGCCCGCCATGACGCCTTGTTCCTGCTCGATAAATTGGAGGTGGCGCCGGCGGTAGTGATGGTGGCACGCTGGTTGTCGCGGAAAAAACAACAGGGAAGGCCCGGGCAACGTCTGGCCTGGGCGCTGCACGAAGCCGGTCCCAGCTTCATTAAATTGGGGCAGGCTTTGTCCACCCGCTCGGATCTTTTGGGCGAGGAACTGGCGGCGGACCTGTCGGAACTGCGGGATCGCCTGCCGCCTTTCGGCGGCGCCGAGGCCCGCGCCGCCATTGCCGCCGAATTCAGCAAACCCGTGGACGAAATATTCAGCTCCTTCGACGACGGCGCCATTGCCGCCGCCTCCATTGCCCAGGTTCATTTCGCCGTCACCAAGGACGGCCGGGAAGTGGCGGTCAAAATCCTCCGCCCCGACATCGAGGAAGCCTTCGGACGCGATCTGGATCTGTTTTTCTGGATCGCCGAGACGATGGAAGCGACACGCCCGCAATGGCGTCGCTTGCGACCTGTCGCATCGGTGCGGACCCTGGCCGAAACCGTGGCGATCGAAATGGATCTGCGTTTCGAAGCCGCCGCGGCATGCGAGTTGGCGGAAAACTTTGCCGCCGACGACAGCTTCCGCGTACCGCAAGTGGATTGGGTGCTGACCGCCCGGCGGGTGCTGACGACGGAGCGCATCATCGGCATTTCCTTCGACAACCGTGACGCCATCATCTCCGCCGGACACGATCCGAGCGAAGTCCTGGCGAAGACGGCAACGGCCTTTTTCAGGCAAGTGTTCCGGGACGGTTTTTTCCATGCCGACCTCCACCCTGGCAATATATTCGTTGGCGAGGACGGAAACCTCGCCGCCGTTGATTTCGGCATCATGGGACGGCTGGACCGGAAGACCCGCCGCCATCTCGGCGAGATGCTGTTGAGCTTTCTCAATCGGGATTACCGGCGCGCCGCGAAAATTCATTTCGAGGCCGGATGGGTCCCCGCTCACCAGTCGGTCGACGCCTTCACCCAGGCTTGCCGTTCGATCGCCGAGCCGATCCTGGATAAACCCCAGAACGAAATCTCCATGGCGCGGCTGTTGGGACAGCTTTTCCACATCACCGAAACCTTCGAGATGGAAGCCCAACCGCAACTGCTGCTTTTACAGAAAACCATGCTGGTAGCCGAGGGGACGGGGCGGAAACTTTCGCCGGGAACAAATATGTGGCTCTTGACCCGGCCCTTGATCGAGGGCTGGGTACAAGACGCCTTGGGTCCGGAAGCCAGGCTCGCCGAGGCAGCTTTCGAGATGTCCGAAACCATGCGCCGCCTGCCGCGCCTCCTTGATGACGTCGAGGAAGGCGCCGCCGCCCTCGCCCAAGGCCGCCTTAAGCTGCACCCGGAGACGGTCCGGGCGCTGCGCGGCGAGGCCGGAAAGGGAACGCTTTCGCTGCCCCTATGGGCGGCGGTCCTGATCGCCCTTTTGTTGCTGGTCTTGATTTTTTAACGGCAAAGACAACGCCAACGGGCTTGCAACGGCTGTTGCCGGCGATTAGATTAACCACACGTATTTCTCGTTAAATATTTCCGCTTCGAGCCTGCTTGATTATGGGGAAGTCATGTGCTGAATGGAAAACGCATCCTTCTGATCGTTACGGGTGGCATCGCCGCCTACAAGTGCATGGATGCGATTCGCCGCTTGCGCGCCAAGGGCGCCGCCGTGCGTTGCGTCCTCAGCCAAGGCGGCGCCCAGTTCGTTACCCCCCTGGCGCTCGCCGCGCTTAGCGGCGAGAAGGTTTACGAGAACCTGTTTCAGCTAACCGATGAAAGCAAGATGGGGCATATCCGCCTGTCCCGGGAGGCCGATCTGGTACTGGTGGCGCCGGCTTCGGCCAATTTCCTGGCCAAAATAGCGCATGGCCTAGCCGATGATCTGGCAACCACGGTCTTTCTCGCCACCGATAAACCGGTATTGGCAGCGCCGGCGATGAACATCCGCATGTGGGACAACGCCGCCACGGCCGCCAATCTGGAGTTGCTTTCCCAACGCGGCGTCCATTTCGTTGGCCCCGTGGAAGGGGACATGGCCTGTGGCGAATTCGGTATCGGCCGCATGGCCGAGGCCGACGATATCGTCGCCGCAGTCGAGGATTTTTTTTGCTCCGGCGGCCGGCTCGAAGGCCGGCGCGCTCTGGTCACCAGCGGCCCCACTTTTGAAGCCATCGATCCGATGCGCTATATCGCCAACCGCTCTTCGGGCAAGCAGGGCCATGCCATTGCCGCCGCGCTAGCCAGGCGGGGCGCAGAAACGACCCTGGTGTCAGGGCCCACGCACGAGCCAGATCCACCGAAAGTCAAGGTGGTGCGGGTCGAATCGGCGCGCCAGATGCTGGCCGCTTGCAAGGCCGCACTGCCCGTTGACGCCGCCGTTTGCGCCGCCGCCGTCGCCGACTGGCGGGTAGCCGAAGAGGCGGCGTGTAAAATCAAGAAGACCGGGACGACGGCGCCGGTACTCGCCCTGACCGAGAACCCGGACATCCTGAGCGCCATCAGCAAGCCCGGCAACCGCCGTCCGCGCCTGGTCGTTGGTTTCGCCGCCGAAACCAACAAGGTGATCGACAACGCCCTGGCCAAACGGCAAGCCAAGGGCTGCGACTGGATCGTTGCCAACGATGTTTCACCCGGCACCGGCGTCATGGGCGGCAACGCCAACACCGTCCACTTGATTACCACGGGCGGCGTCGAAAACTGGCCCCGGATGAGCAAGCCGGCGGTGGCCGAGCGCTTGACAGAGCGTATTTCCGAGCTCCTGGAGGCGGCGTCGTGAACGGCATCGAGATCGCCGTCCGCCGACTTGAGCATGGGGCCGGCCTCGACTTGCCAGCGCCAGCCACCGAGCAGAGCGCCGGCGTCGACCTGCTGGCGGCCGTTAACGGACCGGTGGTCCTCGAACCCGGTGCCCGCGCCGTCATTCCATCCGGCATCGCCATTGCATTGCCGCCCGGCTTCGAGGCGCAGATCCGGCCACGTTCGGGCCTGGCGGCCGAACACGGGATCACGGTGCTCAACGCACCGGGCACCATCGACGCCGACTATCGTGGCGAAATCGGCATCATCATGGCCAATCTAGGCGACGCAGCCTTCGCAGTCGAGCGCGGCATGCGGATTGCCCAGATGGTGGTCGCCCCGGTCCGCGCCTTCGCCTGGGTCGAGACCGGCAGTTTGAGTGCAAGCGCCCGCGGCGGCGGTTTCGGCTCAACGGGAACGGACGGAAAAGGCTGAGCCGCCATGCTTCGCCTGTCAAAAAAAATGCTCTTCGCCATCGAGGCGGTTCTCGACATCGCCTTTCACGCCGGCAGCCTGCCGGTACAAAGCCGAACGATCACGCGGCGTCATGGCATTCCGCGCCGCTACCTGGAACAGGCCCTGCAGCATCTGGTTCGCGAAGGCGTGCTGATCGGCGTCCGCGGCCCCAAGGGCGGCTATCGCCTGGCGCGCGAGCGCCGCCGCATCACCGTCGGCGACATCGTCCGCGTCATCCGCAAGATGGAAATCGGTAACGACCCGGCGCGGGAAGATAGCGCCGGTTCCGAACTGGGACGAAAAGTGGTGCGTACGCTCTGGCAGGAGCTACAGGATGAAATCATCAAAAAACTTGATGACATCACCATCGACGATATGTGCAACCGCGCCCACGACGCCAAAATCATCAGCGAGGGACGCAGCAATCTGGATTTTTCAATCTAAGACGGATTGAACCTCTCCAAATCCCGCATTATTCTTGTGAAATACCAGCGGCGCCATTGGCGCCGCCGGATTCCATAAAAGAGATAATGAAAAAGAGCATAAGCAGGCCAAGGAGGCCTTTTCGTAATGAATGAACAAGAGACAATAACCGCCGCCTCGGTACAACTGGGCCGCCTTTATGGCAGCATCCTGGAGACCATCGGCTCAACGCCCTTGGTACGCTTGCAAAGACTAACCAACGAAACTGGTTGCAAGGCCGGCATCCTCGGCAAATGCGAGTTTTTCAATCCCCTGGGCTCGGTTAAGGACCGCATCGGCCTGGCCATGATCGAAGCCGCCGAGAACGACGGCAGGCTTGGCCCCCAGGCGGTCTTGGTCGAGCCGACCTCGGGCAACACCGGCATCGCCCTGGCCTTTGTCTGCGCCGCCAAGGGATACCAGCTGATCTTGACGATGCCGGAAAGCATGTCGCTGGAACGCCGCAAGATGTTGGTTCTGCTCGGCGCCGAGATTGAATTGACGCCGAAGGAGAAAGGCATGCCCGGGGCCATCAACCGCGCAGAGGAACTGACCAGGGAAATTCCCGGAGCCGTCCTTTTGCAACAGTTCGCCAATCCCGCCAACCCTGAAATCCACCGCCAGACCACGGCCGAGGAAATCTGGCGCGACACCGGCGGCAAGGTTGACGTGGTGGTCAGCGGCGTCGGCACCGGAGGAACGCTGACCGGCATCGGCGAAGTTCTCAAACCCCGCCGCCCCGACCTCAAGATGATCGCCGTCGAGCCAGAGAACTCTCCGGTGCTGTCGGGAGGCATCCCCGGACCCCACATGATTCAGGGCATCGGCGCCGGCTTCGTTCCGGACGTGCTGAACGTCGGCATGATCGACGAAATTCTCAAAATCAGCAACGAAACCGCTTTCGCCATGAGCCGCAAAGCGGCCCGGCTCGAAGGCCTGCCCGCCGGCATTTCGTCGGGCGCCGCCCTGGCGGCGGCCCTGGAGGTTGGTCAGCGTCCGGGAATGGAAGGCAAGATGATCGTTGTCGTCCTGCCCTCTTTCGCCGAGCGTTATCTGTCGACAGCGCTTTTCGATGGTTTGGGAAAGGAGTGACCGGCTCCGGCTTCTTAGGTTGCGGATGTATGAACCTCGATGAAGACCAGATCAAGCGCTATGCCCGTCACATTCTGCTCAGGGAAGTGGGCGGCGAGGGTCAGGCAAAACTGTTGAATTCGAAGGTCCTGGTTATCGGCGCCGGCGGGCTCGGATCACCGGTTTTGCTTTATCTCGCCGCCGCCGGCATCGGCACCATCGGCGTCATTGACGACGACGCCGTCGATCTCTCCAACCTGCAACGGCAAGTGGTCCATGCCACGCGGTCCATCGGCGAACCGAAAGTGGAAAGCGCGCGCAAGACCATTGCCGCCATCAATCCGGAAGTCACCTTCATCGCTTACAACAAACGCCTCACCGCCACTAACGCTCTCGACCTGATTTCCAAATACGACCTGATCGCCGATGGCAGCGACAACTTCGCCACCCGGTTCCTTGTCAACGATGCCTGTTATTTCGTCCGCCGTCCCCTGGTTTCCGCCGCCATCCTCAGGTTTGACGGACAGATATACACCTTCAAGGCCTACCAGGATGGGGATAATCCCTGCTATCGCTGCCTGTTCCGCGAACCGCCGCCTCCTGGGCAAATCCCCACCTGCGCCGAGGCCGGCGTGCTTGGCGCCTTTTGCGGCACGGTCGGCTCCTTGCAGGCCACCGAAATCATCAAAGAGCTGTTGGGCATCGGCGAAAGCCTCGCCGGTTCCTTGCTCATCATCGACGCCCTGGCATGCACATTCCGCAAAATTACCATCAAACCGGACGCGGATTGCCCGCTATGCGGCGAAACGCCTAAAATCAAGGACCTTTCCATCCATGAGTAGTGAGCAATCCTCGCCTCCTGACAAGCTGTCCATCGTCGTCTTTTCCGGCAATTTCGACAAAGTCCACTATGCCTTGGTCTTGGCCGCCGCCGCCGCCGCCATCGGCACGCCGGTGACGTTGTTTTTCACCATGGGGGCCTGCCGGGCGCTGCAACGGCCCGCCGACGAGGGAACGCCGGCCTGGCGGTCGATGCCGCTTAGCGGCGGCGACGGCAACGGTGGCGAAATGGATGACGGTTTTGCCGCCCGCGCCGTCGCTACTTTTGAGGAGCTGCTCGCCTCTTGCGTCGCCATGGAAGTCCGCTTCCTGGTTTGCGAGATGGGCCTTCGGGCGATGGGCCTCGAGCGAGAGGCTTTGCGCGATGATGTCCCAGTCGAGGCTGGCGGCGTCGTCACCTTCCTCAACGACGCTTCCGGCGACGGCGCCATGCTGTTTATCTGATCAGGTGGCTTCCGTCCCGCAGCTTTTCCGTCATCTCTCCCGGCCGGCCATCGGCAATGGCTACCCCATCCACCATGAGCAACGGCCGGATCGCCAGGCTGTTGGTGATGAAGGCTTCCGAAGCGCGGCTGAAATCCCCGCGCCCCAGCGAACGTTCCTCCGCCCCGAGGCGGCCGATGACCTCGGCCCGCATAATTCCCGGCAGTGCGCCGTCGGCGACGGGCGGCGTCAACGCCCGGCCCTCAATCACCAAGAACAGGTTGGCGGCGGCGGTTTCGGCTATGTTGCCAGCGGTGTTCAATAAAATCGCCTCGTCGGCACCACGCTTGCCGGCCTCAATGCGGGCGAGGACATTGTCCAGATAGTTGATGCATTTGCAGCGGCTTAGCGGCGAATGCTCGTTACGGCGGGTGGTAACAGCGATGATCGCGCCGACCGGCGAAAGCAGCAGGCCGTCCGCCGCCTCGGCGGTAATCAACAACGTCGGCCGGAGCCGGTCGGGAGGTAGCAGTCCGCGCCGGGCGGGCCCTCGGGTGAGGGTCAGGCGGAGAACGCCGTCACTGATGGCATTGGCTGACAATGTTTCCTCCATGGCGGTGGCCAGCGCCGCCTCGGGTATTGGCACCGACATGCCGAGCACCGCCGCGCCGGCCTTGAGCCTGGCCAGATGGGCGGCCAGCCGGAGCGACGCGCCGTCCCTGGCGAGAATCGTCTCGAACAGGCCGTCGCCCAGGGTCAAGCCACGGTCGGTGGGATCGATGCGGGCTTCCGAGGCGGCCATCAGTCTACCGTTCAGATGGACCAGCATCAGTATGCTCCCTTGCCGTCGAGACAGGCCAACAGGGCGCCGATCTTGGTGATGGCCTCGTCGTATTCCGCCGCCGGGTCGGAATCGGCGACGATGCCGCCTCCCGCCTGGGCAACGGCGGTGCCGTTCTTCACGGTCACCGTGCGAATGACTATGTTGGATTCCATGGTGCCGTTGAAACCGAGCCAGGCTATGGAGCCGCAATAGGGGCCGCGCCGCGCCGGCTCCAGTTCGGTAATGATTTCCATGGCGCGGATCTTGGGCGCGCCGGTAACCGAACCGCCGGGAAAGGTAGCGGCGAGAAGGTCCACCGCGCCACAGCCCGGCGCCAGCCGCCCGCGCACCTCCGAGACCAGGTGATGGACATTGGCGAAACTCTCCAGCTTGAATAGGTCGGTGACCCGTACGCTGCCCAAGATGCAAACCCGCGACAGGTCGTTGCGCAAAAGATCGACGATCATCAGGTTCTCGGCCCGGTCCTTTTCGCTGGCCCGAAGGCCGGCTGCCAGCTTGCGGTCTTCTTCAGGCGTTTGCCCCCGCGGCCGGGTTCCCTTGATCGGCCGGGTCTCCACGCCACCGTTGGTGCCGAGACGCAAGAACCGTTCCGGCGAGGCCGAAACGACAGCGCCGCCCTCGCCGCAGGCGAGATAAGCGGCGAATGGCGCCGGACTGAGGGCGCGCAAGCGGCGGTAGAGCATGAATGGATGCAGCCCGGCGGGGATTTCCCCTAGGAACCGCTGGCTCAGATTGGCCTGGAAGATATCGCCGGCAAAAATGTAATCGATCACCTTGGCCACCGACCTTTCATAAGCGGATCGGGCTATTTCCGCCCGCCAAGCGCCCCGCGCCGTCCACTCGACATCGTTTAGCGGGGGCGCCGAGAGGATGCGCTCGGCCATAGCGGCGGCGCGGGCGGCGGCGGGCCGGCGCCGGGACGGCGGGCCGCCGCCGGCAAAGTCGCTGGCAATGACCCAGGCGCGCCTCTCCTTGGCGTCGAAAGAGGCGATGGTGTCGTAAAGTCCAATCACCATGTCCGGGAAATCCAGGTCATTCGGCGCCGGCTTCGGCAATCGCTCCAGGTGCCGGCCCAGTTCGTAGCCCAGGATGCCGACGGCGCCGGTCTGAAAAGGCGGCAGGCCGGTTTCCGCCGGCAGGCGGTAGCGCCGCATCTCGCGGCTTAACAATTCAAACGGATCGCCGGCGGTAGCGATACTGTCGATTTTGGCGCCGCCGCCGGCGGTGATCACTCGGAAGGGATCGGCGGCGATGTAAGAGTAACGCCCCCGCCCTCCGATTTCGGCGGCGCTGTCCAAAAAAGCCGCCACCGGATCGCCGGCGAAAGGCGCGAAAGCGGCGACCGGGTCTTGGTAGGGAATAGGTTGGACACTGAGCGCATCTGCCATGACAACAATCCAAAATTTCGCCGCCGCCAGCCCGCTTCCCTGAACGGCCATTGACATGGATAACAGTTTTTCCTGTTCGATGCCGTGCAAAGCTTGGCCGGAACGACGGTTTTTCTCAAGCTCTTTGCCGACGGCAAGGCCACAGTCCATGAGCGTTGACGCGGCGCTTCCTCCCTTTCACACTCACGCTCATGTTTACCTTTGGCATCGCCAGCGGCGAGCAGGGCTTTGACCCGTTGCTCCTGCTGCTTATTGCCTTGGCCCTCGAAGCCTACGTCGGTGAGGCCAGCTTGTTGGTAAGAGCGGGGTGGCATCCCACCAACGCCATCGGCGCTTTGATCCACGCCCTGGACCGCAAGCTCAACCGCGAGCACCGCAGCGAGCTTGACCGCGGTCCTGGTGACGGTGGTCGGAGCCGGCCTTTCCTTGGCTCTCAGCTGGGCTGTTGCCTGGCTCAGCCAGAACCATGCCTTTGGCTGGATTAGGGGTAACCGTCCCCTTAAAAGGCGGCAAGAACGGCTCTCAACGGATCGGCCTTGCCGTTGGAATGTTTATTCTCCAAAACGATGGCGTTGGGGGTGGCGCCGGCACCGTAGAAGGCTTCGTTGAGGTCCTTGCGCCGTGCCAGAACCGCGCCTTCCAGGGAAGCGCCGCCGAAAACGCCAAGTTTCGAGTTTGCGAAGGCAAGTACATCGGTGCCCAAGTTGGCGGTGGTCGAGGCTTCCATGCCCACGCCGATCAGACCGACGGTAATGCCGACATCGGCGCCGAGCTTGCCCTGGTGGTCTAAAATAGCCCGTATGGCCTTGTCGCTACGGATCACCAGAACGATCTCGGTGTCCTGAAGACCGGCCTGAATGCCGAAGCTGGCGGCACCCAAGGTATAAAAAACGGGATATCCCCATTTGCCGTCGCCGGCGCGGGCGATGAGAACGCCGTTACCCGCCTCGGCGCCAACAAAGAACCCGGCCTTGATCACCGTCGGCAAGACGACGACGGCCTTGGCGCCGGGGATGTGCCGGGCGAATTCCTTGAGCTCCGGGAAATCCTTGAAACGCTCGACAGTCTCCGTCGCCCGATTCACCAGGTTGCGCGCCACCGTTACCGGGTCTTGGCGAAATTCAGCACAGGAGGTAAGCCAAAAAACGCCGATGAGAACGACGGCCGAAAAGATTGATTTATGGTGCATGATTTCCGCCCCTCGGTGTTATCGCGGAAGACCCCACGGGCGATCCTAGCCGATGGCAGCTTTCCCTGTACAGGCAGATAAAATGAAAAAATCTATTCCCCCTGCTGCAACAAAAGCCCCCTTTCGCGGGCGGTGTGAAACATGAACAGAAAGAAAGCGCAAGACAATGCTAGGTAGACCAGGTTCAAGGCGACGGCGGCACCGAAAAAATCGACACGGAACACCTGCTCGAAAAGAACTCCACGCATGCCCTCGAAAACATAAGCCGACGGCAATGCCCAGGCCACCGGCTGCAACCAGCCGGGCAGGGTGGCGATTGGGTAGTAGATGCCGCTGACCGGGCCGACCAGAAAGATGCCGAGCCAGCAAAGCGATTCCGCCCCCATCCCGAAACGCAATACCAGCGCCGAAACCACAAGTCCGACGCTCCAACCCATGATCAGCAGATTGGCGAAAAAGGCGATCAACGGCGGCCCCAGTTGAAACACCCAGACATCATAAAAGGGCATGGCCAAAAAGGCCGCCGGAGTGACGCTGATGATTGTGCGGATGAAGCTCATGATCATCAGCGAGGAAACCAACTCGCAAGGACGCAAGGGGCTGACGAATAGCTGACCCAGGTTGCGCGACCATATTTCCTCGATGAACGAAAGAGCGACCCCAAGGTTGGACCGGAACAGCACGTCCCAGAGCAGGACCGCGCTGATCAGGACCGCCGCCGCTTGCGCCACCCATGTCGAGTGCTCGAGGAAGAAAGTGGTGATGAACCCCCACAGCAGCATTTGGATCGTCGGCCAATAGGCGAGCTCAAGCAGCCGCGGCCATGACCGCCGCAATACATAAAGATGCCTGAGCAACAGAGCCGCGACCCGCCGCCATGAGAATACTTCGCGGGCGGCGATGATGTCCAATGCGCCGCTCACCGCGCCACCGCCGAGAAGCCTTCCCCGGCGCCTCCCGGCTTGCGGGCGATGCTAAGGAACACCTCTTCCAGGTTATCTTTTCCACGGCGTCCAATTAGTTCCGCCGGCGTTCCCCGCTCGACAATACGGCCATCACGCATGAACATGATATGATCGCAAAGCCGCTCAACCTCGGCCATGTTGTGCGAAGCCAAAATGATGGTCGCCCCGGTGCGCCGCCGCCAGCTTTCCAGGTAAGCGCGCACCCAGTCGGCGGTTTCGGGATCGAGGGACGCGGTCGGCTCGTCGAGCAGCAACAAGCGAGGCCTGTTGAGGAGCGCCTTGGCCAGCGCCACCCGCGTTTTTTGGCCGGCCGAAAGTTCACCCGTCGGCCGGTTGAGGAATGGGGTGATTTCCAGGTCCCGGGCGAGCGCCCGCAGCCGTTCCGCTATTCGGTCAAGGCCATAGAGATGGGCATAGACGGTCAGGTTCTCGGCGACGCTCAGACGACGCGGCAGGTCCACATAAGGAGACGAGAAGTTCATCCGCCCAAGAACCCGATGGCGGTGCCGGAGAATATTCTCGCCAAACACACTGACCGTACCCGAAGTCGGCAAAAGCAAGCCCAATAAAATGGATAGTGTCGTCGTCTTGCCGGCGCCATTGCCGCCGACGAGTGCCGTCGTTGACAAAGGAGGAACTTCAAAAGAGATTTTCTCGACGGCCCAGGCCTCGCCGAAACGTTTAGCCAGGTCCTCGACAACGACAACGGGGGAAGCGGTGACTTTTGTCATGAATTCTCCGCCTTCTTAAAAGATAAAGGCGTTTATTCCATTTCCTCTTCTTCGCTTGCGCTGCGCTCCATCCGCCGTTTCAACCGCAACAGTTCCCGCCTGCGGATATCCTTGGCGATCAGATTCTCGACCGTTTCATGGCCAGCCGTTGCCACGGCGCTACCGGTTTCGGCCATCGTTAACCTGCTGAGTTTTCGCCTAGTACAATCTTACCAGTAAACGTAAGGGACAAACCGTTAACCAGACTTAAACGTCCGACCATAATCTCGCGGACACCGAACCGGCGCAGCGGCGGCCGGAACATCGCCTTGATCACGCCAGGACTCATCATATTCCTGGTGTCCCGGCGTTTACATATGATACTCGAATAGATGCCATATATTGAGGCCCAGGTCAGCCAAATTGTACCCCGACGACGGTCTTGCAAGGTTGCTTTTGGGCAGCGGGACACCTGAATGGCGCGCCAACAAGAAAACTCCGGCTTGGCCTCGAACGGCGGCGGTTTCAACAAACCGCCGCGGGCCCCCGAAGGCAGCCGTATTTACGCCGTCGGCGATATCCATGGCCGCGCCGATCTTCTGGCCCCTTTGCTCGACCGCATCCGCGACGATGCCGAGAGCGCGGCGGAGCTGCGTAAGATATTGATTTATCTAGGTGATTACATCGACCGTGGCGCCGATTCCTTTGCCGTCACCGAAACCGTAATCAGCGAAACGCCAAAAGGGTTTGAGACCGTCCACCTGAAAGGCAACCACGAGGACTTTCTCCTACATTTCGTCGACGATGGCTCTTTGGGCAATTCATGGATGATTAACGGCGGCAAGGCTACCCTGCTGAGCTACGGCGTTGACTTACGCGGCCACCCTTTTCCCCAAGACCTGGCAGAGGCGCGCCGTGACTTTTTAAGCATGCTCCCCAGGAACCATCTGAACTTCTACCAGGGCCTGAAGACATCGCATTTGGAAGGCGATTATTTGTTCGTTCACGCTGGCCTGATGCCCGGCGTTCCCATCGACGATCAAGATGAGTTCGACCTGATGTGGATTCGCGGAAAATTCCTGGATTCAGGTATAGACTTCGGCCCGATGGTCGTCCACGGCCATTCCATCCGCCCCCTACCCGAGGTCCGCGGCAACCGCATCGGCATCGATACCGGCGCTTTCCGTACCGGCCGCCTAACCTGCCTGGTGCTGGAAAACGACAGCCAGCGGTTCTTGCATACCTAACATTTGACCTTGGTAGCCCCTCCCGGCAATGGTAGGTTCGCCGCGCTGTTGCTTGATGTGCAAGGATCCCACGAACATGGCTAAACGTGTCTTGGTGACGGGAGGAGCCGGTTTTCTCGGTGTGCACCTATGCGAGAAGTTGCTTGCCCTTGGTCATGACCTTCTCTGCGTCGACAACTTCTTCACCGGAGACAAGAACAATATTATCCACCTGCTAGATGAGCCGCATTTCGAACTCTTGCGGCACGACATCACTTTCTCGCTCTACGTGGAGGTGGATGAAATCTACAACTTGGCTTGTCCGGCCTCGCCCATCCACTACCAGTACGACCCCGTTCAGACCACCAAGACCAGCGTCCACGGCGCCATCAATATGCTGGGTCTGGCCAAACGCACCAGCGCCAAAATTCTCCAGGCCTCGACCAGCGAGGTCTACGGCGACCCGGCAGTTCACCCGCAACCGGAAACCTATCGGGGCAACGTTAACCCCATCGGCCCGCGCGCCTGTTACGACGAGGGCAAACGCTGCGCCGAAACCATGTTCTTCGATTACCAGCGCCAACACGGCCTCAACATCCGCATCGCGCGAATCTTCAACACTTACGGTCCGCGCATGCGGCCCGACGACGGGCGGGTGGTTTCCAACTTCATCGTCCGGGCCCTGAACGGCGAGCCGCTCACCCTTTACGGCGACGGCTCGCAAACGCGATCTTTCTGTTACGTCGACGACCTGGTGGATGGCTTGGTCCGCCTGATGGAGGCGCCGGATGGCATCACCGGGCCGGTGAACCTGGGCAATCCGGAGGAATTCTCGATTCGCCAACTGGCCGAGACGGTGCTCCGCCTGACCGGCTCCCGGTCGTCCCTCGAAGAAGCACCCCTGCCAGAGGACGACCCCATCCAGCGTTGCCCAGATATCCGTCTCGCCAAGGAGAAACTGGAATGGTGCCCGGCCATCAAACTGCAAGACGGCTTGGAGATAACCATCGCCTATTTCAAGAAACTGTTGTTTTCGACGGCTCCGAAATCATCAGGCTAGAAAATTTTTAAGATTGGCCGGCGTCAGCCCACGCCGCCGCATAAACCTTTCTTGCCCAGCCGCGCAAGCCTCTTTCGCCGCCAGAGCCACTTGCCCCACCGCCCCACAACCAGTCGCGGAAGGGCACGTCGAAGCCGGTTTTCGGACGATTGAACAGGGCTGCCGGCAAAGGCCGGGCCGGGGTCGCCGCCATCGCCCGCTTGTCGGGGCCGCCCGGCCGGCCGATCACCGGGGCCAGCCGGCGGAACAGAGTCTCGTCGACGAAAGGCACGCGGATTTCCACGCCATGCGCCATGCCGGCCCAATCGGCGTCACGCAGCAACTGGTTGCGCATGTACCAAACCGCCTCCATCGCCGCCACCTTGCGCCGTGGTTCGGTAATGGCCTTTTGGCAGTCATCGAGTCTGATAAGGGGTTCCAGCTGCCGCCAGCCATCGCGCGCCATGTCGGCATCCAGCACTTGCGGCAGTTCCCAGGGCAGGAAAAGACCGCGGCGCAAAAGGTAAGCGTCACCGTAGCGGCTACCCAGTTCCAACAATCCGGCGACCTTGGGCGGCAACAGACGCCCGGCGAAAGGTGCGGTGACAGCACGCCAGGCCGGAGCGAAGGCGCTCCGCCCCGGCAGGGACCCCAATATAGACACCAGCTTGGGGATCTGGCGGAAACTGTCGTAACCGCAAAAAATTTCGTCGCCGCCAAGACCCGAAAGGGCCACCTTGAGGCCCATGCTGGCGGCCGTCTTGGCAACGAAGTAGACATTGACGCCATCAATTGTGGGCTGGTCCATGGCTTTTAGCATATCGCCAAGGTCGTGGTGGAATTCCATCCCCGCCACCCATTCGGTTTTGTGGCGGCTGGCAAAGACGCGGGCAACTTCTTCGGCCAGCGGCGCCTCGTCCCTAGCGCCGCCCCGGTACTCTTCGAAGGCCAAGGTCAAGGTTTCGAGTCCATCACCGCGTGTTTCCGAGGCAAGGGCGGTAATGGTCGCCGAATCCAACCCCGAGGAGAGGAAGATGCCGACCGGAACGTCGGCGATGAGATGATGGCTGACGCTGTCCTTGAGGACGTCGCGCAAATCACCGGCGCCGGCACTGGTGGCGTCGGTCTCGGCGAGAACGGCGGAGGGATCGAAAAAATGCTCTAGACGCCGCCCGCCACATTCGTCGATCCACAGAGTCGAGCCCGCCGGCAGGGCACGGATATCGGCAAAGAGGGTGTGCGGCTCGGGCAGGTAACCGAACAGGAAGAAGCCCACATGCCCGGCCGCGTCGGCACCCTTGCCGGCGCCGCCACCCGCCGTCAGCGCCTTGACTTGCGAGGCGGCGCGCAGTGTCGAGCCATCGTCGGCATAATAAAGGGGTTTGACCCCGAAGGGATCGCGGGCCAAGAGCAGCCCGCGGCGTTCCTCGTCCCAAAGCGCGAAGGCGTACATGCCGCGCAAACGACGCACCATCCCGGCCCCCTCTTCCTGATAGAGGCGCAACAGCACTTCCGTGTCCGATTCGGTGGTAAAGCGGTGACCTTTGTCTTCCAGTTGCCGGCGCAAGGCGGGAAAATTGTAGATCTCGCCGTTATAGGAAATACGGTAGCGGCCGCTGTCCAATTGCATGGGCTGGGCCGCGGCGTCGGAAAGATCGATAATGGCCAACCGCCGATGCGCCATGCCGGCACGGCCGTCGCCAGCAAGCCAAAGCCCCTCGCCATCAGGGCCGCGGGCACGCATCGCATTGCCCATAACGGCAAGTTCTCTGCCGTCGACTCCCGGCGCGTTGGCTCCATAGGCGAATATGGCGGCGACGCCACACATGGACCTATTCATACTCGCTTGCGGATACTTCACGCCAATAAAAGCTGAGTGGTTAATTTGAATAGACCCGCGCCGTGCTATTCTCGCACCATGCCGCTGGCCAACCTCATCACCCGCTTCGCGCCAAGCCCCACTGGTCATCTGCATCTGGGTCACGCCCTGGCAGCGTTATTCGCCGCCAGGGCGGCCAAGCAAGCGGGCGGCCGTTTTCTGCTGCGTATTGAAGATATCGACGCCACGCGCTGCCGGCAGGCTTTCGAAAAGGCTATCCATGAAGACCTTCGCTGGTTGGAGCTGCAATGGGAGAGCCCTGTCAGGCGTCAATCGGAGCATATGAACGATTACGCCGCCGCCCTCGATAAATTGGCCGCCTTGGACGTCCTCTACCCCTGTTTTTGTACCCGCAAGGAAATCCGTGTAGAGATTGCCGCCGCCGGCAACGCCCCGCATGGCCCCGATGGCCACCTCTATCCCGGCACCTGCCGCGGGATCGACAAGCAGGTCCGCGAGGAACGGGTGAAAACGGGTCTCTCTTATGCCTTGCGCCTGGATGTGGAGAAAGCAACGGCGCTAACCGGAGAGCTGGACTGGAGCGATGCCGAGGCGGGTGCCGTTGCCGCAAAACCGCATATCTTCGGCGACGTGGTGCTGGCCCGTAAGGATACGCCGACAAGCTATCACCTGGCGGCCACCCTTGACGACCACTTGCAGGGAGTAAGCTTGGTGACCCGCGGCGAGGACTTGTTCCCGGCCACCCACATCCACCGCCTTTTGCAGGCTCTGTTGGATCTGGACAGGCCG
>DASCPW010000095.1:0-5723 GCA_036012725.1 Rhodospirillales bacterium
ATTTACCTATCAGCCCTGATCGATACGAAGGGCGATGAAGCGCAGCCCCCCCTGTCCCTCCACCAAAAAAAGCACCGACTTACGGCCCGACTTGCGGGCCTCATCAATCCGCGAAACGACCTGCACCGGCTGACTCACCTTCCGCTGGCTCACCTCGACGATGAGATCACCGGGACGGATGCCTTTGCCGGCGGCGACTCCGCCCTCTTCAACCGAGGTCACGACAACCCCCGCCGTACCCTTGCCCAGCTTGTATTGGTCGCGCAGGCGGTTCGTTACAGATGACATGGTCAGACCCAATTGTTTGACCGTCAGTTTGTTTTCCTTCGCCCCGCCGCCTGATCGGGCCGCCACTTGCGGACTGCTTTCCTCGAGTTTTCCAACGGTGACTTGGAGGCGTACCTTTTTGCTGTCTCGCCAGATTACCACCGAGACTTCTTTGTCGATTTCCGTACCGGCGACGAGGCGGGGCAACCCGCGCATCTTGGATATGGGTTTGCCGTCGAATTCGAGGATGACGTCGCCGGCCTGGATTGTCGCCTTCTCGGCGGGGCCATCCTCTATGACGTTGGCAACCAAGGCTCCCTCGGCCTTTTCCAGGCCAAGAGTCTCGGCGATCTCGCTGTTTACCGTCTGGATGCGCACACCAAGCCAGCCCCGGCGTACAAGTCCGTGCTTGATCAATTGAGAGATGATCTGTCGGGCCGTCGAGGATGGAATGGCAAAACCGATGCCGACACTGCCCCCCGAGGGCGAGTAAATGGCCGAATTGATACCGATGACCTCGCCTTTGATATTGAACATCGGCCCACCCGAATTGCCGCGGTTGATGGAAGCATCGGTCTGAATGAAGTCATCATAGGGGCCGGAATTGATATCGCGGTGATGGGCCGAGATGATGCCGGCGGTGACGGTGCCGCCCAAGCCGAAAGGATTGCCTATGGCAATCACCCAATCGCCGACCCGTGCTGTATCCGAATCCCCGAAACTTATGGTTTTGAGCTTGTTCTTCGACTTCACTTTCAGAACGGCGAGATCAGTCCTCGGGTCGCGGCCGATTAGTTCCGCCTCGAGCCGAATACCGTCATGAAGAATAACGGTGATTTTGTCGGCTTCCGCGATCACGTGGTTGTTGGTCACCACATAACTTTCGCCCTGGCTATTGGATTCAACGATGAACCCCGACCCCAAAGCGGTGATCCGACGTTGACGTTGTTGCGGGCGATTGCGCTCAAAAAACTCTTTAAAGAATTCCTCGAAAGGCGAGCCGGGAGGGAATTGGGGAATTTGCGGTCCGTCGCGGCCTTCGATCGTCTGGGCGGTGGAAATATTGACCACGGCGGGAAGGAGTTCTTTCGCCAGGTCGGCGAAACTATCCGGCGCCGCCTTGGCGTTGGCCGCCACCGAGGCGATGGTGAAACCAAAGGCGATGAAAACAGCCGCCAGCCAGGCAGCCCATGAGCAGCTGGAAGCCGCATTCAACCGCTGGGCACGGGCCGCTCCAAAGTTCGGGTGATTCACTTCAAGATTCTCCACATATTTCAGGTTTTTCAAACCACACGGGATTTAGTCATCACCGCCCCATTGTCAAGGACCGGAGCGGAACGTTCGTGGGGCCGTATGGAGTAATAATGTGTTGGAACTAAGGCCCCGCCGCGAACACAATAGTGTGATTACCCGCGGATCAGCCAAATGATTCCGACGCCGATGACCAACGCCGTCAGTCCGGCGGTCCGCAAGGTGCTCTGAGGCTGCGCCAGCACAGTCAACATCATCCTTTTCATGGCGTCGGGAAAAAAGGCGTAAAGGGCCCCTTCGATGGTGATTGCCAATGCCAGCGCGGTCATGAGATCGGTCATGGTCGCCTCCGTCGATCTCGGCGGCGGATGTCGCCGCGCGGCCCGCCACTGAGAACGCCGTCGGCGCGCCTTGAACGCCACGGCGCCGCCGGTGGCCCCTCATCTCGGCTCAGCGACCCGGTTGCTTTTTTTTGGAACTGCCGCTGCTGTCACTGAAAAATCGGAAAAAATCACCATCCGGCGGACCGATATAACGCGTCGAGTCGGAAGAAAGCCCTTCACTGAGTGCGTTCATGGAAACCCAAAAATCAAAAAATTCGCGGTCCTGGCCGTAGGCGGCGTTATAAGTATTTTGCGCCTTGGCCTCGCCATCGCCCCGCAGGATATCTCCTTTCTTCTTGGCGTTGGCCTGGATGATCGTGCGCTGTTTGTCGGCTTCGGCGCGGATGCGTTTCGCATCTTTCTGCCCCTCGGCGCGTATCTGGCGGGCCTCCTGCTCGCGTTGGGTCTGCATGCGGCGGAAAATCGCCTGGCTGTTTGATTCCGGAAGATCGACCCGTTTCAGCCTTACATCGATGACTTCAATGCCAAAAGCCTTGCCTTGCAGTTTGACCCGATCAGCGATGTTGCGGATGAGCTTGCCCCGATCCGCCGTTAGAAGGGTGGCCAAGGTGACTTCACCGAAAACGGCGCGAACGTTGGCGTTGATGAGGTTGCCCAAGCGGATTTTCATGCCGCGTTCGTTGTTCACCGTCTGGTAAAACTTCAGGGGATCCTTGATCTGGTAACGGGCAAAGGCGTCGACCACCAATTGTTTCTGATCGCTGGTCGGCACTTCCTCGGCCTTGGCGTCGAAGTCGAGGACCCGTTTGTCGAAAGCAACAACGTTCTGCACGAAGGGCATTTTGAAATGAAGGCCGGGATCATCCACCACGCGTACGGGGTTGCCGAACTGCAAAACCAGAACCCGCTCCGCCTGATGGACCGCAAATACCGCCCCGACGGCGACCACGCCGAGGACGACGACGACCAAGCCGATCACGGCAAGGAATATTTTACTCATTTGCTTGCCTCCCCGCCGCTCTTGCCAAGTTCCCGCAGGGGCAGGTAAGGAACGACACCACTGCCGCCCGCCTGGTCATCGATCAGCACCTTGTCCATGCCACGCATTACCGATTTCATGGTTTCCAGGTAAAGGCGGCGTTTTGTCACGTCTTTATCCCGCAGGTACTCTTTGTAGACAGAGAGAAAGCGTTGCGATTCACCGATCGCGATGGCGATTTTCTGCTCCTTGTAACCTTCGGCTTCCTTGACGATCTTCTGGGCCTCGCCTTCGGCCCTCTGGACGACCTCGTTGCGGTAGGCGTGGGCCTCGTTGACGGCACGCTCCTTGTCGGCGCGCGCCGCCTGGACGTCCCGAAACGAGTCGAGTACGCGACCGGGAGGATCGATCTTCTGCAACTGTACCCGGGTGACCAGGATTCCGGAGCCGTAATCATCGAGGATACTCTGGATCAGAATTTTGGCTTCATCCTGAACCCTAACTCGCCCCTTGGTGCGAACGAACTCGAAGCCCGATTTGCCGATCAGCTCGCGCATGGCGCTTTCCGATGCGTCCTTGACGGTCCTTGTAGGATTGCGGATGTGAAAGAGGAATTCGCCGGCATTCTTGATCACCCAAAAGGTGACGAACTGGACATCGATGATGTTCTCGTCGCCGGTGAGCATTAGGCTTTCCTCGGAGACGTCAAGCCTCGAATCGCTCCGACGTTTCGCCCCGCCCTGAGTCGCCTGCAAGCCTGTACGGAAACCGACGTTAGTCAGATTCTCACGGGTCACCTTTGGCTTATAAACGGTGCCGATGGGCGCCGGCAGGTTGTATCTCAACCCAGGATCAGTCGTCGCCACCCATTTGCCGAAAATCAGCGCCACTCCCTGCTCTTCCGGCTGGACGCGATAGAACCCACTGGCCAGCCAGAAGCCGACCACCACCATGACAACAAGTATCAAGCCACGCTTTCTACCGCCGCCCCCCGGTACGAAGCTTTTGAATCGGTCTTGGCCGCGACGCAACATCTCTTCAATGTCCGGCGGCCGCGGACCGCCTGCCGATCCGCTACCCCAGGGCCCCTGCCCGCTGCCGCCTTGTGGAGTCCACGCCATAGTGATGTATTCCTTTTTAATGTCCCCGGGATATCCTTGTGAAGGACCGCCCCTTGCAATTTGTGCTTCTAATGTTAATTGGTAAAATTGAACGATTTTATTATATAGGGCAGCTTGACGGGCCGTGCAATGTGCTTTGCGTCCAAAACACCCGCATGATTTTGGCTTAATTCAAGGGAGTATTCCAGTATGACGCAAGTCACCGAGCAGCAGGTCCTCGAGGCGCTAAAAGAAGTTTTGGATCCGGACCGCGGCAAAGATATCGTTAGCCTGGACATGGTCTCGGGCCTGCGAATAAAGGACGGCCACGTCGCTTTCGCCATCCAGGTCGACCCCGAACGCGGAGCCAGCATGGAACCTTTGCGCCACGAGGCGGAAAAGACCGTTCACGCGCTCCCCGGCGTCATTTCTGCAACCGTGGTGCTGACCGCCGAACTGGCCGCCGGCGACGGCGCGCCGGACGAGGGAAAAACGAACGCGCCTCCGGGCGGAAACGCCGCCCCCTTGCTGCCGGACGTCAAATCCATCGTCGCCATTGCCTCTGGCAAGGGCGGGGTCGGCAAGTCGACGACGGCTGTCAACCTGGCTTTGGCCCTGGCCGCCGCCGGGCATAAGACCGGCCTTCTCGACGCCGATATTTATGGTCCGTCAATTCCGCGCATGTTGGGGATTTCCGGGCAACCCGAATTGACCGACGGGCAGAACCTCGACCCAATGGAAAACTACGGGGTCAAATGCATGTCCATGGGTTTCCTGATCGATGACGAGACTCCCGTAATCTGGCGCGGGCCGATGGCCCAGTCGGCGTTGCAACAGTTGATGCGCGATGTCAACTGGGGCGAGCTTGATGTGCTCATCGTCGACATGCCGCCGGGCACCGGCGACATCCAGTTGACCCTCGCCCAGCAAGTCCCCTTGACCGGCGCCATCATCGTCTCGACCCCCCAGGACATCGCCCTTGCCGATGCCCGCAAGGGCCTGAACATGTTCCGCAAGGTGGACGTGCCGGTGTTTGGCATCGTCGAGAACATGAGCTATTTCCGCTGCCCCCATTGCGGCGAACGCTCGGAAATTTTCAGCCACGGCGGGGCGCGCCAGGAAGCGGCGCGGACAGGCATGGATTTTCTGGGCGAGATCCCGTTGGACATCGTCATCCGCGAGACTTCCGACGGCGGCCACCCCATCACTGTTTCCAAACCAGACAGCGACCACGCCAAGGCCTACCGCGCCATCGCCGAGAAAACCTGGGAAAAGATCGGCCTCACTTTACAAAGGCTCCAATCCGAGGCACCCCGGATCATGATCCAGTAATCAACCAGACAGAATGGCTCAACCCCTCAATAGGGTTCGGGCTAGGGCACTTTCCGGTCAAGGATGACAAAACTGTATGGGGGCGTATCCCTGTCCGGTTCTTCGCCCTGGTGGTATTGGCGCGAGGTTTCCCTCCATGCCGTACGGTCGAAGTTGGGAAAAAAAACGTCGCCACGTACTTCCCTGTGAACTTCGGTCACATACAAACGATCTGCTGTTGGCAGAAACATTTCGTAAATCCGCGACCCGCCGATGACCATGATCTCATTAACTTTTTCCATCACGGCAACGGCCTTGGCAACATACAGAGCACTTTCCAGGCCATCAACCACGTGGATTTCTTCTTTCTGGTAGAACCTGTTGCGGGTGATAATGATGTTGGTCCGTCCGGGCAGGGGCTTGCCAATGGATTCAAAGGTCTTGCGTCCCATAATCAAGGGCTTGCCCATG
>DASCPW010000096.1:0-4581 GCA_036012725.1 Rhodospirillales bacterium
GGACCTTGTAAAAGAGAATGTCCGCCTGCGACGAGCCATATCAGATCTGACACTGGACAAGCTGATCCTGAAGGAGGCGCTTGAGGGAATAGTCCTGCGTCAACTTCCGCTTCGGGTCATCACCGGACCCACCGCAAGGCTTCCTTGTGCGTCCGCTAATTGGCCTTTAACTGACGTTCCGGTTTTATATCCTGAAAGCGGAGATCATGGCCTTAGAAGGCCGATTCTCCCGGTTTCAGCACCCCATCCCTTAGAACCCCCGCAATTTCATTTTATTTGCCGGAGAACCTTTTTCTGCACTGCGAAGCCGGCGAAGGGATCATCTTCGCCTTTCGCCTCAAAGCTGAAATAACGCCAAGTCGCTTGCATGTGCTCGGGCAGCGGCGCCGCCACTTGCAAATGCCCCTCCGCCGGATGGGGAATGCGAATGGCGCGGGCGTGCAGGTGCAACCGCCGGCTAACCCCCTCGGCGGCGAGAAAAGCGGCCCTGCCGCCATACTTGCCATCGCCCAGGATGGGCGTTTTCAGGGCCAGGGCATGAACGCGGAGCTGGTGGGTACGCCCGGTCCTGGGCTCCAGCGCCAGCCACGCCGCCTTTCTTCCCGCCCTTTCGACGACCCGGTAGAAGGTGACGGCCTTTTTGCCGCCACCGCCTGCCATGCGCTCGCCCTGCTTGCCGGCACGCTTGGACAAGCTCAAATCGACAGTCCCCTCGGCGGGCCGGGGCACCCCCACCACCACCGCCCAGTAAAGCTTCCTGGCCTCCTTCGAGCGAAAGGCGGAAGTCAGTTTGGCGGCGGCGGCGGCGGTCCGGGCCAACAGCAAAACGCCGGAAGTGTCCTTGTCCAGCCTATGGACCAGCCGGGGACGCTCGGCCGACCCGAAACGCAGACAATCGAGCATGGCATCGACATGGCGGTGGGTCTTGGTTCCGCCTTGAACCGCCAGCCCCGGCGGCTTGTTGATGGCGATGACATGGTCGTCCTTGTGAAGAACCTGGTTGAGGAGAAAATCCGCTTCGGCGGCGTTAGCCTTCTTCAGGGATGCTGGCGCCTTCGCCGGAAGCTCCCGTACTCCACTCATCGGCGGCACGCGCAACCTTTGTCCGGCCGCCAGACGGGTGCCCGATTTCGCCCGCCTGGCGTCGATGCGAACCTGGCCGGTGCGCAGCCATTTTTGCAAACGGCCGTGGGTCACTTGCGGGAAATGGCGCTTGAACCAGCGATCCAGCCGCATGCCGGCCTCGGTGGCAGCGACCTCGATCAGCTCGCCTCCCTCCGCGGCGGCGGAAAGGAGAGGCTTGGCGCTCAATTTTTTTTCTCCCGCAGTTTATCCCAGTAGGCTAGCCTTTTGGCGATTTCACGCTCGAATCCCCTGTCTCCGGGGGAGTAAAAGCGGCGCCGAGCCATGCCTTCGGGGAAATAGTCCTGGCCGGAAAAACCTTCCTCGGCATCGTGGTCGTACTCATAACCGGCACCGTAGCCGAGATTATTCATCAGCCCTGTCGGCGCGTTGAGCATGTGTTTCGGAGGCATCAGGGAACCGCTCTCCCTAGCCGCTTGCATGGATGCCTTTCTGGCCAGGTTAGCGGCGTTGGACTTCGGCGCCGTCGCCAGATAGATGACGCATTGAACCAAGGCCAGATCCCCTTCCGGCGAACCCAAACGCTCATAGGCCCGCCAAGCGTCAAGCGCCTGGCCCATGGCGCCCGGATCGGCCAAGCCGACATCTTCCGAGGAGAACCGCACCAAACGCCTGGCGATATAATGGGGGTCCTCGCCGCCGGAAATCATTCGCGCCAACCAATAAAGCGAGGCGTCCGCGTCGGAGCCGCGCAAGGCCTTATGCAGGGCGCTGATGAGGTTGTAGTGACCATCCTGGGATTTATCGTAAATAGGCATCCGCTTTTGCACCGCCTTGGCAAGCGCGGCGCCGTCGAGGGTCGGAGAGGAAGGCAGTTCGGCAAGGGCCTCGGCCATATTGAGCAGATAGCGTCCGTCGCCATCGGCCATGGCGCACAGAGCGGCGCGGGCATCGGCATCGACGGGCAGGCTTTTGCCCATTTCCGCCGCCGCCCGTTCGAGAAGCCCCTCCAGGGCCTTATCGTCGAGGCGCCGCAACACCAGCACTTGGCATCGCGACAGCAACGGAGCGTTCAATTCGAAGGACGGATTTTCGGTGGTGGCCCCGACCAGAATTACTGTTCCATCTTCGACGCAAGGCAGGAAACCATCCTGTTGGGCACGGTTGAAGCGGTGGATCTCGTCAATGAACAATAGCGTTCCCCGCCCTGCCTGGCGGCGCTCCCTTGCCGCCTTGAAGACCTTGCGCAGATCGTTGACGCCGGAAAAAACCGCCGACATGGGTTCGAACGTAAGCTCGGTCTGTTCGGCCAACAGCCGGGCGATGGTTGTCTTACCCGACCCCGGCGGCCCCCAAAGGATGATGGAAGTGAGCTTGCCCGTAGCCAGCATCCGGCCAATGGGGGCGTCGGCGGCGAGCAGATGGTCCTGTCCGACCACCTTGCCCATGGATTGTGGACGCAGGCGATCGGCCAGCGGCCTGGGTGCCTGCGTTTCGAAAAGAGTGCTCAACGATTGATGACCAGCGTCAGTTGTTTGCCGTTGCGCTTAAGGGTGATGTGCCAGCGGTTGACCTGCTCGGTTATCAACTCCTTGAGCCGGCGCACCGAGGTGACAGCCTTGCCGTTGACCGCCAACAACATATCGCCGGCCTGGAAGCGGAGTCGTCTAGCGCTAGAGCCCCGGTGAATCTGCAGAATCATCACCCCATCATCGAACGTATCCAGCCCCAGTTCGTCGGCGAACGCCGGCGACATGTTGGCCACCGTCGCCCCGGCGAGGGGATGCGAGCCGCTGAGTTCCGTGGTTTCGCGCGGTGGGACATCGGGCGGGGTGGTAAGGTTAATGGTAAACGACATCTTCCGATCTTGACGCCAGATACCGATTTTTGCCGTCTCGCCGACGACCAGGGTGGCAATGCGGAACTTCAATGCCTGTGGGTCATTAACCTCTTTGTCGTTGATGGACAAGATCACGTCGCCGACCTTGAGCCCGGCGTTTGCGGCGGCACCGCGGGGATGGATTTCGTTTATCAGAACGCCGGCCGGGTGGGACATGTTCAGCGATGTCGCCAAATCCGCCGTCACCAGCTGCCCCGAAGCCCCCAGCCAGAGGCGGACCAAACGCCCACCATTGGTAACGCCGGCGATGACCGAACGGACCATGTTGGCCGGGATGGCGAAACCGATGCCAAGTGAACCGCCGCTTTTCGAAAAAATAGCCGTATTGATACCAACCAGCTTGCCGTCCATGCCGACCAGGGCGCCGCCGGAATTGCCAGGATTGATGGCGGCGTCGGTCTGGATAAATGAACCGAAGTTCGAAATACCGGCCCGGGTGCGGGCCAAGGCCGAGACGATGCCGCTGGTCACCGTCTGGCCGACGCCGAAGGGATTGCCTATGGCGATAACCAGATCACCTACCTCCAGTTCGTCCGAATCGCGAAGCCCCAGGAAAGGCAGTGCCTCGCCCTTGGTATCGACGCGTAGAAGAGCAAGGTCAACACGCTTATCGGTACCGACAACCTCGGCTTCGAACTCGCGCCGGTCGGCAAGAACCACGGTGATTTGATCGGCCCCCTCGATAACGTGCTGATTGGTGATGATGAGCCCCCTGGAACGAATAATGACTCCGGAACCAAGGGAATTTGGACCTGCTCGCGAGGCCGGCCAAGGTTGAGCTGGCCGCCAAAGAAGCGGCGAAAGAACGGGTCGTCGAAAAGAGGGGCGAACTGACGGCTGCGAACGACTTTGCGGGTGTAGATGTTGACCACCGCCGGAGCCACCTTGCGGACCAGCGGCGCGAAGGAAAGTTGGATCTGTTGGCTATCCGAAGGCAGCCGTTTTTCGGCCGAAAGCGCCTCGCACGCCATGACAACAGCAAAAAAGGCGGCCGAAGCCACGAATATTGTCGAAACCAAACCTATTCTCTTCATGTTTCCCTCATCGCCAGCGGAAAGCCACCGTTTAATGACCGTGAACAGCAGTCTGTGTTATCGTTGCCTGACAAACAGTTTTGGAACGCGCGAATTGACCCCCTTTAGCGGTGACAAAATGCTTTCAGCCATTTCCGTTGAGATCGCCCCAGGCAAACTGATCGACAGGATCACCATCCTCGAAATCAAGTTGGAGCACATGGACGATCCGGACAAGCTGAAAAATGTCGGCGCCGATTTGGAGACCCTTGCCGAGGCCCGCGATGGCGCCATTGCGCTCTCGCCGCAACTCGACAAAGTGACAGCAGAGTTAAAGAAAATCAACATCCGCATCTGGCGGATCGAAGACAATATCAGGGAATGTGAATGGGCCAGGGATTTCGGTCCTGCCTTTATCAAACTGGCCCGCGCCGTATATTTCAGCAACGACAAGCGCGCGGCACTGAAACGCGGCATTAACTAACTCTTGGGCTCACGCCCGATCGAGGAAAAATCCTACGCCGCCTAGTGAGTGGGGACCGTCCGCTACTTTCATGCTTAAACTCTTACACCTTCTCGACTTCT
>DASCPW010000097.1:0-26803 GCA_036012725.1 Rhodospirillales bacterium
CGATCCATTTTTGGCCCTTTTTCTTGATACCGTAAGCCGCTATTCCCGCCGAACGTACAAAAATCAATGCGTATTCGTGGCCAGAATCGTTGCATTCAAACGCCACTCTCCAGCCCATCTCGGCTGCCGCCAGCGCTAGATCATAGCGCTCCTGCTTTGTGATTTTATTGTCGGGAAAGAGTTGAACGACTTTGTTCATGTTTCATGGCGGTTGATGACAGGTGTAACGGCGCTCATGCGGAATTAAGGCCAGTTTGTCCATTCAAGGATAGATGCTGTGTGCGCTCACGCCGGTTATCAAAATTGGCTCTAGGAAGCACCATCCGTAAACGTGACGGGAAAAGACCTCGGCGGCAAGAATAGAAACGGTAGGGTCTCTATTTTGCCATCACTAGTGTATTGAATATATAGCCACCACGATCTATGGGAAAGCAAAAACCGTAGCATTTAAATTGTTACTTTCTTTCCAGGCCGGTTACGGGGGTTGAATATTTCCGGGCCGGAACTTTGACGGCATCTTGTCATCTGGAATGATACCTGGCAGGTTCAATACCAAGGACTGAAAAGCGATCCACGGAATGTTTCGTTTATTGGTTTCCCATTGCGTGATCCGCAACGGCGGCCAGTCAGCAAGGTCGGCAAGACTGCGTTGACGTGGCAATGACAGCACGGGATACTCGGCTTGGCTACCGGCGGCAAAAACCTATGACAAGCTTCCTCCATAATCTCACTCATAACTATCGGGAACAGATGGAGCGGCACAAAAACCGCCCATTCCTGAAAGGGTGCATGGCCGCTTGCGCACTTGTCGCCACCGCTGACGGCAACGTCTCGTTCAGCCAACGCGTCCGTGTCGATCAGCTGCTGCAAACCCTGGAGGCATTGAAATTCTTTGACCCCCATGAGGGAATCGATCTGTTCAATGAGTTTACCGACGCTATCTTGAGCACTCCGAAAGCAGGTCACGGCAAGGCATTGCAAGCTGTTTTCGAGACGGTGAAAGACAGGCAGGCGTCGGCGGAGCTCCTGATCCGGCTTTGTCTCGCCGTCAGCGAGGCCAATGGCGAAACCAGCCTTAGCGATCAGATCGAAATCGTCTCTCTTTGCAGTCTTCTTGACGTCAAGTCGAAAAAATGCGGCTTTTACACCGACTATTCGCCGGAAGAGTTGATCACCGATGGACGTTGGTGCAAGGAGGTACGCCTCCAGGAAGCCGGCGATTGAGGCGTTCGCGGCCAAAAAAGTCATGACTTCGGCCTGATTTCATGCGCCGACTCGTTTACTTTGTCTTCATCCTAGCGGTGGTGGTGGGCGGCTACTGGCTGGCTGCCGGGGTGGTGCTGAAAAGCCGTCAAATTCAGAGGGTGCGGATTCCACTTACCGTCGTTGCTGAACGGCAAACTCCTCGGCCCTGGTATGTCACCCAATCGTCACCGCCGGCTTTAATTACGGCTCCGGATGAGCCCGTATTCCCTGATCCCGCCGATGAGCCGACGGCGCAACCGCTACGTGCCTATGAGGAAGCCTTGCCGCGGGATGTTTACGAAACCCCGGCAAAGTCGCCGCCGCCGGCGAAACCTGCTAGCGCGCCACCGGCAAGCATGGGGGTGACGCCGGCCGCGACGCTTTCGGCCCCGGCGCTGGCCGTGCCTAGTGAACTTCCGCCGTGGCGGCGATATGCCCTGGCCTCGCCACCACCGGACGACCACCCGATGATCGCTCTGGTCATTGACGATCTGGGTATCGATAAGAAGCGCTCGGCCCGGGCCATCGCCCTCAAGGGGCCGCTGACGCTCTCGTTTCTGGCCTATGCGTCCGATATCAAGCGCCAGACGGCCGCTGCCCGCGCCGCCGGTCATGAACTTCTCCTTCATATCTCCATGGAACCGGCGAGCAAGCATGTCGATCCCGGTCCGCATGTGCTGAAGACGGCGCTTTCGGCGGCGGAATTGCGCCGCCGCCTGGAATGGGGGTTTTCCCGCTTAGATGCCTTCGTCGGTATCAACAACCACATGGGCTCCAAATTCACCGCCGATTCCGCCGGCATGAAGGTGGTAATGGAGGAATTGCGCAGGCGCGGTCTTCTGTTCCTAGACTCACGGACATCGAGGACATCGGTGGGGGCCAAAATGGCCCGCCGAATGGGCGTGCCTTATGCCGAACGCAATATTTTTCTCGACCACGTCAACGATGTGGTGGTGGTCGAGAGTCGGCTCGCCGAAACCGAGCGCCTGGCCCGGCGAAAAGGCTATGCCGTCGCCATTTCCCATCCCCGCGACTCCACCTTCAAAGCCCTGGTTCCCTGGCTGCGCGGGATCGAGGCCAAGGGCTTCCGGCTGGTGCCGCTGAGCGCCGTCGTTCGTGGTGTAATCACCTCCGGATGAGGTCTTGACCTTTCGGTTGCTGGATGGGCTTTAATGGCGGTACCAATAAAAGACATCCCGGCGCGATGCATGGTCGCGGTTGGATACGGGGATTGAAGACCAATATGAGCACCATATACCGGGTTTCCGGAATGACCTGCGAGGGCTGCGCTAAATCGATCACCGGCGCCATCCAGAGGGTGGCGCCGGAGACAAAAGTCGATGTTGACCTGGACGCCAAGACCGTCACCGTTAACGGCTTTGATGACAGTGCCGCCATCGGTAGGGCCATCATCGGCGCTGGCTTCGATCTCGCCGGCGCGGTTTAGAATTTTTCAAGATTGATTGGTGCCAGGCCGGACCATCAATCATTGCCGTCGGCGGCAAAGCTGATTGCCTCTTCGGCGGCGCTGATCAACGCCATGGCCTTGTTGCGACTTTCTTGGAATTCGGATTCCGGAA
Source organism: Rhodospirillales bacterium (assembly GCA_036012725.1). GTDB lineage: Bacteria > Pseudomonadota > Alphaproteobacteria > Rhodospirillales > 2-02-FULL-58-16. The sequence goes on from DASCPW010000097.1 coordinate 2,826, forward strand.
TGCTGTCGGCGACGATGCCGCCGCCGGCCTGGACGTACATAACCTCATCCTTGACAACGGCGGTGCGCAAGGCGATGCAGGTGTCCATTTCGCCATTGGCGCCGAAATAGCCGATGCAGCCGGCATAGACGCCGCGCCGGTCCGGCTCTAGCTCGTCAATAATCTCCATCGCCCGTACTTTCGGCGCGCCGGAAACCGTGCCGGCCGGAAAGCCGGCGAGGAGGGCGTCGATGGCGTCGAATTTGGGGTCGAGAACGGCTTCGACATTGGAAACGATGTGCATGACGTGGGAGTAGGCCTCGATGCTCATCTGCTCGGTGACTTTGACCGTCCCCACTTGCGCCACCCTGCCGGCGTCGTTGCGGCCGAGATCAAGCAACATCAGATGTTCAGCCAGTTCCTTGGCATCGGCAAGCAGGTCATCAGCCAGGGCTTTGTCTTCGGCGGCGTCGCCGCCACGCCGGCGGGTGCCGGCGATGGGACGGATAGTGACCTTGCCATCACGAACCCGGACTAAAATCTCGGGGCTAGAACCAACCACCGAAAAAGCGTCGAAATCGAGGAAAAACAAAAACGGCGAGGGATTAAGGCGGCGGAGCGCCCGATATAGGGCAAATGGCGGCAGCCGGAAGGGAACGGCGAAACGCTGCGACAGAACAACCTGGAAAATGTCTCCGACGAGGATGTATTCCTTGGCCTTCTCGACCATCTGGTAAAATTTTCCGCGCTTCATGTTGGATTCGGGCGGCGAGGTCTCGGTAACGCCGTTACAAGGGCGCGGCGGACTTTTCTCGAAATCACCGATCGTCTCGGCCAACCTTTGGCGGGCCTGTTCGTAAGCGCTGCCGGCGTCGCCGCCGGCTACCGGCCAGACCGGCGTGATCACGCTTACGGTATCCTCGATGGTATCGAAAACGGCAATCACCGTTGGCCGCAAAAAGATGCCGTCGGGCGTGCCCAGCGGGTCGGGGTTTTGATTGGGCAGTTTCTCGACCAGGCGGACCATGTCATAAGCCATGTAACCGACCAGTCCCGCCGCCATCGGCGGCAAGCCGGCCGGCAGATCGATATGGGATTGGGCGACGATGGCGCGCAAGGAGGCGATAGCACCGGATCGCAGGCTTATTGGGCAAGGCTCGAAGGCCTTGGCTTCGGTCCTTGCCCGGCAGTTGATTTCGGCATTGTCGCCAAAACAGCGCCAGATAAGGTCCGGTTTCAGGCCGATGAAGGAATAGCGGCCGCGGACCGAGCCGCCCTCGACGGATTCGAGGAGGAAACTGTTGGCCTTGCCATTGGCCAACTTGAGCATGGCCGCGACGGGGGTCACCAGGTCGGCGACCAGGGTCGTCCAGACCACCTGCGACCGGCCGCCGTCATAGGCTTCCTTGAATGCGGAAAACTCCGGAAACACCTTCATCGGACAAGGGTCAAAAAAGCTGATCGATGGCCTGCCTGTTGACGGTAACGGGAAAGCGCTTTCGCAAAGCACCCGCCAACTGGGCCAGAACATCCTCTCTGAGCGACTGGGAAAGCTCATTATAGAGCGCCACCACGCCTTCAGGATCCGAGGCCGGATGAGCAGCCCGCACCTCCTTGAGGCGAGCGACGAAATGGCCGTCGCCGCCCCTGGCCCGCAGCGCCTCACCGGGGTTGGCGGCGAAAAGCCCGGCGATCAGATCCTCGGGCAGTTCGGCCGGTGCCCCCTCGCCCGAACGGGTGAAGGCCTTGGTGGTGGTAACGGCGCGCCCGCTTTCGGAGACAATAGTGGCCAATTCGGCGCCATCGCTGAGGCGTTTGAGCAACTCTTGCGCTATCTTTTCCGCCGCCTCGGCACGCTGTTGGGTTTTCCAGGCATCGGTGATTTCGGCCTTCACCGCGTCGATCGGGTGCGGGGCCGGCGCAATGATGCGATCGACCCGGACGATGAAATAGCCGTCGGCGCCCGTTTCCGTCAGTAAACTTTCCGAATTTTCCGACATCGCGAAAGCGGTCTCCATAAATGGTTTCGGCGGCAGGCCCTCGACCTTGATACCGGCGGCATCGCGGCCCTGCCGGTCGATGCCGTCAGTCTTGATCAGTTTCAAGTCCAGTTTCGACGCCGCTTCCTCCAGCGTCGTGCCGCCGCCCAGTTCATCTTCCAACTTGTTGGCCAGGCTGAACAGGCTGTCGATGGCCTTTTCCTTGGCGATATCCTGGGTCAGCTTTTGGCGCACCTCGGCCAACGTCTGCTGGCCGCCATTTTCGATGCCCGCAACTTGGATCAGGTGCCAGCCCAATGGGCTCTTTATGGGCCCGCTGACATCGCCCTCGGAGAGCGCAAAAGCCGTCTCCGCCAGTTCGGGCAGGAACTGCTCACGGGTCATAGCGTCCATATCCAGGGCATCGGCATCCATTCCCGCCATGTCTTTTGCCACATCGGCGAAACTAGCACCCACGGAGAGCCTTTCGCGGGCTTTTTTGGCTTTTTCTTCGTCTTTGTCACTGAACAGTATTTGCCGCAACCGCCGCCGTTCCGGCAGGTTGAATTCATCTTGACGCTGCTCGAAGGCCTCCGTCAGTTGTTTTTCGGAGACAGCAATTTCTTTTGCTATATGTTTGGCGTTGATGGTTATGGCGGTGAGCGCCCGGTATTCAGGCGCTATGAAACGGGCGGCGTTGCCACGGCGGAATTCCTCAAGGGCGGCGGTATCAGGCTCGGCGATGCCGGTCATGCTCTGATCGGCGACCTTGATAAACTCGGCGATTCGCTGCTCCCCGCGATGCCGGTAGACGGCCTCGACCAGAATTTTTGGCGCCTCGCTGCCATCGCTCATGCTCTTCAGAAACTGGGAGCGGGCCAAATCCTCCCTAATCATGGCAAAGTACTGTTGTTCCGTTACTCCGGAGGAAGAAAGAACCGACATGAACTGGTTGCGGTCAAACTTGCCCAAAATACCGCGAAAGGAGGGAGCTTGGCGGATTTTAGTCGCCACCAGGTCATCGTGGATGGCGATACCCAACTCATCGGCGCCGAGGCCGAAAAGAAGACGTGTGATCATCCGCTCAAGCACTTGCTCGGGCACGCCCAAAGCTCGCGCCTGATCCCGATCGAAACGGCCTCCAAAGGCGCGCTCGAGACGGGTCATCTCGCGTTGGAACTCGGTTTTGAATTGATCGGGTGCAATATTTACCCCACCGACATGGGCAATAGAGGTGTCGCCGCCGCCGCGAAAGATATCGCCGATGCCCCAAACGGCAAAGCTGAGGATTAGAAGACCAAGGAAAGCCTTGACGACGATACCGGCGGAACGCTTACGGATGGCTTCCAGCATGGAACGGCCTAGTCAGAGAGAATGAGCGTTTGCCTATGCCGCCCAGAGCGTAGGGCGGCATCATAGAAGTGCTGCTACCCCACCGCAACCTATGAATCGCCCTGTCACCCCTACACTCCCCCGATATTTTGGTTTTGTTGAGACGCCTTGGCCACTGTGCTAAAGAGGCGCCTGTACGAAATCAATCTCGGCCTAGAAATAAACCTCAAGGAACCAATATCTTGCCAGTCGTCCGCCGCCCTCTGATCGCCGGCAACTGGAAAATGAACGCTTTGCAGGCCGACGGCATTGCTCTCGCAGCCACCCTGGCAGAGCGCTTTCAGGCCAGGCCGAATGCTAATTTCGAGATGCTCCTGGCGCCGCCCTTTCCTCTCATCGCCAAGGTTGGCGAGGCCATTGCCGGATCCGGCTTATCCCTGGGCGGCCAGGACTGCCATCACTTGGCGAAGGGTGCCCATACCGGGGATGTCAGCGCCATCATGCTGGCCGATCTGGGCTGCCACTATGTCATTGTCGGCCATTCCGAGCGCCGCGCCGCCCACGCCGAGACCAACGCCGACGTCAGCGCCAAGGCCGCGGCCGCCCATAAAGCCGGTCTCGGTGCCATCATCTGCATCGGCGAAACGCAAGAAGAGCGCGACACCGGCAAACATTTCGACGTCGCCAAGGCTCAGATCGCCGGCTCGCTGCCGGACGGAGCCGCCGCCGCTAACACCGTCATTGCCTATGAGCCCGTTTGGGCCATCGGCAGCGGACGGACACCCAGCCCGGAAAATGTCCAGGAGATGCACGCTTTCATCCGCAGCCAATTGGCGACAAGGCTGGACGGCGAGGAGGCTGACGGCATCCGCATCCTCTACGGCGGCTCGCTTCTGCCAACCAACGCCGGAGAATTACTGGCCTTACCCGACATCGACGGCGGCCTGATCGGCGGCGCCAGCTTGGTCGCCGACGATTTCTGGTCCGTTGCCGAAAGTTGCCCCTAGCTAAATTTAACGGTTCCAGGTGAGTGGATATTGCTCTAGCCAGGCAGTCCATGAGCCGCTAAAAGTATGGTTCACGACCAGGAAATCCACAGCAAGAATTGTCACATGGTCACGGTCATCCTCGTCATCCATTTACTTTTGGCCTTCGTTTTGGTCATCACCGTCCTTCTTCAGCAAAGCGAGGGCGGCGGCTTGGGCATGGGCGGCGGTGGCGGCATGGGCGGCTTCATGACCAGCCGCGCCACGGCCAATTTGCTGACTCGGGCGACGGCGATCACCGCCGCCGCGTTCATGTCGACCAGTCTTTTACTGGCCATTCTTTCCGGCGACGAGCGCGAATCACGCTCGGTCCTCGACAAACCGGCACCGGCAACCTCGGGCCCAGCGGAGCCGGTACTGCCAAGCGCTCCCCTGGGGCAATAGGGCGAATGCCCGAAAAAAACGGCCGATTGTCGGACGAATGATCGAGAAAACCGCGCCAGAACCTCCTTTTCCCTTTCAGAGAATTGTCCACCTGGCATACAATGTCGGTCCATGACGCGGTTTATATTCATCACCGGCGGCGTGGTTTCATCACTTGGCAAGGGATTGGCGGCGGCTGCCTTGGGGGCCATTCTCCAGGCGCGCGGCTTCAAGGTCCGCCTGCGTAAGCTCGACCCTTACATCAACGTCGATCCGGGCACCATGAGTCCCTATCAGCATGGCGAGGTCTATGTCACCGACGACGGCGCCGAGACCGACCTCGATCTTGGCCATTACGAGCGCTTCACCGGCGTCGCGGCGCGGCAAAGCGATAACATCACCACGGGACGCATTTATTCCGACGTCATTGCCAGGGAGAGACGCGGCGATTATCTGGGCGCCACCATTCAGGTAATTCCCCATATTACCGATGCCATCAAGGAATTCATCCTAAGCGACCTTGGCGACGAGGATTTCGTCCTCTGCGAGATCGGCGGCACCGTCGGCGATATCGAGAGCTTGCCGTTTCTTGAAGCTATCCGCCAGTTAGGCAACGAGTTGGGGGAGCGGGCCATGTATATTCACGTGACCTTGTTGCCTTTCATCAAGGCGGCGGGGGAGTTGAAAACCAAGCCCACCCAGCATTCGGTGAAGGAACTGCTCAGCCTTGGCATCCAGCCGGACCTGCTGTTGTGCCGCTCCGAACAGGGAATCCCGCAAGGCGAGCGGAGGAAAATAGCCCTTTTTTGCAATGTCCGCGTCGAGGCCGTAATCCCGGCCCTGGATGTGGACACAATTTACGCGGCGCCGATCAGCTACCATGCCGAGGGAGTGGATGATCAGGTCTGCCTCCATTTTGGGATCGACGCTCCGGCCCCGGACCTGAGCCGCTGGCGGGACATCGTCGACAGGGTCACCAAACCCGAAGGCGAAGCCACCATCGCCATTGTTGGCAAGTACACCGGCCTCATCGACGCCTACAAATCCCTGAGCGAGGCCTTGGCCCACGGCGGCATCGCCAACAACATCCGCGTCAACATAAACTGGATAGAGGCGGAAATTTTCGAGCGCGAGGATACCGTTAACCAACTCAACGGAGTACACGGCATCCTCGTCCCCGGCGGTTTCGGCGAACGCGGCGTTAAAGGCAAGATCGCGGCGGCCTGTTTCGCTCGTGAACGTGCAATCCCCTATTTTGGCATCTGCCTGGGCATGCAGATAGCGGTCGTCGAGCTGGCCCGCAACTTGGCCGGAATTAAGAATGCCGGATCCACCGAGTTCGGCGCTTGCAAGGAGCCGGTTATCGGGCTGATGACCGAATGGTTGCGCGAAGGGACTATAGAGAAACGCCAACAGACCGACGATTTGGGCGGCACCATGCGGCTCGGCGCCTATGAAGCCTGTTTGCGCCAAAAAAGCCGGATTCTCGACATCTACGGCAGCGAGAGCATCGTCGAACGCCACCGTCACCGCTATGAGGTCAATAGCAAGTACCTGGATGTTTTGGAAAAGGCCGGCGTCTGTTTTTCCGGCATGTCGCCGGATGGGGTGCTGCCGGAAATCGTCGAGCTTCCTTCTCATCCCTGGTTCATCGGCGTCCAGTTCCATCCCGAACTGAAGTCCAAACCCTTCGATCCTCACCCCCTGTTCACTTCCTTTGTTGGCGCCGCTATCCACCAAGCACGTCTGGTTTAGCCGGCGGCCTGTGATGACAATGGCCCGCCACGTCAACATCGGCGATCTTGTTCTTGGCAACGATCTGCCGATGGTGTTGATCGCCGGCCCCTGCGCCATGGAAAGCCCCAGCCATGCCATCGAAACCGCCGCCGCGCTCAAGGAAACAGCGGCCCGGCTGGGCGTCGGGTTGATCTATAAAACTTCTTTCGACAAGGCCAACCGTACCTCGATCAAGAGTCCGCGCGGCGTCGGCATGGCCGATGCCCTGCCGGTATTCATCGAAATCCGAGAATCCCTGGGCATCCCGGTGCTCACCGATGTCCATCAGGCCGAGCAGTGCGAAATCGTCGCCGAGGTCGTGGACGCTCTTCAAATTCCCGCCTTCCTTTGCCGGCAGACTGATTTGCTGCTAGCGGCCGGTGCCACCGGGCGCACCGTCAATGTCAAGAAAGGTCAGTTTCTGGCACCCTGGGACATGGTCCATGTGGTCGAGAAAATCGCCACTACCGGCAATGACAATATCCTCATTTGCGAACGCGGCAGCAGTTTCGGCTACAACACTCTTGTTTCCGACTTCAGGTCCTTGCCCATCCTTGCCCAGAGCGGCTATCCCGTTGTCTTTGACGCCACCCATTCGGTGCAACAGCCAGGCGGTCAGGGAGTGGCCACAGGAGGGCAGCGCGAATTTGCTTCGATCCTTGCCCGGGCTGCCGTCGCCATCGGCGTCGCCGCCGTTTTTCTGGAGACCCATCCAGACCCGGCCTCGGCCATAAGTGATGGACCAAACATGATACCATTCAATCAGTTATATGAAGCTATTGAGATATTAATTGAGCTTGACAAGCTGGCCAAGGCAAAACCAGTTTGCTTGCCAGAAAAATCATTTTGAGGGAGAGGGTAATGACAGCGATTGTAAACATTCACGCCAGGGAGATCCTTGATTCTCGCGGCACTCCCACCGTCGAGGTGGAAGTGGACCTGGAGAACGGCTCGCGCGGGCGCGCCGCCGTCCCATCGGGCGCCTCGACCGGAGTTCACGAAGCGATTGAATTACGCGACGGTGACATGAACCGCTACGGCGGCTTGGGTGTCCTCCAGGCCTGTGAATCGGTCAACGGTGAAATTTTCGACGCCCTCTCCGGGATGGACGCCGAGAATGAGTTGCTGGTTGACCAGACTATGATCGATCTGGATGGGACAGCCAACAAGTCACGGCTGGGCGCCAATGCCATCCTCGGGGTCAGCCTGGCCACGGCCAAGGCGGCGGCGCAATCTACAGGCTTGCCCCTTTACCGCTATTTGGGCGGCGCCGCCACCCGTACCCTGCCGGTGCCGATGATGAATATCATCAACGGCGGCGCCCATGCCGATAACGCCATCGACATCCAGGAATTCATGATCATGCCGGTCGGCGCCGCCACCATCACCGAGGCCGTGCAGATAGGGGCGGAAGTCTTCAAGGCCTTGAAGACCGCCCTCATGGACGGTGGCTATAATACCAACGTCGGTGACGAGGGCGGCTTCGCTCCCGACCTGGCGAGTTCCGACGAGGCCCTTGGTTTCATCATGAAAGCCATCGAGGCCACCAGCCACCATCCAGGCGACGACGTCATGGTGGCGCTCGATCCGGCCTCCAGCGAATTTTACAAAGACGGAAAATACGTCTTGAAGGGCGAGGGAAAGTCTCTTGACGCCGCCGACTTAACCAGGTTCTACGAGGATTTGGTGGCGCGTTATCCGATCTTTTCCATCGAAGACGGTCTTGCCGAGGACGACTGGCAGGGCTGGAAGATCCTGACCGACACCTTGGGCGACAAAGTGCAAATTGTCGGCGACGACATTTTTGTTACCAATCCGGAACGTCTGAGGAAAGGCATTTGCCTGGGAATCGCCAACTCCATCCTGATCAAGCCCAATCAAATTGGCACCCTTTCGGAAACCATCGCAACCGTGGAAATGGCCCACCGGGCCGGCTACACGGCGGTGATCTCTCACCGCTCGGGGGAAACATCGGATGCCACCATCGCCAACTTTTCGGTGGCCGTTAACTCGGGCCAGATCAAGACCGGATCGCTTTCGCGTTCCGACCGGCTGGCCAAATACAACCAACTTATGCGTATCGAGGAAGAGCTCGGATCCACCGCTCTTTACGCCGGCAAAAGCATCCTCGGGTAATGACCTGTTAACGATTGCCGGTTAGGGTGTTAAGCAAGTTTGGGGATGCGGACAGTGATAACAAGAACTAATTTTTTGCCACGGTGCCATGAGTTTATTGTTGGAATTCCGTTCGCGGGCACGTTTTGTGATCGGCCCGATTTTGGGTTTTTGCGCGATCGGTTATTTCGTCTATCACGCTTTTCACGGCGACCGCGGTTTTTTCGCTTGGCGGCTTCTGCACCAACAGGTTGAAGAAGCGCGGCAGGTTTATGCCGCAACTCACGCCCGCCGCGAAGTCCTTACCCACCGGGTCAAATTGCTCAGCCCTGCCAGCCTCGATCCCGACATGTTGGAGGAGCGCGCCCGGGACATGCTCAATTATGGGTTTCCCGACGACGTCGTGATCCTTGACGACTAACCCGTGCGCCGCCAACACTCGCGGGCCTTGCCAAGCCCTACCGCTGCTGTCCAGGGATGGCCGTGTCAACAATGCACAAAGATGTATTGAAAATAACTGTTTAGGTTGCGGTAAATATTAAAGATAATGACACAGCCATGAGGGCGTTCCTAGGAGGTGGTGAGGGAGCTAAATGGGCAAGGAAACCAACCCGGCTACCACGGAGGATTTTGCCGATTTGCACGGCGGAACCTTTGATATCGACACTTCGCCGGGTGACGGCACCACGGTCACGGTCCGTTTTCCCGCCGAACGCATCATCAATCATGATCCACTTTAAAAAAATCTGTTTTTGTTCAAAACGGCGAATCTTCAGGTCCCAGATCCGGTTCCCCACAGTGGCGCAGAATCTCCAAGCGGACGGCGTCACGAAGTTGCACGCTCGCCGCCCATAAGTCGGCCGTCTTTGCTTGCCCAGGATCGAGGGGCTTGCCGACAACCACGGTGATCGTCCCACGGCGGGGAAATCCGGATTCCGATCGCAGCATGGAACGGGTTCCGCGGATGGTGATGGGAAGCACCGGAACCCCGGCCTCCACCGCTGCCGCGAAGGCGCCCATATGGAAAGGCAGCAGACCGGGTGTCCTGACGAAGGTGCCTTCGGCGAAATAAAAGAGCGCCCGCCCGCCCCGGATGACGCCGACCAACCGCCGGGAATCGGCTATGCCTTTGTGGGTGTCGAACCGTTCAATAAATTGCGTGCCAATGCGGCTCAGAAAGAGGCGGGGAACGAACCGTTCGATAAGCTCCGCCTTGGCGACAAAGCTAAACCGGCCGGGGAGGGCGGCGATCATGGCGGCGCCGTCTAGATAACTGGCGTGATTGGCGGCAAACACGCAAGGCTGACCGCTGGGTGGCAGATTCTCCAGCCCCCGTACCGTCAGAGGGGTGCCGGAAGCCCAGGCCAGAAAGCCGAGCGTGGCGCGAATGACGGTCCAGCGCCACGCCTCACGCGGCAAAAAGGCGACCAATAGCCAAGTGAAAGGAGCCACCAGCAGCAGCAAAGACCAGGCATGAGCGGCGTAGATTGCCGCCGCCACAGTGCTTCTCGCCCGCCGCAATCGCGGCGTCATCCCGGCCAGGAGCAGGCGCGCTATCTGCCACCAAACCGCCCTTTGCGGTTTGCCGATGCCGCCTTTCTCGTAGAGTTTCCGGCTAGCGGCACGGCGGATCTTGCCGCTTGATGTTTTAAGCACGCTGTTGGGCGGCGCTAAGATGAGGTCATCGGCGGGGCCGCCAGCAAGGTCCGTGGCGAGCGCGTTGAGCTTACTGCGCAACTGATCCAGCGCCGCCGCCTCCCTTTTCCGGGTTTCGGCCAGGATAACCAGGCGCTCGGTGCCTGAGTCGGGGTCGGCGCTGCCGAAGACGGCGACGTTGCCCTTGCGGATGCCGGGTACGTCGCCGATGGCTTCCTCCAACTCGTCGGGATGAATGTTACGGCCGGCGCGAATGATGATATCCTTGGCGCGGCCGGTGATATAGACATCGCCGGTGGCGATATAGGCCCGATCTCCTGAATCCAGCCAATCGCCCTTGAACAATCGGCGAGTTGCTTGCGGATTACGGAAGTAGCCGCTGGTCACCGATGGGCCACGGAACTGAAGCCACCCTTCCTGGCGCTCGGGAAGCTCGCGGCCGCCGGCATCGACGATACGCACCTGGTGTCCCGGCAATGGCCGGCCGCAGGCGATGAAACGAAGCGCCTTGGCGTCCTCCTCGGTGGCTGGAACGGCGTCGCCGGAAGCGGTGAAATCATCGCGCCGGATACAATCGACCAGTGGGCCGCGATTGCGTGGCGGGAAGGCAAGGCCGACCGAGGATTCGGCCAGTCCATACACCGGCGTGATCGCCTGGCGGCGAAAGCCGTATTTGGCGAAACGTTGGCAAAACCGCCCAACCGTTTCCGGACGCACCGCCTCGGCGCCGTTGAAGGCATTGCGCCAGGAGCTCAGGTCGAGGCCATCGAGGTCCTTGTCGTCTATTCGGCGCAGGCACAGCTCGTAAGCGAAGTTGGGCGCCGCCGACAAAGTCCCGCCATGACGGTGAATAGCCCAAAGCCAGCGTTGCGGGCGGGCCAAAAAGGACAGTGGCGACATGATGACCAGCAGGTTGGCGTAGTGAAGGCTGCCCAGCCAGGCGCCAATCAGTCCCATGTCGTGGTAAAGAGGCAGCCAACTGACGAAAACATCGGTGGGCCCGGCCCCAATCGCCTCGCCCATGGCCCGGATGTTGGCGAGCAGGTTGCCGTGAGTGAGAACCACGCCCTTGGGCCTGCCGGTGCTGCCGGAGGTATATTGCAGGAAGGCGGTGTCGCGGGCTGTTAACGCCGGCTTCCTAAATTTGCCCGCAACGGAGGACAATTCATTCACCGTCGCCACGTGGTGCAGGGACGGCACCTGGGGCGCCAGCAATCGCGCCATTTGCTTTGCCTCGGGCACCGTGATCAGTATCCCGGCAAGGCAATTGTCGAGGATGGCGGCATGGCGGTTGAGATGTTCCTCTATTTGTTTCAGCCGCGCCGGCGGGTAAATGGGAACGGGAACGCCCCCGGCAAGCAGTATGCCGAAAAAACTGAAAAAATAGTCCGCGCCGGTCGGCAGCATGATAGCCACCGATTCGCCGGCCTTCAGGCCTTTGTCTTGAAGGCCGCGGGCAAGACGTTCCGCCGCCTCCTTGAGGGCACGGTAGGTGATGGTTTTACCCTCGTCCAGGTCGCTGTAAAGGCGGATGTGAGGGCGCTCGGGATGGGCCTGGACATGCCATTCCAGCACCTCGACCAACGTCCCGGCGCTAAAGGGGGCGGCCTCCGTTTCTCCTAGGGAGAGATTTTTGATTTCCGCCGCCGCCGGAGTGCCGCTCGGGGCCTCGGCGCCAAGCACCGCCCTGAGAAGGTCACGCGGCGTCTCGGCGCTGCCGAGTACCTGTTCGGGGACGGTGATATCAAAGGCCCGTTCGATGCGGACGAGAAGCTCAACTAGCCCTAAGCTGTCAAAACCGAGATCACGGTCGAGGGCGCTGTCGAGAGTTGCCGGCCCGACCGCCGTTTTCCGTGGGTGAAGCTCGGCGGCCAGATCTCTGACAACCGTCAGCAGTTTGGCCGCCGTCTCGGCGTTCTTCACCGCTTCCTTGCCGTTGCCCTGCCGTTCCGCCACCCCACTGAATCCTGCCTAATTGAAGCGAGTCCTGAAAGGATAGACAATGGCCGCTTATCGCTTGACGCACAAGTTTCCTAAAATACCATCGCCACCACCTTGACGGTAAATTTTCATTCATTAACTTTATTTGGGTTAACTCTCTATTTATCCATTCGCTACAATGGGTTTCACTATTTTGCTGACTTGAAAACAGCCATGGTACACACTAACTCTTTATGCAAGCCGCCTGTTCGCGGGGACGCGGTGGGGGCAGATTCCAGCAGGGTTATCCAATGGCAGAAGCTCGTAAGCGCAAGTCCTTGACGCCGGCAAAATCCCGTTCCACCGGCGCCGACGTGCCCATGCCGTATGCCGCCAACCTCGAAGCGCTAAGCTTGCCGCGGGCGGAAAACGTGGTCGAGGCGGTAAAATCCGTCTGTTATCGCTAGAGAGAGTTCTTTCATGCCTATCAACATCCTGATGCCAGCGCTATCTCCGACCATGAAAGAAGGTAAGCTGGCCAAATGGTTGAAACGTGAAGGCGACGCCGTTGCCAGTGGCGATGCCGTCGCCGAGATCGAAACCGACAAGGCGACCATGGAAGTGGAGATCTTCGACGACGGCATTCTCGGCAAGATCCTGGCCGCCGCCGGCACGGAAGGGATCGCCGTTAATACCCCCATCGCGGTCATTCTCGAAGAAGGTGAGGACGCCTCGGCCATCGACGCGGCGCCACCGGCGCCAAAAGCAATACCAAAAGCACCGCCAAAACCGGCACCACTCCCGCAACCACAAACCCCCGCCGCGCCGCCGTCTCGGCAGCCCAAGCCCACCGCCAAGAACAGTCGCGTTTTCGCAAGCCCACTGGCCCGCCGCCTGGCCCGCCAGGAGGGGCTGGAGCTGACGGCAATCACCGGCTCGGGTCCGCGCCAGCGCATCGTCAAACGCGATGTCGATGAGGCCCGCTCCGGCGTTGCCGCCGCCATCCCCGGGCAGGTCTATACGGAGGTCCTCCATACCACCATGCGCAAGGTGATCGCCAAGCGTCTCTCGGAGGCCAAACGCACCATCCCACATTTCTACCTAACTAGCGATTGCCGGGTCGATAAGCTCTTGGAGATGCGCGAGGTCATCAATGCCAAGGCGCCGGAAGGCAAGGGCGCCTATAAGCTCTCGCTCAACGATTTCGTGGTCAAGGCGGTGGCCTTGGCGCTGAAAGAGGTACCAGAAGCCAACGTCAGCTGGAACGACGATGCGGTGCGTCTTTACAACAGCGCCGACATCGCCATCGCCGTGGCCACGCCGGGCGGCCTGATTACCCCTGTGGTGCATGCCGCCGACACCAAAGGATTCGTGGAAATATCTCGTGAGATCAAGGACCTGGCGGGACGCGCCCGGGAAGGCGATCTGGCGCCGGAGGAATACCAGGGCGGCGGTTTCACGGTTTCTAACCTGGGCACGTATGGAATCAAGGCCTTTTCCGCCATCATCAACCCGCCGCAAAGCTGCATCCTAGCGGTCGGGGCGGCGGAGCGGCGCCCGGTGGCCGTCGGCGACGCGCTTGGCGTTGCCACGGTGATGACCTGCACGCTTTCGGTGGACCACCGCTCGGTGGACGGGGCGGTGGCCGCCAACTTCCTCGTTGCCTACAAAGGCTACATCGAAGAACCGTTGACCATGTTGCTACAAGGACAGAATTTATGACTGCTACTTCCTTCGATCTCATCGTCATCGGCGGTGGGCCGGGCGGCTATGTCGCCGCCATCCGTGCGGCACAACTCGGCATGAAAGCGGCACTCATTGAAAGCGAGCATTTGGGCGGTGTCTGCCTGAACTGGGGGTGCATCCCGACTAAGGCGCTGCTGCACTCGGCGGAAGCCTACTATAACATACAACATGCGGATGATTTAGGACTTAAAGCCAAAGATGTAGGGTTTGATCTTAAGAAAATAGTTGAACGATCTCGCAGTATTTCCAAATGCCTCAATGCCGGCGTCGGGCACCTTCTCAAGAAGAATAAGGTAAGCCTCTTCGACGGCCGCGGCCGGCTCGCCGGGAACGGCAAGGTCGGGATCGAAAAAGACGGCAAAAGTATCGCCGGTCTCAAAGCCCCGCACATTATTCTCGCCACCGGCGCCCGTCCGCGTTCGGTGCCCGGCCTGGGGCCCGACGGCAAGTTGATCTGGACCTACAAGGAGGCCTTGGTTCCTGACGCTTTGCCGAAGTCCCTTCTGGTCATCGGCTCGGGCGCCATCGGCATCGAATTCGCCAGTTTTTTCCACACTCTCGGGGCAGAGGTGGCGGTTGTCGAGATGCTGCCCCAGGTGCTGCCCTTCGAGGACGAGGAGATTTCCTCCCGCGCCCGCAAGGCCTTCGAGAAGCAGGGCATGACCATCCATACGGAATCGACGGTTAAGTCCTTGAAGAAAGGCAAGGGTTCTGTCACCGCCCGCATCGAGGCGGCGGCAACATCCGCCGATATCGCCGTCGAACGGGTGCTCGTCGCCGCCGGCATTGTCGGCAACGTCGAGAATATCGGCATCGAAGGGACCAAGGTGGCAGTCGATAAGAGCCATGTGGTCACCGACGAATGGTGCCGGACCGGTGAGCCGGGGGTTTACGCCATCGGCGACCTGGCCGGGCCGCCCTGGCTTGCCCACAAGGCTAGCCACGAAGCCGTCGTCTGTATCGACAAGATCGCCGGGGCGGCGGACGTTCATCCCCTTGATGCCTCCCTGATCCCGGCCTGCACGTACTGCCGGCCGCAGATCGCTTCCGTCGGCTTGACCGAGGCAGCGGCGAAAGAGAATGGCTTCGACGTCAAGGTCGGTCGCTTCCCATACCTGGGCAACGGCAAGGCAGTTGCCATGGGCGAGGCGGAAGGGCTGGTCAAGACCGTCTTCGACGGCGCTAGCGGGGAACTCCTTGGCGCCCACATGATCGGCGCCGAGGTGACGGAACTGGTCCACGGTTTCGCCATCGCCAGAACCCTGGAAACTACCGAGGCCGAATTGATGCGCACGGTGTTTCCCCATCCGACCTTGTCGGAAACCATGCATGAATCGGTTCTTGACGCTTTTCAACGGGCCATTCACATCTAAATGAATACCGGGTTATGCCGACCGTCCCTCAACCTCACAGGACTTTGATTGGCTACCGAGTGCGCGGTGTTATAGTTTTCAAGGAATTTGCTGATTTCGAAAGGGACAATCCACCGATGAATGAATCTTCCGCTAATTCCGTTCGCACTAAAGTGCGCCAAGCCTATGCCGCCATCGCCGTCAACGGGAAGAATGTAGGATGCTGCCAGCCGGCGCCCACCGTGGATGGCCGCCCGCCGGCACCGACAGCAGAGGATTTCTCGCAAAATTTTGGCTATCCCGCCGACGACCCTGCATTCGTGCCCGACGGCAGCAACATGGGTCTCGGTTGCGGCAATCCCATGGCGATTGCTTCCCTGCGGGAAGGCGAGGTTGTCCTCGACCTGGGAAGCGGCGGCGGCTTCGACTGTTTCTTGGCCGCCAAGAAGGTCGGCGATGGCGGCCGCGTCATCAGTGTCGACATGACCCCGGAAATGCTTGCCAAGGACCGCGGCATGCTTTACGGCTGCACCGCCGGTGCCACCAAAACAGATGACCTTGCCGCCTGGCTGGCCGACGCCGGTCTCTCCGCCATCCGCATCACCGTCGAAGAAGAAAGCCGCGACGTAATCAAGGACTGGGCGCTCGGCACCGGCGTCGAGGCGATCAAAAACGCTGCTTGATCCGACCAGTCGAGCCGGTGAAGGGATTTCATGACTAAAGTTCACGCCCTCCGCCATCCAGGAACGGCCCACCGCGACAATCCATCGCCGCGCAAGCCACCGTGGATCAGGGTCAAGGCACCGGCCACCAAGGCATTCGCCGAGACTCGCCGGGTCATGCGGGAAATGCGCCTGCACACGGTCTGCGAGGAGGCAGCCTGTCCCAACATCGGCGAATGTTGGACGAGAAAACACGCCACGGTGATGATCCTGGGCGACATTTGCACCCGCGCTTGCGCTTTTTGCAAGGTCAAGACCGGCAAGCCACCGGCCAGCCCCGACCCGTTGGAACCCACCCGCCTCGCCGCCGCCGCCGCCGAGATGGGATTCAAGCACGTGGTTATCACCTCCGTCGACCGGGACGACCTGGAGGATGGTGGTGCCAGACAGTTTGTCCACTGCATCGAGCGGCTCCGCATGACATCGCCATCGACGGCCATCGAGGTGCTGACCCCTGATTTCAGAGGCAAAACCGGTGCTCTTGAATCGGTGATCGGCGCCGCTCCCGATGTCTTCAACCATAATCTGGAAACGGTGCCGCGCCTCTACCCCTCCATCCGCCCGGGGGCGCGCTACTATCATTCCCTGCGCCTTCTCGACCAAGCCAAGAGGCTAAACCCCGGCATTTTTACCAAGTCCGGCCTGATGGTGGGGTTGGGCGAGGAGAAAAGAGAAATTTTCCAAGTCATGGATGACCTTGTTACGGCGCACGTCGATTTCCTGACCATCGGCCAATACCTACAGCCAACGCCCCGGCATGCGCCCGTTGCCCGCTTTGTGCCGCCCGACGAATTCGCGGAATACAGCTGGGTGGCCAAGGCCAAGGGCTTCGCGATGGTGGCGGCCACCCCCCTGACCCGTTCTTCCTACCATGCCGACAAGGACTTCGAGGCATTGCGCCGCCAGCGCTTGGCGGAAACGCCGGTTTCTTAGGCCAGCCACGTACCGCCATGCCTACGCACGCGGAGAAACGCACTCTTCCCTATACGCCTGAACAGCTTTTCGATCTTGTCGCCGAGGTCGAGGCCTATCCTGAATTCCTCCCTTGGTGCTTGGGCATCCGTGTCAGGAAGCGCGAAGAGAACGTGATCACCGCCGACATGGCCGTCGGTTTCAAGATATTCCGCGAAAGCTTCACCTCGCGGGTAACCCTGCAAAGGCCGGGGAGAATTGATGTCGCTTATACCCAGGGACCGTTCAAATATTTGAACAATCATTGGCTTTTCGAGCCCGACGGGAATGGTGGATGTGTCCTCGATTTCTACGTCGATTTCGAGTTCCGTTCGCGGTTGTTCAGGAAAGCCTTTGGCGTATTCTTCAACGAAGCGGTGAAGGTCATGGTCACGGCCTACGAGAAGCGGGCGAAACAGCTCTACGGCTGAGCCCTAAGTTGCAATAGCTCGAGCACCGCCACCACCGTCTGCATCCGCACCGCATCGCGCTGGCCTGAAAAGACGCGGCGTTGGTGCAGGGTTCGGGAACCGCGGCGCGCTGCCGCCATATGGACCAGGCCCACCGGTTTTTCGGCCGTGCCGCCGGCCGGGCCGGCGATGCCGGTGACGGCGGCGGCGATATCGGCGGCTGAACAGTCGAGCGCCCCTTCGGCCATGGCTTTGGCGACTTCCTCGCTAACCGCGCTGTGGGTGGCGATCAGGGCCGCTGGCACGCCCAGCATTTCGGTCTTTGCCTGGTTGCGGTAAACGATAAAACCGCGCTCGATAACATCGGAGGCGCCGGCAACGGCGGTCAGGCAGCCTGTGATCAGTCCACCGGTGCACGATTCGGCCATTGCCATCTTCAGCCCGCCGACGCGGCAAAGCTGGAGGACTTCGGCGGCGAGGTGGCTTATCTCGTCGGGGACCATCACCAACTCTCCATCCACCATGACAGCGCGTAAAGGGCGCCGCCGGCGTAAAGAGCCGCCAGCACGTCGTCGAACATCACTCCGAAGCCACCCTTGAGCTTCCTATCGGCCAAGGAGACAGGCCAGGGCTTGGCGATATCGGCGATTCGGAAAAAAACGAATCCGGCGCCGTAAAGAAACCAATCGGCAGGCACGGCCAACAAAACCAACCACTGCCCCACCACTTCATCAATGACGACGGCGGCCGGGTCCGGGCCGCCGGTCTTGATAAAAACCTCGGAGCACCATAGCCCGATAAAAAAAACAATGACCGTAGCGGCGGCGAGGCCGGGCCAGCCAAGAGCCACGTGGATGCCCCAGGCAAAAGGCAGGGCGGCCAGCGACCCCCAAGAGCCCGGCGCCATCGGCAGTAGACCGGTCCCGAACCAGGTGGCCAGCAAGATGGCCGGATCGCCCAACTTCAAACCGTCCGGCAATGTCCCGTGAGTATCCATGCCCGCCTCGGAAAACCTCAAACTCATCCGAGCATAGACGCCGGCGCTGCCATCAAGACAGCCGCCGCGGCAATGCAAGCGATAACCCCGTAGCGTCTCACAAAAACCCCTATTCCCCAGCCGAAATGGCGAAACCCGGTTGCCGCCAGACGCCGAAACTCTATGACGACACGGCGCTGGCAACAACCCGTTGCTGTCCAGAGCCGCAAAAACCGTGGTAATCCTCTTAAGCGTGCATAATCCGCCGCTTGCCGCGACGGTCTTGTTGGGAGTATCGTCGCCGCTAGATCAAGAACATGCCATGATCGGCGAGCCGGCCCCGCTTTGGGCCGCGCCAGCGTCGGCGAGGCCGCCGTGAACAGCCATCGATAGCGGAGTTCAAGGGAGGATACAATGTTCAAGGGTTCGATGGTCGCTCTTATTACGCCGTTCAAAGGCGGAAACGTCGATGAAAGCGCCTTTAAATCCCTGGTTGAATGGCAGATCGAGCAAGGTACGCACGGCTTGATTCCTTGCGGAACAACCGGCGAGTCACCAACTCTTTCTCACGCCGAGCACATGCGTGTGGTCGAAATGTGCATTGAGGTGGCGAACGGCAGGGTGCCGATCATCGCCGGCAGTGGCTCCAATTCCACCGCCGAGGCCATCAATTTGACCGGCCACGCCAAGGAAGCTGGTGCCACCGCCGCCCTGGTGGTGGCTCCTTACTATAACAAGCCGACCCAGGAAGGGCTTTACCTGCATTACAAGGCCATCCAAGACGCCGTCGACATTCCCATCATCGTCTACAACATTCCCGGCCGCAGCGTCGTAGACATTAGTGTCGGGACCATGGCCCGGCTGGCCCGGCTGCCCAACATCGTCGGCGTCAAGGACGCCACCGGGGACCTGGCCCGGCCGCTGGCGACGAGGCTCTCCATCGGCCCGGATTTCTGTCAGTTGTCGGGCGAGGACGCGACCGCCGTACCGTTCCTGGCCGGCGGCGGCCAGGGTTGCATCTCGGTCACCGCCAACATCGCGCCCAAGATGTGCGCCGATATGCAAGGCGCCTGGCGGGACGGTGATTACCAGACCGCTATGGCGCTTCAATATAAACTGATGCCCCTGCATCAGGCCATGTTCTCTGAAACCAGCCCCGGACCGGTAAAATACGCCGCCAGCCTCATGGGTAAGTGCGAGGCCGAGACGCGGCCGCCGCTTTGCGAAATTTCCGCCACAAGCAAGGAGCGCGTCAACAACGCTTTGACCGGGGCGGGGATTCTCTGCTGAACGGCGCTGTCGATGGCGCCAAAAAAACAGGACATTGACGGCATGGTCGTGGCGCGCAACCGCAAAGCGCGCCATACCTTCGCCATTGAGCAAACCTTCGAGGCGGGAATCGTCCTCCTCGGCACCGAAGTCAAGTCGCTACGCGAGGGCCGCGCCACCATCACCGAAGCCTACGCGGGCGATAGCGGGGGCGAGCTTTTTCTCTTCAATGCATATATTCCGGAATACCGAGCCGCCAGCCATTTCAGCCACAACCCACGGCGGCAACGCAAACTGCTCATGCACAGGCGCGAGGTCGCCAAGCTTTTGGGCGCAGTTAATCGGGAAGGTATGACCTTGGTGCCGCTGGCTGTCTATTTCAATCCCCGCGGCGTCGCCAAGGTGCAACTGGCCCTGGCCCACGGCAAGCGCAAGTCCGACAAGCGGGCGGCCATCAAGGATCGCGATTGGCAGCGCCGGAAAGCCAGGCTTATGCGTGGCAAGGGCTGAGCATCCTACTCAAGCCCAACTGCCTGCTAGAATACGTTATAACCGAGGTTGTTTTCGTAAGCAGCATTTAAGACAAACGGCCCACATGGGATCGCCGCCATTCGATTGATGTAAATATATTTATTATAATTTTACCTTTCTGGCATCAAGAAAGTATCTGAGCAGAGCGCCGTAGTCCGTGACGACGGGAAATTGGGGAAATTCGGCGATGACATTGTCGGGGGGGCGGAACAGGAAGCCGCTGTCGGCCGCCGTCAACATGCCGGTGTCGTTGTAGGAATCGCCGGCGGCGAAGACGGTGAAGCGAAGGTCTTGCAAGGTCGTCACCGTTTGGCGCTTGTGATCGGGCAAGCGCAGGCGGTAGCCGGAGATACGGCCGTTTTCATCCACTTTAAGGCGATTGCAGAAGAGGACCGGCCAGCCAAGCTGGCGCATCAGGGGCATGGCGAATTCATAAAACGTGTCCGATAGGACAATCAACTGGAAACGCTGCCGCAAGTTTTCAACGAAATCGGTGGCTCCGTCGAGCGGCGCCAAGCCGGCAATCACTGCCTGGATATCGGTCAAGCGCAGGCCTTGCTGGTCCAGAATGCCGAGGCGTTGGCGCATCAGCGCGTCATAATCGGGTATGTCGCGGGTGGTGGCGGCAAGCGCCGGGACGCCCGCGCGCTCGGCGACACTGATCCAGATTTCCGGGACCAGCACGCCTTCAAGATCGAGACATACGATTTCCACCCACTCACCCCCAACTTTCTTGATACCGGTGCCGGTATAACCCGTCGGTGAGGACGGCGGCAAACAGGAAATTCAGCCGCCGAGGCACTCCACGATATCCGCGAACACGGCTTCGAACATGGCTCGGGTGAGTCTGCCGGTATTGGTGTTGTAGCGCGAGCAGTGGTAGCTGTCGGCGAGCACCAGCCCTCGCGGTAGGTGGTGAAAGGCGTGATGGGTGAATTTCCAGGCGCTTTTTTTCTCGCCCACGGCCGCCACCACGGCGCCGTGGGCAACGGTGCCGAGAGCGAGAATAACCTTGAGGTTCGCCATGCTGTCGATTTCGGCGGCGAGAAACCGCCGGCATGCCGCCACTTCCGCCGCCGTCGGCCTATTCGCCGGCGGCACGCAGCGAACGGCATTGGTTATCCGGCAACTGATCAGGCTCAGGCCATCGTCGGCCTTGCGGCCGTAATCTCCGCGGGCGAGGGTTGATGCCTTCAGGGTTTCATAGAGGAGATCGCCGGCAAAATCGCCGGTAAAAGGTCGGCCCGTGCGGTTAGCTCCTTTAAGCCCAGGTGCCAGCCCGACAATCAGCAATGGTGCGTCCCTGTCCCCGAAGGAGGGAACCGAACCGTTGTGCCAGCCGGGATGGGCATCCCGGTTGGCGTAGCGGAAATCGACCAGGCGCGAGCAAAGGCGGCAATCCGTTTCCGGGCTTGCGGCCACGGAACGGATCTCAGGTCATTCCCAGATGGGCTTCGGGGATCGGCGGCGGCCCGTCGCCGGAGTCTTCGCCCTTGCCGGCGAGGCGGGTGATGTCGGATTGAATGTCCTGTAGCTCAATGAAATAGTCGGCTTGGCGCCTAAGCTCATCGGCGGCCATGACCGGCTGCGAGCGGACGGTGCTGACGATGCTAACGCGGACGCCCTTGCGCTGTACCGCCTCGACCAGACGGCGGAAGTCGCCGTCGCCGGAAAAAATGATGATATGGTCAATGAACTGGGCCATCTCCAAGACGTCGATGGCGAGCTCGATGTCCATGTTGCCCTTGATCTTGCACCGCCCGGTGGCGTCGGTGAATTCCTTGGCCGGCTTGGTGACCATGGTGTATCCATTGTAGTCCAGCCAGTCGACCAGCGGACGAATGGGTGAATATTCCTGATCCTCGATGAGGGCGGTGTAATAAAAAGCACGGATCAGGTGACCTTTGGAGGCGAACAGTTCGAGCAGTCGCTTATAGTCAATGTCAAAATTCAGCGCCCGGGCGGCGGCGTATAGATTTGAGCCGTCAATGAACAGGCCTATGCGTTCCTGAGGATAAAAAAACATTGCTCTAAATCCCTTTATTTCAAATGCTTTCGATAAAATTAAAAAACTGAACAGAGTAAAAAATAACTTGCCGGCGGCGAGAAAAATAAATCCGACGGTAATGATATCCGTTTTTATTAGGTAGGGCCGCCATGGGGTGGCCGCAAGGGTGAGTGCGGTGGCGGAGGAAAGGTTTTGATACTCATTGGCGTCGGCGCCAATCTGCCGAGTCCCAGGCACGGACCCCCCCGGGCCACCTGCGGGGCGGCCTTGGCCGCTATGGCCGATGCCGGGCTAATAGTCCGCCGCCGCTCGCGTTGGTATCGAAGCGCGCCGGTTCCGGCCTCGCATCAACCCTGGTTCGTCAACGGCGTCGCCGAGATCGAAACGGCATTGACACCGCCCCGGGCACTAGCCGCGCTGCTGACCATCGAGGGCCGACTCGGGCGCCGCCGACAGGTGCGCAACGAACCGCGTATCGTTGATTTGGACCTTCTCGACTATGACGCCATGGTGAGCACCCCCGGTAATGGCGTTGAATTGCCGCACCCGCGTCTGCACGAGCGTGCTTTTGTCCTCCTGCCCCTAGCCGAATTGGCCCGACACTGGCGTCATCCGCTCACGGGTACCGGCATCGCCGAACTGATAAAGGCCTTGCCGGCGGATCAGGCCGCCGAGCCCATGGTGGACGCGGCGGGTGCTTTCGGAACCGAGTGGACATCAATTTGAATCCTTATCTCCACGCCCGGAAAAAGGGGGCTGCCGTCATTGCCAGGGATGTGCGCGGGCCTTGCCTTATATTGCCATGCGCAATATATAACCTCGGCGAAGCGGACATTATTTTCCCATCTCTGCTCATGGCATAGGAGACGCCCTCATGGCTCGTGTCACCGTGGAAGACTGCATCACCAAGATTTCGAACCGGTTTGAACTGGTCATGTTGGCGGCGCAGCGGGCCCGTAGCATCGCGGCCGGCGTGTCATTTACCGTTGAGAAGGATAACGACAAAAACCCCGTTATCGCCCTGCGCGAGATCGCCGAAGAGACGATCGACCTGAAAGACCTGGAGGATGGTCTGGTCAAGAGCCTGCAGAAACATGTGGAAACGGAGGATCCGGAAGAGGACGAGGTAGATTACCTCGCCATCCAGCAGGAGTTGATCGAAGACTCCGACGCAACCGCTGTTCCCACGGGAGCGAAGGAGGATACCGC
Organism: Rhodospirillales bacterium; assembly: GCA_036012725.1. Classification (GTDB taxonomy): domain Bacteria; phylum Pseudomonadota; class Alphaproteobacteria; order Rhodospirillales; family 2-02-FULL-58-16. The sequence goes on from DASCPW010000097.1 coordinate 26,166, forward strand.
CGGTGCCGAGCCAACCACTGACAATAACGACAAGGCAGGGGACACGGATGCCGAAACCACCAGTGGCAACGCAACCGAAGCCGTCTCCAAAGAGGCTTAGAGGCGGTAGGAATGGCCGGTCACGGCCGTGGCAGCAAGGTCAGCGGCTCCACTGCGAAGATAAGCGTGGGGCTCCATGATCCGGCAATTCGAACTCGTAGAAAAGGTCAAGGCATACGACCTCAACACGGATGAGGACGCCCTCAACAGTGCCTATGTATTCGCCATCAAGGCACATGGCGCACAGAAACGGGCCTCGGGAGACCCTTATTTTTCCCATCCCTTGGAAGTTGCGGGAATTCTTGCCGAATATAAGCTCGACACTGTCTCCATCATCACCGCTCTTCTCCATGACGTCATCGAGGATACCCCGGTCACCCTGAAGGAAGTAAAAAATCAATTCGGAGCCGAGGTGGCGCGCTTGGTTGACGGCGTCAGCAAGCTAACCCGCATCGAACTTCAATCGAACCATGCGAAACAGGCCGAGAATTTCCGCAAGCTAGTCCTCGCCACGTCCAAGGACATTAGGGTGCTGCTGGTCAAACTAGCCGATCGGCTGCACAACATGCGCACCCTCCATCACATTGACGATGCCGTCA
>DASCPW010000098.1:0-15539 GCA_036012725.1 Rhodospirillales bacterium
ATCGAGAAACACTACGGATAGTGTATATCCCTGACGGATGGGTTCATCCGCAACGACGCATTTGCATTTAAAACAAATAGATAGAGCATTTTAGGTGCACGCATGTGAACCGGAAATGCTCTAGTGCGTTTCAAGACTGACCGCCGCCCGCTGGGCTTCCATTTCAGGGCTTGGCAAGGGTATTCATGACACCCATGTCCACGGATGACGATAAACAACGATTGCGGATGCGCTCGCGCGCCCTTCGCCATGGCGTCTTCGAGGCGAGGGGTCAGCCTGATGCCGAGCGGGTGGCGGCCAATTTTCTGGCCGCCAAGGAGGAGATGGATGTTCCACCGCCGGGCGCGGTCGTTGCCGGTTATTGGCCCATGGGCTCGGAACTGGATGCGCGGCCGTTGCTTCACCAACTCCTCGCCGAAGGATATGTCTGCGCCCTGCCGGTGGTGGCGGAACGGAACAAGCCGCTGATTTTTCGCCGCTGGCAACCCGGGATGGCCTTGCAAAAAGGAAGCTTCGGCACCCGGCACCCGGCAATGTCCGCCCAGATATTGATTCCCGACTTATTGTTGGCGCCGTTGTTGGCCTTCGACGGGGACGGCTATCGGTTGGGATATGGCGGTGGCTTCTATGACCGGACATTGGCCGAACTGCGCTGTCAGGGGCCGGTGCTGGCGGTGGGGATCGCTTTCTCCATACAACGTGTCGAGAGCTTGCCCCGTGACAATTTCGACCAGCCGTTGGACTGGATCGTCAGCGAGGAATCTGCCGTAAAAATTGGTTAGGCGACATACCCTCACCTAAAAAAATACAAGGTATAAGCGATCCCACATAGGGTATGAAAGAACGCGGAAACGGCGCGAAAGCGGATTTGGGCCGGCAATTCGAAGGCGGCGAAGGCTGGAATCTGGTCGTTGGTAAGGATCGTTGGCGACGTGAAATGACCGAGAAATCGTACCTCATGCGGGCGAGACGCCGCTTTATAATCGGCATCGCCGTGTTCGTCGCGGCAATGCTGATTTTTCCCTTGTTGATCTTCTTGCAGTTGTCTCGCCTTCCGGCACCGGCGGTTTCCCGGCAGAGCGCCATTCCGCTCGTTGCCGATTCCCCAAAACCCGTTAGCGGCAAGACCGCCGGGGAGCATTCTCACTTGCCGATTACCGAAGCCGGCCCCTGACGGACAAGGATTTTTATAGCCGCTCCATACTTCTTCTGAGCTAATTTTTCGACAGGCGTACGCCCCTAACTCTTGGCTTCTAAATAAGCTTTGTTCAAACTGGTCGATTCGTCTTCATCGAGGATTTCCTCCAGGCCCGGCAGGAAACCAATTTCCTCCTTTTGCACGTGGAACACTTCGCGTTCTACCAGTTCCAGGCCAGCTTCCCGGAAGGTGCCCCAGGACTCGGCGTCGAACCCCTGTTCGAGGGCCTGGCGCGCAAGACCGGCAAGCTGGTTGGCGAGCGGGCGGATGATTTCATGCTCGCCCTTCAGCATCTCCGGCACGAAGCTTTCCAGCCTCTCCGAGAAACGGGGGAACAGGTTTTCCTCCTCGAAAGCGAAATGGTTAGTGACCTCCGCTTTCAGCACCGAGGCCACGTCGCTCAGGAGATCACGCACCGCCATGTCACTGGTGTCCGGCGGCTGCTCGGCGCTCTTTGGAGAGAGAGCCGCTTCCAGGCGCTCGAGCAGTTGGAGGGTGGTCATATGGTCCTCGTGCAGGGAAATGCATAGGGCAAGGGTCAGGTCGTACATGGTCGGATTATTCCTTTTAGTTGGTGTTCCCCAGTGCCGGGGCTTATTGGTTACTGGCGAGTTGATGGGCCCTGAAGTTGCGGACGACGGAAAAGATATACCAGGCAAAGGCCAGGGAACCAGCGGTCCCTGCCAGTGTCCCCGCCAGAATGATTGCCGGGTGGCTGGCGGCGATTCCGCCGGTCACCACCAGGATGGCGGCGGCATGGCACCAGGCATGGACCCCGAGCAAGCGTTCGTCGGCCAATTGGGAAAGGCGCCTGGGCTTGGTTCTCTTTCCCGCCATGTTCATGCCGGCAAGGAAAGGTACGATGCGCTGCAGCATGCCGGTGAGAAAGGTGAGCAGCCAGCCGCCGAGCAGGGCGAAACCGAAGAGCGCCGGTCCCGTCTCGCCCAACAGGCCGAAAGCCAGCAATCCGCCCAGAACAGGATTGAGGAGGAGTAAAACCCAGGCCCCCTTGATCAGCGTGAAGGAGAGGCCCAGCCGCTGGCGCTGGCCGTTTCTCAGGCACCAGGCCATGCCATGGAGATGGGCGGCCACGGCCGCCAGCCCGATCACCGCCCCCAGAGCCGCCAGCCAGGTAAGTTCAGAGAAAATGCCGCCAAGAACAATGGCGATGGCCGCCGGGGCGAGGATCAGGGAAGCGTTGGTGCTTGCCGCTGGCGGGCTGTTTGACAGGGTAAACATGGGCACCAGGATATTGGAAAAGCCCAAAACCAGAAATCCCAAGAAGCCGTGGGCGGCCAGTACCAGATGGGCCAGGGCAAGGTCTTGGTGGTCGGCTAGGAATCCCTCGGAGAAATCGAAAATAAGCATCATGCCGAAAATGAGAAACCCGGCCAGCGAAAGCAAGGAGAGCCAAGCGAAACGGACCGGCACCCGGAGAATTTTTGCGCGTCGCAGCAAATCGCCGAGCGTCAGGACAAAGGTGAGCAGGGCGGTTGCTTCCAGGGCGCCGCCGACCAGCATTGCCCAGAGGTTTCCAACAACGAAACCATGGATTAGCAGGAGCGCGCCGGCCACATGCAGCCACCAGGAAATGCGGATGGGCAGCAGGGAAAAGTGGGAAAGTCCCAAGGCCACGGGCGTAAGCTGGCTCGCCGCCCCCATTACCGTGGAGATCAGGACGCCAAGGGTGAGCATGTGAAGCGCTCCCAGTACCATGCCCGGTCCGCCCGCGAAATTCGCCAGGTCATCGGCCGCCAAGGTGAGCATGAACCAGAAGGCAACATGGGCTAGGGCCGCCGTCAGGAAGAAACGGTAAGGGAGCCAGGGCGGCAAAAGCCGCGACAGCGCGGTTACAAAAATGGTGCCTGGGAACACTTGTTAACCCTTCTCCGTTTCGCCCCGGTCTGGGCGTCTCAGGCAGAGCAGCACCTCGCCGGCTTCGCTTTTCCCGATTTTCCAGTTCCAGCCCCGTTCATCCAGATCCGGATAAAGGAACACAGGCTCGCGTTCGAGATGGGCCACTACTTGGCTATCGGCGGGCTGGGTTTCGAGCAGCTTGAGGATGGCCAGCGCCGGTTGCGGCGGTTCCATGCCGCGCAGATCGATATGCGTCCGGCCGTCTTCTTGCCAGATGGTCGGCTCGGTGCGCGCCGCCGGCGGACGGCCGTGCCGCCCAGTGTTCCGTCTCATCTATAAGGTACTCATACTATCGTTTTTCCCGTTTCCTCGGCAGGAAGGCGCGCGCCGGCGATAAGCCTTGTAAGACCATCGTATGGGTATCTTATAGATGAGACGGAACACTAGATGAAAACCAAGCATTCATGATTTTTGTGGTTTAACTGTTTCCCAGGCGGCGACGGAGCGGGTGACGAAACCCGACGTTTCCCAGATAGCTTAAATTTCGTGGCGAGTGTACTAAAATTTCACCATCTGGTGAGGTTTCGCTTCTCCCCACGCCCCGTCGAAACTAAAGTCACAACTGGGCGAGCATGTTCTCGGCGCTGGAGGTTTTCAAGGCTCCCGATTCGTCGATATTGAGAGTGGTGATTACGCCGTTATCGGCGACTATCGAAAATCGCTGGCAGCGGACTCCCAGCCCCTTGCTGGAAAGGTCGAATTCCAATCCCGCCGCCTTGGTGAAATCGGCGCTGCCATCGGCGACGAGCGTGACTTTGCCGCCGACATTTTGATCCTTGCCCCAGGCGCTCATGACGAAGGCGTCATTGACCGACAGACAGACGATGGAATCGATACCCTTGCTTTTCAGTGCATCGGCATTGTCGACGAAGCCCGGCAGATGTTGAGCCGAACAGGTCGGGGTGAAAGCTCCTGGCAAGGCGAAGAACGCCACCTTCTTGCCTTTGAACAGGTCGTCGGTGGTAATGGCGTCGGGGCCGTCCTCGCCCATAACGTGCAGTGTGACGAAAGGCACGTTGTCGCCGACTTGAATGGTCATGCTTGGTTCCTTTCCATAAACGAATGCTTTTTCCGGCTTCCTGTCGGGACCGGCGTTCAAGGCATAGAAATAGGCAGTCCGGTTTTGCTTTACAATAGGGACCGGTTGGACGAGACCGCCGTGTTTCCGATGGCGCGGTCAAGGGCGTCGAGAACCGCCTGTTTGGTCAATAGTTCGGGCAGAACGAAGCCGTCCGGCAAAGCCGGCCCATAAACGGCGTTGAATGGAATGCCGTAGCGTTGGAAGCTGGCTAAATAGGCGCTGATGGCGTCATCTGGTTGGGTCCAGTCGGCTCGCATGGAAACGACATCGCCGGCGGCCAAGCGTTCTTTCACCCTCCCTTGGTTGAGGACCAGGGTCTTGTTGATCAGACAGGTGATGCACCATTCGGCGGTGACATCGACGAAAACGATTTTGCCGCTGGCGACCAAATCCGCGATGGCGGCGCCATCAAAAGGAGACCATTGACCATTGCCGATGTCTGCCTTGAGCTTGCCTGGGACGGGGCTTTCGGGGAGCTTTGCCGGGATCAGAAAGGCCATGACGGCAAGTGCCGAGATCAGGGCGATCGATATTCCCCCGGCGCGTTCGAACCAATGCCGCCAGCGGCGCCGGAGATAGAGCACGGTCCCGACCGCCACCATCAGGGCGCCGATGGCGGCGGCGCCGCCACCGATGAGCGACGCTATGATGGTGAGCAACCAGATTCCTGTCGCCGCCAGGGCGAAACCGAGGACAAAGCGTAGTTTCACCATCCACGGACCGGGCTTGGGGAGCCGCGTCGCCATCCCCGGCGCCGCCGCCATCGCCAGATAAGGCAACGCCAGTCCCATCCCGAGCGCGGCGAAGACGGCGAAGATTTCTATTGCCCCCCTGGACAAGGCAAAAGCGACGGCGGTGCCCAGGAACGGCGCCGAACAAGGGGTTGCCAGCAGCATGGCGAATATGCCGGATAGGAAATGTCCGGCCAGGCCGTGAACGTGGCTGGAACGTTCGCCCATATCGGCGATCAGGCGCGGTAATTGGAACTCGAAGAACCCCCAAAGGTTGCAGGCGAACAAAGTCACCACCAAGGTCATGGTGATCAGGAACCAGGGTTGTTGGTACTGGATGCCCCAACCAACCGTCGCGCCGGCGGCTTTCAACGCGACCAGCACCGCCGCCAATCCCAGGAAAGAAAAAACGATGCCGGTTGAGGAAGCGATAAAGCCGTATCGCACCTGCCGGGTTTCGCCCCCGCCATGACCGACCAAATGGAGAAGTTTGACCGATAGAACGGGCAATACGCAGGGCATGAGATTGAGGATCAAGCCGCCCAGTACCGCCAGAACCAGAATAAGCGGCAAGGCGGTCGCGCCCGTTCCCGGCGCTGCCGTCGGCGGAGAGGCGCCGCTGCCGGCGGCGACCTGCAACCGGCGCTCGGCGCTGCGTTCGCCGTCGACCAAGGTCAGGGTCAGGAAAATTCCGTTTAAGTCCCGTTTGAAGAATTCGATGCCGGACACTGGCAACTCCAGGAGAGCGTGGTTGCCGTTGTCGCTCAGGCGCAGGGCGGGTTTGCCGAATTGTAGTTCGTCCGGCCCCTCGACATAGAGGTCGGGCGCCCTGAAAGGAAAGCTGGCGGTGGCGGTGACGCGCAGTAACAGGCGGTTTTTGCCGCCGCTTGTCTTGGCCTTTTCAATGGTCATGCCATGGGCGGCGCCGTTGCCGGGGACACGGACGGCGAAGCGGTTGATGAGGTGGACGAAGGCGCTCGGCCGGGGCATGCCGGCCGGCAAGCGCAGCGCCAGGGTCGCTTGATAGGGAATGCAGATTTCCTTGCATGCCAGGTAGTCGACCGACGCTCTGAGGTCGAGCGGCTGGCTCGCCTGCGTCAGGGTCGCTGTCAAGGGCAGGACGACCTCGTCCTTGTAGCCAAAAGTCTCGAAGCCAAGGATTGGGAACCGTTCGGGAACTGGCCAGGAAATGTTCGCGGCCGATAGGTTTTCTGATCCGGACCAGTCAAGAGTGGGCGGGAAGCCGGCGTCTCCCGGCGACCGCCAAGAAATTTTCCAGCCCTTTTCCAGCCGGAAATGCAGGCCGAGAAGAACGTCCTCGGTTGTGCCCACGGCTTCGGTGGTCGACAGAAGCCGCACCGATGCGTGATCGGTCACCGACCATGGCGACGACGCTACCTGCGCTTCGGCCGGGGCAGGGCAAAGCCATGACGCGGCCAATGCAAATATGGCGGAACAGTGTGTTCCCAGCTTGAAGAAAAACATGTCTTTTGAAACAATCTGACTTGTCTGCACTTTCTCTTGATCCCCCCGGATTATAGCGTTTTTCATCACAAAATTTTGCAAAAGATGCGGATGATCACGGAGTCTTTATCTCGACCGGAACAGAAGTGGGATTTTCCTGGCCGGCTTATATGGCTATAATGATGGAAAGGATGTTCCAGAAGCACAAGGGCGGTCCGGTTGCCGACTACCCGTCCCGTCCGCCAAGAGGTCGTCGATGCCAGTGATTGAAAATGAAGAAAACTATCTTTCCGGACAGCTTCTCATCGCCATGCCGGGGCTACAGGACCCCCGATTTGCCAAGACGGTAATTTTTCTCTGTGCTCACAATGCCGACGGGGCCATGGGACTGGTCATCAACCGGGAGATAGATTCGATCAGTTTCCCCGATCTCTTGGAGCAACTGGACATCGAACCCTCAGACGATGTTGAACTGATAAAAGTCCATTTTGGCGGTCCTGTCGATTCGGGACGTGGTTTCGTCCTGCATTCACCCGACTACGTTCAGGACACGACCATGGTGGTGGATGCCGAGGTTGCCCTCACCGCCACGATTGATGTACTCAAGGCTATCGCCGGCGGCAGTGGGCCGCGCCGGCGTCTCTTGGCCCTGGGTTACGCCGGTTGGGGGCCGGGGCAGTTGGACACCGAGATCAAGGCCAACGGCTGGTTGCATGTCACCGCCGACGATGATCTGGTTTTCGGCGCCGACCTGGAAGGCAAGTGGGAACAGGCCATGGGCAAGTTGGGCATCGATCCTCGGATGCTCTCGGACGAGGCCGGCCACGCTTGACTTTTAGCCATCAGCCCAGCTTTTCCATTGTTTTTTTATAGCTTTCCACTTCCGATAGGGGACCCAGCGCCGCTCTCGTTGGCGTGCCGCTGAAAATGCGTCCGGCCAGCCCCATGACGGCTGCGGCGTCCACGGCTTCTACTTTTTTGACGATTTCCGCTATCGGCAAGGGGCGCCCGAAAACCACGATCTGGCGGGCTAGCTGCTCGCAGCGGGCGAAGGTGCTTTCCAGGGACATCAGGATGCTGGCTTTGAGTTGGGCGCGGGAGCGGTTCACCTCTTCGCTGGTGACATCCCGTTGAACCTTCTCGATTTCTCGGCAGAGCAAGGAAATCAGGGCTCCCGCTTTCTTCTCTCCGGTATTGGCGTAGATGCCGAACAAGCCGCTATCCATGTAGCACGACAGGAAAGAGTAGATATTGTAAACGAGACCTTGATTTTCCCGCGCCTCCTGGAACAGGCGCGAGGACATGCCGCCGCCGAACAGGCTGGAGAGAACCGAGAGGGTATAAAAATCTGGGCGATCAAGGGGCACGCCCTCGAAGCCGAGAAGCAAGTGGGCTTGTTCGGTCTCACGTTCCTCGCGGGATTCGCCGCCAACATAACGAGATGAAAGGCGTGAATTTTCCCGCCGGGACGGCAAATTCGAGAACGCCCCTTCCACCAAAGCCAGCAATTGGTCATGTTCCACACGACCGGCGGCCGCCAGGATCATGCCTGGGGCGTTGTAATGGCCTTGCATGTATTCGATGATAGCTTCCCGGGGGAGATCGCGGATCAGTCGTACCGAGCCCATAACCGGGCGGCCCAGCGCCTGATCCGGATAGGCGGTGGCCTGGAAGTTATCGAAAACCGCATCATCGGGGGTGTCTTGGGCCTGGTTGATTTCCTGGGTAATGACGGCACGCTCGCGGGCCAGTTCCTGGGGGTCGAAAATCGAGTTCTGGACGATATCGGCAATGATATCGACGGCGAGCTCCAGATCATCTTTGAGTATTTTGGCGTAATAGGCGGTGTTTTCTCGCGTCGTATAAGCGTTAAGGTGGCCGCCCACGGCTTCGATTTCCTCGGCGATGGACCTGGCGCTACGCCGTTCGGTGCCCTTGAAAGCCATATGCTCAAGAAAATGGGTGACGCCGTTGACCTCCAAGGATTCGTGGCGGGCCCCGACCTCGATCCAGAGGCCGACGGAAACCGTTTCAACGGTATCCATGCTATCGCTGACAACCCGAAGGCCGTTGGCCATGACTGAGGTGTTGATGCTCATGCCGCCTTCTTTTCGCGCAATGTTTCGAGCACGAAAGTCTGTACCTCTTGTAAATCCTTGGGCATGACGCTATAGCGCTCTTGGCGTTCGAGGAGATCGGCAAGGCGTGGTGGCAGTTCGGGGGCCACGCCCGTGGCTTCCTTGACGGCCTTGGGGAACTTGGCCGGATGGGCGGTCGCCAGGACGACCATGGGCGCCCCGGCATCACGTCGCTTGGCCCGCCCGGCGGCGACGCCGACGGCCGAATGAGGATCGAGAATCAAGCCGCTCTCCAGGCAAACCGCCTTGATCGTCTGTTTTGTTTGTTCGTCGTCAAAACGTTCGCCGTCAAACAGGGCGCGAATGCTTCGCAGGCGATCCGCGTCGATGCTGAACGCACCGGTCTCTCCGAACCGCTCCATCAAGGCGGCCACTTTCGTTCCATCGCGGTCATGGAGTTCGAACAACAGGCGTTCGAAATTACTGGAAGTCTGGATGTCCATGCTCGGGCTCAAGGTCGGCATAACTTGGGTGGTTTCCATCCGGCCCGAGCCGAGAAAGCGGGTCAGGATGTCGTTGCGGTTCGAGCCGATGATGAGCTGGCGAACAGGAAGGCCCATGAGCGAGGCGGCGTAGCCGGCGAAGATATTGCCGAAATTACCCGTCGGCACGGCGAAAGCTATCGGCCGTCCCGCCGCGCCGATGGCGGCGGCGGCCCAGAAGTAATAGGCGATCTGGGCCATGATCCTGGCCCAATTGATGGAATTGACGGCGGCGAGATGGCAACGTTCGCGGAAGGGCAGGTCGTTGAACATGGCCTTCACCAGTTCCTGACAGTCGTCGAAAGTGCCCTCGATGGCGATGTTGTGGACGTTGGCCGAGGTGACAGTAGTCATCTGCCGCCGCTGCACCTCCGATATTCGTCCTTTGGGATGGAGGATGAAAATCTCGATGGCGTCGCGGTCGCGGCAAGCCTCGATGGCCGCCGATCCGGTATCGCCGGAAGTGGCGCCGATGATAGTGACGCGTTCGCTCCGTTGCTTGAGCACGAAATCGAATAGGCGTCCGACGACCTGTAGCGAATAGTCCTTGAACGCCAATGTCGGTCCGTGAAACAGCTCAAGCAGCCATTCACCAGCGCCCAATTCCTTTATGGGAGCGACGTCAGGGTGAGCAAAACCGCCGTATGCTTCACCAATGATGGCGGCAAGGTCGGCCTCGGAGATGCTCCCCTTGACGAAAGGCAGCAAGATCCGCGTCACCAATTCCGCATAGGGCAGGCCGCGTAAAGAGCGGATATCGTCCTCGCCAAGGCGCGGCCATGTTTGCGGCACATAAAGCCCGCCGTCGCGGGCCAAACCAACCAGCAAGACGTCATCGAAGGCAAGGACCGGCGCCATCCCCCGGGTGCTGACATATTTCACCGACACGTCCTCCGGACAGCATTTTTAAAGTCGATTATGAAGGCGCGTTAACCTATCGGCTGCCCTCGCCGACGGCAAGTGGTCTCACGGAAGATAGCGCCTTTGTAAGTGGCGCTTGTAAGCTTCCATATCAAGCGGCCGGCCGGTCGCCCGGATCAGCAACTGGCGGCTGGTGAGCAACGATCCCTGGCCGTGGATATTTTCCCGAAGCCATGACATGAGCGGCGCGAAATCGCCTTTCGAGATGGCTCGCGGAATTCCGGGAACGGCGTTTTGGGCGGCCTCGAAAAGCTGCGCCGCCATGATGGCGCCCAAGGTATAAGTGGGGAAATAGCCCCAGGCGCCGTCGAACCAATGGATGTCCTGAAGGCATCCCTGGCGGTCGTTGGCCGGGGTCAAGCCCAACAACCGCCGCGATTCCTCGTTCCATGCGGCGGGCAGATCGGCGGCCTTGATCTCGCCCGCGAGCATCGCTTTCTCCAGGTTGTAGCGCAGGATAACATGCGCCGGATAGGTAATCTCGTCGGCGTCGACGCGGATTAAACCGGGCTCCACCCAGGTGTAAAGACGGAGCAGATTCTCTGTCTCCCAGGCTGGGCCGGCGCCGTTGAAAGCCGCCGCCATGAGAGGGGTGGCGTAAGCCAGGAATTCCGCTGACCGGCAGACCTGCATCTCGATCAACAGGGACTGGCTTTCATGGACGCCCATCGAGCGGGCTTGCCCGGCCGGTTGGCCTCGCCAATCCTTTGGCAGGCCACGTTCATAGAGGGCGTGGCCGGTCTCATGCAGCACCGCCATCAGGGCTTGGGTGAAATCAGCGCCGTCATAGCGCGTGGTGATGCGGACATCATCGGGGGTGCCGCCGCAGAAGGGGTGGAGACTTTCATCGATACGGCCGTGCTCGAAATCGAAGCCGAGAATTTTCATCAAGCGGACGCCAAGGGCGCGCTGTTTGTCGGCGACGAACGGCCCCTTCGGCTTGAGCACCGGCGGCTCGCCCGATTGGCGCGCCAACGCGTCGCTCAAATAGTCGGGAAGGAAGTCTTGTAATTCCGCGAACAAACAATCGATCTCCCGCGTCCGGCCACCGGGTTCGTATTCGTCCAGAAGGGCGTCGTAAGGGCTAAGATTCAGTTTTTCGGCGATGCTGCCGGCGGCCTGGCGGAGCAGGCTCAGATATTTTTCCAAATGTGGCATGACGAGGGCGAAATCATCCTCTGCACGGGCCTTGCGCCAGATGGTCTCGGATGCCGAGCGAGCCTTGGAAAGGGTGACGACCAAGTCCTCGGAGAGTGCCGTTGCGCGCCCCCACATCCGTTGCATTTCACGCAGGTTGGCGGCTTCGGGGCCGTCGCCAATATTATTGTCGAGAGCGGCCTGGAGAAGGGATTGCGTTTTCGGTTCGGTGAGGATGCCATGCTGGACGGCCTTGAGGACGGCCAACTGATCGCCGCGCGAGCGCGCCCCGCCGCCGGGCATCATGGTCGCCATGTCCCACTGCAGTATGGCTTCGGCGTCACGCAAGCTCAGCAGGCGCCTGAAGCGGGTTTCAAGTTGCTGGTAAGGCGTTTCGGACATCGACTATGGCGGAAAACCCCGGAATGTTTAGACTGGCGCCAGACCGCTTCGAGATACAGGCGTAAGCCTAAGAGGTATAGGCGCTAGCCCAGGGCAATGACAATGAATCACTTGATATGTAATGTTATAACATAACAAAATAATAAAAACCTATAGAATAAAGCTTGATGAATTTTTCGGCACTTATCCCAACGGTCCTCGCCACGTTTTGCTTCACCACCGTGGCCGACGCCAAGGCGGCGGAGACGGGGCCGCCCAATGTCGTGGTCAGCATCAAGCCCGTGCATTCCCTCGTTGCCGGCGTCATGGCGGGCGTCGGCCAACCCAGGTTGCTTCTTCAAGGCGGTGCCTCGCCGCACAATTTTTCCCTGAAACCATCAGAGGCGCGGGCTCTCTGGAAGGCCGACCTGATTGTCTGGGTCGGGCCGGGGCTGGAAAACTTTCTGGTCAAGCCCTTGAAGGCTTTGCCGGTGACAACGCGGGTCGTGGAACTTTCCAAAAGCAAGGGGCTTGTCCTCCATGCCGCCAGGGAAGGAGGGACATGGCAACGCCACGGACATGAACACGGCGGCGGTGCCGACCCAGGGACGACCGACATGCATATCTGGCTTGATCCGCTCAATGCCCGGGCATGGGTTGGTGCCCTTGTCGAAATTCTTGTCGAGGAAAACCCCGCCAACGCCGCCGCTTACCGGATTAACGGCGAGAAATTGTCAAACCAACTGATTGATCTTGACGTGAAATTGCGGCGTCTGCTCAATGCGGACGCCAAAACTCCCTTCCTGGCGTTTCACGATGCCTACCAATATTTTGAAAAGCACTATGGCCTTCATGGCCTCGGTTCGGTGATGGATAGCCCGCGCCGCTGGCCAGGGACCGGACGTCTTTCCGAAACCCGCGCCGGCTTGCGGAGCCAGAAAGCTGTCTGTCTCTTTTTCGACACCCCGTCCGAGCCGCCGTTGGTCCGCCCCCTTGTCGAGGGAACCGGGGTCAGGGCCGTGGCTCTGGACCCGCTGGCGGCGCGCATAGAGGCGGGGCCGGGCCTTTATTTTTTACTGCTTGAGGGGTTTGCCGAGTCCATTTTAGATTGCCTTTCCCCGGCCCCGGCGCGAGACCGGTCAAAGGGGAAGGAAAATCACCCGGTCAACCAGCAGAAAAACAAAAATAAGGAATAAATAGAAAATGCTAAAAAAGAACATCGGCTTTGCCGCCTTAACGGTATCGTCGCGCCAGACCGCGACGGCAAGACGCAATAGCCACACACCCAAAACCAAAGCGGCGGCGGCGTAGACCAACCCGGACATGCCAAGAGCAACGGGCGCGAAGGTCAGTGGCACCAAGGCCAGACTATAGGCGAGAATTTGTTTTTTGGTTTCGCGCAAGCCGGCCACTACCGGCAGCATCGGCACCCCGGCGTTGGCGTAATCGCCGCAGCGGAACAAGGCCAGGGACCAGAAATGGGGCGGCGTCCAGGTAAAAATTATGGCGAACAGGGCCAAGGACTCTAGGCCTAGCCCGCCGGTCACGGCGGCCCATCCGATCATTGGTGGAAAAGCCCCGGAAGCGCCGCCGACGACGATGTTCAAGGGCGTCCTGCGTTTCAGCCAGATGGTGTAGACGAAAACATAATAAGCGATGGTCAAGCTCAGCAAGAAGGCGGCAAAGGTATTTACCGCCAAGGCCATTGCGAATACGGAAATCATCGACAAAATAATGCCTAACAACAGCGCCCGCGCCGGTTTCATACGGCCGGCGGGAATCGGCCGGTTCATGGTCCGCGTCATCTGCTGGTCGATGTCGCGGTCGTACCACATGTTGATGGCCCCAGCGGCGCCGGCGCCAAGCGCGATGCAGAAAACAGACATTGCCGCCGTCCATGGGGCGATTTCGCCAGGCGCTAAAAACAGCCCCACCACACCGGTGAATACCACCAGCGACATGACCCGGGGTTTGAGAAGAAGGGCATAATCACTGGCCCGGGCCGAGACCAGGGCTTCCGCCGCCGCCCTTTCGTTAGCGGCGGTTCCGAGAATTTCCTCCGTCGATTCGGTGAGAACCCGCAACGTCATGTGACCCTTGTTGATTCTGAACTCTAATTCTCTAGGGGAGAATTCATCGCCGTTAAAAACTTTATTGTCAAAGGTTTTCCTGCGCCGCCGCCGGTGGTTTCCTGAGCAAAGCCGCCGCTACCGTATAAATGAACATGACGCCGCCTATCACGGCGATCAAGGCGCCAATGCCGTTCAGATACATGCCGATCTTGGCGCCGATTTCCTCAAGCCCTTGCGCGGCGCCGGCGGTCTTGCGCGGTGTCCCGAAGTGGCCGGCCAAAAACAAGCCGGCGACGGCCATCAATTGCCCCGTCCCGAATAAGTAAATCTGGGCATATAGCGCTTTGCCACGGTTGACCGGGCGGTTCTGTAAGGGCAGGAACAGGCAGAAAAACAAGCCCATGAAGGCCAAATTGATGCCGGCGATGACTCCATGGTAGTGGGCCGTGGTGCGGGTATCGGCGCCGTCGACGAAAAGGCCCATGAAACCGCCAACCCCGAAAACAACGACCGACAACACCAAACAAAGGAAAGCCGGATTTTCCCAGGGCAGGGTTCCGGCTTCCCGCCGATGCCTGGCAATGGCGGTGACGATGGCGGTGGCGGCGATCAAGGCTGGCGGGGCAAAGGCATATTGAAGGTCGGTGAAGGCTTTCGCCTGGGCCACGGAAAAGGAATCAAAAACAAAATAAAATACCGGTGCTGGCAGGGCGAAAATGACGAGTAGTGCTACCGCCACGGCAAATAGGCCTGTTCCGCCGACGGGTTTGCCGAGACCGCGGCCGGCAAGCAGATACCAGGCCGCCAGCAAAAGCGCTAGGTTGACGAATTGCATGACATGACCGCCACCCCAGAACAACACCTCGTTGAAGGCATGAGAAAGCTCTTCGTTGCGCAGTTGCCACAAAGCCAGCGCCAGGCAAACAAGGACGAGCAGATAGATGACCGCCGCGCAAGCCATGATGAAAGCCATCAAGTCCAGCGGCTGCCGGCGGCAAGCCAGGTTTAACAGCAGACGCGTCACCGCTAGCATTACTCCGCCGCCAAGAAAAATCAGACCTAGGTAATAAAGCGGGTCGATGATAACGGGCACATAGTTGTTCAAGACCGGATCGCCACGGTCCAGCAGGGCCGGCAGGGAAAGAAACGCAAAGGATAAAGCCACCCCCAACCTGGCCAGGTGGCCGAGACCGTTGAACCGGGGGGTGCCGGCGGAAACCCTGTGCACGGACAGTGAGAGCGATCCCCCGAAAACAGCCAGAAACCAAACCACCAAGGAAAAGACCACGTGGATCACCAAGCCCTTATGGAAGAATTCAAGCGGCCAAGGGAACAGGTCCTGAATTCCGGGGATGCGCGACAGGGCCAGAAAAAAGGCGAAAACCCCGGCCACGGCCAAGGCCCCAATGGCCAGCACCGACCATTCCCGGATCTCGCATTGGAGGTGGCGTGAAAGGGGAGCGCCGTCCATCTCGCCGTAAAATGCGAATGCACTCGGCTGAGAGGGCGACGGCGGGATTTCAGACATTCGTACCCGAGTAAAGGATAAAAGCCATTAAATAGACGACCACACCGGAGACCGCAACACAGAGCCAAAGCGGTAAAGTCCAGCGGGCCAATCGCTTATGTCTTGCGAGGCGCTCCTTGAGAGCCAGAAACAAGGTCCACGGGACAAGCGGCACGAGAGCCATAGCCCCAATGACGTGGGCGGTCAAAATGGAAAAGTAAAAAGGACGGATGGCGCCTTCGCCGCCAAACCGAAGTAGTCCCGTGTTAAAGTGATAAATCAGGTAGACGATCAGGAAAGCCGCCGACACGGCCACCGCGCTCAACATGCATACCTTGTGCGCGGTTCGGTTTTGCATACGAATGAAGGAAAACCCGATGCCGAGAAGCAATATGGTGACGGCATTCAAACTGGCCGTAACAATGGGGAGATTGTTGATTTCAAGCATTTTTGCCCGGTTTTTATAATCTCCCAGGGATTGTCGCTGTTGTTGAAAATGGTGTTCAACCG
>DASCPW010000099.1:0-5085 GCA_036012725.1 Rhodospirillales bacterium
CCTTCGGCAAGATTGTCATCGACGCCGTCACCTACTCCTCGGATGTCATTATTTACCCCGCCCGGGTGGATGCTTCCTGGCGGCGGAAGAAAGGCCACCGCCTGGCCATGAACGACCTCTCTGGCGTTTGGCGGCAACACCCGGAGACCCTGATCATAGGCACGGGATGTCACGGCCGCATGGCGGTGCCGGAAGCGACCCGAGAGGCCATCCTCGCCAAGAAGGTGGACTTGCGTGCCGTTACCACCGACGAGGCGGTTGTCATGTTTAACAAACTAGCGGCCATGGGGAAGGTAGTGGCGGCTTTGCATCTCACCTGTTAAGAGTCCATCCAGGAAGCCAAAGCGCACCCCCGTGCCGTTAGAGCAAATCCAGATCGATGAATTGCCAAAAGCGATTCATCAATCTGGAGAGTTTGCTCTAAGTTATTAAAGTAGAGCGGATTCCGAGTGATTGATAGATCCCTTGGAAATGGGTTCGATCAATCTTAGATACGCTCTAGCGGACAAAAGACGATGACAAGCAATAACTTGGGCTCGCCGGCGGCGGGCCCGCACGGTGACATCAAGACTCTCGGAACCCTGCTGCCCTACCTGTGGCCCAAGGGCGAGGTGGAATTGCGCATCAGGGTGGTCGCCGCCATAGTGTTTCTGGTCATCGCCAAGGTCGCCAACGTCACCGTTCCTATTTTCTACAAATATGCCATCGATGCCCTCGACAGCGAAACGCAGGCGGTGATCGTGGTGCCAGTAGCCATGTTGGTCGCTTACGGCGTGGCGCGGGTCATGGCGATGGCTTTTGGCGAGCTTCGTGATGCCGTCTTCGCCAAGGTCGCCCAGCGGGCCATCCGCGTGGCGGCGCTCAGGACCTTCCGCCATCTGCACCAGCTCAGCATGCGTTTTCATCTCGACCGCAAGACTGGTGCCGTCAGCCGCGCCATTGATCGCGGCACCGAAGGTATCGAGTTTCTACTCAATTTCATGCTCTTCAACATCCTGCCGACCTTGTTCGAGATCTCCCTGGTTTGCGTCATCTTGTGGGTGCTGTTCGGCCCTAGTTTCGCCGCCGTCACCTTCTTCACCATCGCCTGCTACATCGCCTGGACCATGAAGCTAACCGAATGGCGCATCAAGTTCCGCCGCGCCATGAACGAGACCAACAACGACGCCAACACCAAGTCCGTGGATTCCTTGCTCAATTACGAAACCGTCAAGTACTTCGGCAACGAAGCCCACGAGGCGCAGCGCTACGACACCGCGCTTAGGGGCTACGAGAGCGCCTCGGTAAAAAGTAAAACCTCGCTTGGCGTGCTCAATATTGGCCAAGCGACAATCATCTCGCTCGGCTTGGTTGCCATCATGCTGATGGCGGCCGCCGGCGTCGCCGGCGGCACCATGACCATCGGCGACTTCGTTCTCGTTAATACTTACCTGATCCAGCTTTTTCTGCCCTTGAGCTTCCTCGGCTTTGTTTACCGGGAGATCAAGCGCTCTCTCACCGACATGGAGAACATGTTCGCCCTTTTGCGGGAGAAAGCGGAGATCGAGGACGCCCCCGAGGCCGGGCCGCTTCAACTCGATGGCGCCCAGGTGACATTCGAGGGCGTTTCATTCGCCTACAATCCTCGGCGGAAGGTGCTGAAAGACGTCACCTTCACGGTCCCCGCCGGCAGGACCGTCGCCATCGTCGGAGCCAGCGGCTCCGGCAAATCGACCATCTCGCGCATTCTGTTTCGCTTCTACGACGTCGGCGCCGGGCATGTCCTTGTCGACGGCCAGGACATCCGCGGGGTGACGCAAGCATCCCTGCGCGCCGCCATCGGCATGGTCCCCCAGGATGCGGTGCTGTTCAACGATAGCATCTACTACAACATCGCCTACGGCCGCTCCGGGGCCAGCCCGGCGGAGATCGAAGAGGCGGCGAAGCTGGCCAGCATCCACGATTTCATCATGGCTCTTCCCGATGGCTATCAGAGCATTGTCGGCGAGCGCGGCCTGAAGCTCTCGGGCGGCGAAAAACAGCGCGTCGCCATTGCCCGCGCTATCCTGAAAAAACCCCGCATCTTGCTCTTCGACGAGGCAACATCGGCGTTGGATAGCCACACCGAGAAGGAAATTCAGAAATCGCTCGCCAAGGTCTCGTCCGGCCGCACGACGCTGGTCATCGCCCACCGGCTATCGACGGTAGTGGACGCCGACGAGATCATCGTCCTCGATGCCGGCCGCGTCGTCGAACACGGAAGCCACGCCAAGCTCCTTGACCTCAATGGCCTTTATGCCGGAATGTGGGTGCGCCAGCAAGAAGCCGAGCAAGCGCGCCAGGTTTTGGTGAAAACGGGCGAGGCGGACAGGCCCGGCGACGGCGATGCGGAAGAGGACGCGGGAGAAACCGCGGATACCATCAAGGACGGTGGTGTTTCCGGGGCGGCGGAGACCGCTGTATAGGACATTTCAGGTTTAGCCGGCGGCAACCCGCCGCCCCGCCTTGGCCGCCGCCTCCTGGCGCATGATCCAGCCGCCACCCAAGAGACTTTCGCCGTCATAAAAAACGCAAGCCTGGCCGGCGGCGACAGCGGCGAAGGGCTCATCAAGAATGACCTCGGCGGCACTGCCGTCGCAGACAAGAATGGCCGGCACCGCCGCCATCGCCGAGCGCAGCTTGACGGAAACGCGAAGCTGTCGCGTCGGCGGCTCCCCGGATCCCAGCCAGTTGACGCCGCGTAAATTGACGTGGTCCCTGAGCAGTGCCCGTCTGGGCCCGACCACGACCCGCGCCGTCGCTGGCTCCAGGCGGATGACGTAGAGAGGCCTAGGCGCCGAAACCCCAAGCCCCCGTCGCTGGCCGATGGTGAAATTAACGATGCCCAGGTGGCGGCCCAAAACCCGGCCTTCGAGATCGACGATGTCGCCGGGATGGCGAGCCTCGGGACGCATCTTCTCGACAACGCCGACGTAGTTGCCTTCGGAGACGAAGCAGATATCCTGGCTATCGGGCTTGGCAGCGACGGAGAGATGGAAGCGACACGCCAGTTCACGGACCCGATCCTTGGCCAGATCGCCAAGGGGGAAGCGCAGAAATTCAAGCTGCCGGTGCGTCGTGGCGAAGAGAAAATAACTTTGATCACGGCTCTCATCGGCACCGCGGAGCAGTTCCGCGCCGTCCGGACCCATCCTGCGCCGAACGTAGTGGCCGGTGGCCAGGGCATCGGCGCCTAGCCCCCTGGCGGTCCGCAAAAGATAGTCGAACTTGACCGTCTCGTTGCAGCGAACACAGGGGATAGGGGTTTCACCCCGAAGGTAGGATTCGGCGAAATCGTCAATCACCGATGCCCGGAATTTATCTTCGTAGTCGAGAACGTAATGGGGGATACGCAGGGCATCGGCGACGCGCCTAGCGTCATGGATGTCCTGGCCGGCGCAGCATGAGCCCGTCTTCGCCACCGCTTGCCCGTGGTCGTAAAGCTGCAGGGTGACGCCAATGACGTCATAGCCTTCGCCGGTAAGAAGCGCGGCCGTCGCCGAACTGTCGACGCCGCCGGACATGGCGACGACGACTCGGGTCTTGGAAGGTGCTTTGTCTATGCCTAAGCTGTTCATGTAATAATTTAGGTCTCTAAAGACTCTTCGCGGCCCGCAAAAAAGTGCTGATTTTTTCCGCGCTTTTAACCCCCGGTTGGTCTTCGACGCCGGACGAAACGTCAACAGCGGCGGCGCCGCTGATATGGACAGCGGCGGCCAGGTTGCCGGCATCAATGCCACCGGCCAGCAACCATGGCAGCCGCCAGCTTTTTACGCCGTTGATCAACCGCCAGTCGAAAACAAAGGCGTTACCGCCGGGCCGGGCGGCGCCTTCGGGTGGTTTGGCGTCAAACAGCAGCAGATCGGCGACATCCTCAAAGGTCCGTGCTTTTTCGATATCATCCGGCCCCGAAACGGCGATCGCCTTGATTATGCCGAGACCGAATTGGTCCTTGATATCCCTGACCCGTCGAGGCTGTTCATTACCGTGAAGTTGCAGGAAATCCAGTGGTGCCCGGGAAAGAATCGTCCGCAAGGCCTGGTCATCGGCATCGACCACCAGCCCTACTTTGGCGATGCCTTCGGGAACGGCGGCGGCAAGCTTGCTGGTCTCGTCCGGCGTCACGCAACGCGGAGAAGGCGGGAAAAAGACAAAACCGAGATAAGCAGCGCCGCCATCAACGGCCGCGGCCACCGCCTGGGCCGTCCCGAGGCCGCAAATCTTGACATCAACCGGCATTGGCGACCTCCTCGGCGGCGCTAAAACCAAAAAAGCAAAATCGAGGCATCCAAGACATTCTCACATGCCCGCCCCGGAAAGAAATAAACTTTGATAGATTTCCATATATGGATTAGGTCATACACTCAATATTTTGTGGAATGCCACTAGCCTATCCCGGAACATTTCGGCCCATCCATGTCCAAAACACACGGTTTTCTTTCTAAAAAGCCCATCCCGGTTCGTGAGAGGCTGATTCTTGCCCTCGACATGCCTGGTGCCGAAGAGGCGGAACGCTTGGTCGATGAATTGGGCGAAAGCGTCCTCTTTTACAAACTTGGCCTCGAACTCTTCATGGCCGGGGAATACTTTGACCTGATCGAGCGGCTGAACAACAAAGGAAAGAAAGTATTTGTCGATCTGAAATTCTTTGACATTCCGGAAACGGTTGCCTCCGCAGTCAAGCAGCTTGGGGGGAAAAAAGGAGTGTCGTTTGCTACCGTTCATGGAAACGACCCTATGTTGGAAGCGGCTTGCCGAGAAAAGAAAGCCATCAAGATTTTTGCCGTTACCGTTCTTACAAGCCTCGGCCAACAGGATCTCGATGATCTTGGATTTAAAACAGACGCACAGACGCTTGTTTTATCCCGAGCCCGGCGGGCGATCGAAATAGGCTGTGACGGCGTGATTTCATCCGGCCAGGAGGCAAGCCAGCTTCGGCATGATCTAGGGGGAAAATTTTTGATTGTCGTTCCCGGCATTCGGCCCGTCAAAAATCGGCCGGATGATGATCAAAAACGGACTGTCGATGTGGAAAAGGCATTTCTCAACGGAGCCGACTACATCGTG
>DASCPW010000100.1:0-10168 GCA_036012725.1 Rhodospirillales bacterium
CGATTGCCCGCTTCGCCCGAGGGCATAAACTCGAAGTAAAGCGGATTGTTATCGGACATGGCAACAACCCGGATATGCGACGCCGGCACACCCAACCGGATGAGCTCACTGGCTATTCTATCGGCGCGGGCCACCGAAATCTGGAAGTTGACCATCTTGTGTTTGATGGGATCCATGCTGCGAGTCCGGCTGCTGGCATAGCCAACCACCCGTAACTTACCGCCGCGCTTACGATAGATTGTGCCGACGTTACCGAGAATACGCTGGTCCCGGGCACTAAGGCGAGAAGAACCATTTGGGAACTGGATGGTCGCCACCTTGAGTCCGCCTTGCACGGCAATTGATTTGCTTGCAGGCGCCTGCTCTGGCTGTTCCGCCGACGGCAAAGCGCGAGCCGTGCTCGGCAACGTCATTGCAGGCGAGGCGGACGCCTGTTCCACCCCCGAGGAGGAAATAACCACCGTCGCAAACCGTTGCGACCCGGAAGACAGTTGCGGCAGCCCTGGCATGCTACTTCTTGGCGATATCACCGCTTCACTCTTTTCCGGTAAACGCTGAGCCAACTGGGATTCATAAATTTTTCGCACTGTAGACGGCGACGGCGGCGCTAAAGACGCGGCCGTGGCTGGTGGAGGCAAAAAAGCTGGAGCGATGGGGACAGGCGTCACGGGAGTGGTGGATATGGCAGCGGGTGGCGGAGCGGGAGGCACCGCCATGGCGGTTGCCTCGGAAGCAAGGGATTGCGCCGGTTTGCCTTGACGGGAAACGGGTTTGACGTATTCTCGCCGCTCGGTGTCGCCGACCAGCCCACGAGACGGCCGGGCCGGCACCGATGACAATTTCGGGAACGGTTGATCTGCGCCCGGCGGGGGCTTGTCCCTGTCGGCGACAAGAATACTTTGTCGTTTCCCAGCTTCCTTGGCGGTCTGTTCATCTTTACCCTCGCCGGTAAAAAAGTCCGCCGTCCTTTTGTACAATTCGACGGGATTAGCTGCGTCTGGAACTTCGGAACAACCGCTCAACAATATTAACAGCGGCAAAAGCAGACCCAGAAAAACCGGGCCGCTGGACCGTTTAAACGCAAATTGCCTGGATTCTTCTATCGCCATGGCCGCCGGACCCCTCTTCCGCAGTATATAACAAAAATCAGCCATAAAAATTTGCCATTTTTATATTCACCTGATTTTTATTGCAGGAATTTGGTTAACGATCTCCAAACATTCTGACTTAAAATTGCCCGGCAAAAGGCGTTCCTCCCCGGCAGGATAATGGACTTGCCGGATTTTCCAAAGCCATCCTCAAATTTCCCCTGATCATAGTGGATTGACCGGGAGACGATCAACCAAACGTCCCGATGTTTTCATTTGAGTGGCATCTTTTTTGCGCTCTCTGGCCGAAACTAGGCCATGGTCAAGCGTTTGAGGGCGCTTCCGAAGTGGCCTCCAGCGCCGATGTAATGGGGTGGGCGCAAAGGCGCGGGCGGAGTAAAATCCACTTTTCGTTAGAATCGGCGAGCAGCACAAGAGCCACCCGGCCAATCCCAGTGGCCGCCTGTCAGCCGGCTGCTTTTCGGTATTCGCGAGCCAGTTCGATATAATGAGTGGCTGAATTGGCCATACTGTCCAAGTCATCAGGGCTCAGGTCGCGCCAATGCCGGGCCGGGGAACCGGCCCAAAGCTCGCCGCTTTTGACCCGCTTGCCGGGCGTCACCTGGGCGCCAGCAGCAACCATGGCGCCGTCCTCGACCACGGCCCCATCCATCACTGTCGCCCCCATGCCGATAAAGGCATCGTCGCCAATAGTACAGGCATGGAGAATGGACGTATGGCCGACGGTAACGCCGGAACCGATGAAAGTGCCCAGTCTGGCCGAACTCCCGACCCGCCCAGACGATACGTGGACAATGGTCCCATCCTGGATGTTGGTGCCCTCGCCGACACGGATTTCGTTGACGTCTCCACGGAGGACGACCGCGAACCAGATGCCGCTATCCGCCCCGATCTCGACATCGCCAATAACAGTGGCCGTGGCGGCAACAAAAACATTTTTCGCGGTACGTGGCAGGACTCCCCGGTAGGGCATAATCAGGCCGGACATTCCATCATTCCCTAATGTTATGGGCTATCGTTGAAAAACCATCATCGAAACAAGGGGATGCCACAGACAAAGACAGTAACAAGATACATCGGCTTCCCGCCAAGAAGGATACATAATTTGCTGCCTGCGTGGCCCGGCCGGGGAATTCATCGGAAGAATTAAGGGGGGACGAGGGCGGGTTCACAAACAATTTCCACCGGCTGGGAATCGAAGCCAATGGTCTTCCCGGCCAGGGGAATATTCATGGGTGGTCCCCGTCTTGGACATATAGGCCACGGTCTGAAACACCGTCTCATCGTATCGACAGATGGGCCCGCGGGGCCCCGTTTTTGCCTATGCACCGAGGCTTTTCGTCTCGAACGTAGGGATGAAAAATATCTCGTCCAACCGGTCATGACAGAAAAAAGTAAGACTATTCTTCCTGCTCTACTTGCTCCCCGGTCTTCTCGGCCTCCTCGGTCTTTGTTTTCTTCGACCGCGCCGCCTTGACCTCCTGGCGCTTACGGCGCCTTTCAGCCTTCACGCGTTCGCGTTCCCGGCGTTCAAATCCATAATTGGGTTTACGTGGCATGACTTGCCCAGCCGTACGGGTGACGGCATACGGTCATTGTAGGAAAGGGTAAGAAGTCTTGCCCCCGCCCCCTTTCGGACAAACATACCGCTATGGATAGGATTGGTCTGATCCCTCGTCTCAGTCGAGGGAGACGATGTTCTCGGCGGCGGTCTTTCCGTTCTTGCCGGAAATAAGTTCGTACTCGACTTTCTGGCCCTCGCGGAGGGTTGACAGACCGGCGCTTTCGACAGCGGAGATATGGACAAATGCGTCCTTCCCGCCGTCTTCGGGTTCAATGAAGCCGTACCCCTTGACCGGGTTAAACCATTTCACAGTTCCAACAGCCATGAGTTATCCTTGCCTTATGTTGCTTATATCGCACACTCCATGTCGGAGCGCTTGTTCTTGGTGTCACAATTCATGGGATAGCCGAGCAAGACGTTACAGTAAGCAAATCTCAAGTGGTACGCCAATCTCATGATACGCCAAGGCATGTGGCGCCAATTAACATCCAGTATAGGGCGTGACGCCGTGATTGAAACCTTTATTTTTGTTTTTCTCCGCCAGCCGCAACCGAGAGGCGGAGGACCGTCATGATCTAATCGTGACCTGTCCGGATTGGGTATCCGGCCATTATGCCGGCTTGTTCTTCAGCATTTCACTGAGTTTCTTGAATTCCGGCGTACCGGCGCGGCCCACCCATTCAAAAAGAACCATTTCCGTGGTGACGATCGAGGCGCCGCCGTCGCGCAGGCGGTCAAGGGCCAGCCGGCAATTTTCCGCCGAGCGTGATGAAACGGCATCGGCGACAACAAAAACCTCACGGCTCTCATTGATCAATCCGAACGCCGTCTGCAGAACGCAAACATGAGCTTCGATCCCAGCAACGACAACTTGGGAACGGTCAAGACCTTGGATGCGTCCGGCGCAACCGGCATCCCCCATGCAGGAGAAATGCTCCTTGGCCATCAGCGAGCCGGCGGGCGCCAGTTTGGCCAGTTCCGGAACCGTCGGCCCGAGCCCTTTCGGATATTGTTCGGAAACCAGAACCGCCACCCGCAAGCGGGCCGCCACTCGCATGAGCATGGCACAATTTGCGATGACCCGCCCGCATCCCTCGACGGCGGCCGCCAGTTTGGCCTGAACATCGACGATCAACAGGCAGGATTGGTCGGCCGTGATCAGCATGGGCGGGTTCTCTATATTAGTTACGATGTGGGTAATAATTAATCCATACGCCCCCTTTCGCCAAGACCTGGATGGTATCGGCGCACCGGGGGGAGGCGACCAGGAAGATTGACAGCAGCCCCGGAAAGCCTAATATCCGGCGCCAATGCTATATCCATTGTCGAATGCCTTCCTTTGATTACCGGTCGAATCGGACCGAATGAACTTTTCTGACCTAGGACTGAGTCAACAAGTCTTACGCGCCGTCGGCGAAGCGGGTTATTCCGAACCCACGCCGATTCAGGCCGAGGCCATTCCCTATGTCCTCATGGGACGGGACATTTTGGGTTGCGCCCAGACGGGCACGGGCAAGACCGCCTCTTTTACCCTGCCGATGATCGACATCCTGGCGGCGGGCCGCGCCAAGGCACGCATGCCCCGTTCCCTCATTCTCGAGCCGACGCGGGAACTGGCGGCGCAAGTGTCCGAATGTTTTGACATATACGGCAAGCATAACAAGCTGAGCATGGCGCTGTTGATCGGCGGAACGTCGATCAATGATCAGGTCAGGGCCATAGACCGGGGCCCGGACGTGCTGATCGCCACGCCTGGGCGGCTTTTGGACCTTTTCGAGCGCGGCCGTTTGTTATTGAGCGATGTCAAAATCCTGGTTATCGACGAGTCCGACCGGATGCTGGACATGGGCTTTATCCCGGATGTCGAGCGCATCGTTTCCCTAATCTCGAAAATGCGCCAGACCCTATTTTTTTCGGCCACCATGCCAAAGGAAATCCGCCACCTCGCCGAGGCTTTTTTGATCAACCCCAAAGAGATTTCCGTCGCCCAACCAGCGACGCCAGCCGAAACCGTCACTCAGGGGTTGGTGATGATCAAGCCCGGGAACGGCCACCGGCCCAGCAACGTTCACAAGGAAAAACGGGCCGCCCTGCGCCGCTTGATCAACGCCGAAGAGGTTAAAAACGCCCTCATCTTCTGCAACCGCAAACGCGATGTTGGGATTCTGTTCCGTTCGCTCGTCCGCCATGGTTATGATGCCTCCCAGCTGCATGGCGACATGGATCAGCCGGCGCGCATGCAGACTCTGAACCGTTTCAAATCGGGCGAGTTCAAGCTACTGGTTTGTAGCGATGTCGCCGCCCGCGGTCTTGATATCGTCAAAATGAGCCATGTCTTCAATTTTGATGTTCCCTGCCACCCCGAAGATTACGTACACCGCATCGGCCGCACCGGACGAGCCGGCAAAGAGGGCCGCGCCTTCACAATTGCCGGGCCCGAGGATGGCAAGCACCTGGAGGCTATCACCAAGCTGATCGGTAAGAAAATTCCCCACACCAACGTGGGCGACGGTAGCGCCGGCAACATCAAGCCAGCCGCCCCCGGTAAAGGCCACCGCCGACGTGGACGACGGCGCAAACCCGGTGGCGAGGAGGCCGGTAAAAGAGACGCCAAACCGGTCCATTCACCCAGCCTCCGCAAAGAACGGCATGACCAAACCAGCCGTAACCATGACAAGCCGGAAGTCGGCATGGGCGGCCATGTTCCCGCCTTCATGCTGCAGCCCATCAAGGTGAAAAAAGTAAAAGAATAGACCGCTAGGCACTCAAATATAATATTCCCCGGGCAGGCCGAAACCGTTGAAACCGGCGGAGGCGTACGTGGTGGTATAGGCGCCGGCGGCAAGCAGCTGGAGGCGGTCACCGGCTTTCAAGTCCAAAGGCAAGCTGTAGGCGGCCTTTTCGTAAAGAATGTCGGCGCCGTCGCAAGTCGGCCCGGCCAGCACCACCGGCCCTTTCTTGCCTCCATTATAGGGTGAGCGAATAGGATACTCGATGGATTCGTTCATGGTTTCGGCAAGCCCGCCGAACCGGCCCACGTCCAGATACATCCAGCGCGGCTCCTTTTTATCGTAGGACTTGCGCGAGACCAGCACCACTTCCGTCTCGATAATCCCGGCAGGGGCGGCGATGCAGCGCCCCGGCTCGATGATCATCTCTGGCGGATTATTGCCAAAATTCCGGTTCATCGCTTGCATGATGGTCTCAGCATAATGCTCGAAAGCGGGAATATCCCGCCGGTAACGAACGGGAAACCCACCGCCAAGGTTGATCATTCCGAGTTTGATCCCGGCCTTGGCCAAGTCCGAAAAAACTTTTGCCGCCCTGCCGACCGCAAGCCGCCATTGATCGGAATCAGTCTGTTGGGAGCCGACATGAAACGAGACGCCATGGGGATCGAGGCCAAGTTCAGCGGCGCGAATCATCAGGTTGCGGGCCATGTCCAATTGGCAACCGAATTTCCTCGATAGCGGCCAATCTGCCCCCTCTCCCGCCATCAGGATGCGGCAATAGACCCGCGAGGCGGGCGCGGCGGCGGCCAATTTACCCAGTTCTTCGTCACTGTCGAAAGAAAACAGCCGGACTCCCCTCCGAAAAGCATGGGCGATGTCCGTTTGCTTCTTGATGGTGTTGCCAAAGGAAATATTTTCGGGTGGCGCCGAAGCGGCCAGGCAGTCGTCAATCTCGGAAGCGCTGGCGGCATCAAAAAATGAGCCCAGACCAGCCAGGGTTGTAAGAATTTGCGGCGCCGGGTTGGCCTTGACAGCATAATGAATCCGGGCCAGCGGCAAAGCCCGGCCGAGACGCCGGTAATTTTCCGCCACCGCCTCCAGATCGACGACAAGGCAGGGTGTTTCGGGTGCGCGCCGAGCCAGGAAATTTTCTATTTTCGAGGTCACGGTCGACTCTCCCGCGAAACGCCGCCGGGGCGTTCCTCAAATCAACCCGGCCAGCGGTGATGAGGGATCGGCGTAACGTTTCTTAGGCATTCGCCCGGCGAGATAGGCCAAGCGCCCGGACTCCACCGCCTTTCTCATGGCGATAGCCATTTTCACCGGCTCCCTGGCCTCGGCGATGGCGCTGTTCATCAACACCCCTTCGCAACCCAACTCCATGACAATAGCGGCATCCGATGCGGTGCCGACACCGGCGTCGACCAGTACCGGCACCGACGCCCGCTCGACAATCAGGCGGATGTTGATGGAATTCTGAAGACCGAGTCCAGAGCCGATTGGAGCCGCCAAAGGCATGATGGCAACACAGCCAATATCTTCCAGGCGCTTCGCCATGATCAGGTCGTCGGTGCAGTAGACCATGACCTTGAAGCCTTCCTTAATAAGAATTTCAGCCGCTTCCAGGGTCTCGGGCATATGCGGATAGAGGGTTTGCCGATCACCCAGCACTTCCAGCTTGACCAAGTCCCAGCCACCGACCTCGCGGGCCAGACGCAAGGTGCGCATGGCCTCTTCGGCTGTATAACAGCCCGCCGTGTTGGGCAGATAGGTATACTTTTTAGGATCCAGGTAATCGATCAGCATCGGCTGATTGGAATCGGTGATATTGACCCGGCGGACGGCGACGGTGACGATTTCCGCACCCGACGCCTCGATAGCGGCCTTGGTCTCTTCGAAATCCTTGTATTTGCCGGTGCCGACGAGAAGCCGCGAGGTGAACCGCCGGCCCGCCACCTCGAAGGTATCCTCATGGCCGGCTCCCGCCTCGTCCGAGGCGCCACCGCCGATGAAGTGAACGATTTCCAACCGGTCGCCATCGCCTAGGGAAACCTCTTCGTATTGGGATCTGGGGACAATCTCGAGATTGCGTTCCACCGCCACTTTGCGGGAATCGATGCCGATTTGGCCAAGAAGTTGTTTTACGGTAAGCGAGACATCGAAGCATCGTTCCTCGCCATTGATGGTCACACGCATGGGAAAATCCGTCCTCTTACAAATGCCCGCTTGTGCTTTTCGTATTTAGCCGGTGCCGGCCCGCTCCGCCTTTCCTGGGCGGCCTTGACCGCCTTTTGCCTGCGCCCGCGCTAAACGGCCGATATCATCAAGCCCATCACCCAGTGTCGGGCGAAGCTGGCGAAAAAATAGCCCCAGCGCCGGATGATCGGTTTGCCTGGCTTGGGCCATGGCAGCGAGTAGGTCGGAGCTGTCATGATCGTCCGGCAGATCGCGCACTATCGTGTCCAGCGCTTTATATGTTTTCGATGTCTTGTCGAAAGTGACGCAGGGTGAAAGCACATGCAGATAGGAAAACCCACTATGGGCGATGGCCTGCTCGATCATCCCAGCCAAATGGTGTTGGCGTCCGGCATAGGCTTGACCGATCCAGCCGGCCCCGTAGGACAGCAGCATCATCAACGGATTTAGCGGCATGTCCCGGTTCTCGTAAGGGGTGCTGCTGGTCTTGAAGCCCAGCGTCGAAGTGGGCGATGTTTGCCCTTTGGTCAGCCCATAGATCCCGTTGTCGAAAAGGATGAATGTCATGTCGACGTTGCGTCGAGCGGCATGGGAAATGTGGGCGCCGCCGATGGCGAATGTATCACCATCGCCACTAACCGCAATCACCGTCAGCTTTTCATTGGCGACTTTGATGCCGGTTGCCACCGGCAGGGAACGCCCGTGCAGGGTATGAAAACCATATGTGTTGATAAAGAACGGGAAACGCGAGGAACAACCGATGCCGGACACAACCACCGCCTGGCTGGGGTCAATGGCAAGACCGGTCAACGCCGACGTTACCCCCTCGGCAATGGCGAAATAACCACAGCCAGGACACCAAGTCGGCAGGGCCTTGGAGCGGTAATCAAGGCGGCCACTATGGCTGATTTCTTGTAGCTTTTCCTCTATATAAACCGGTGGTTTGATGTCCATCATGTCGGCTCCTTATTCGGCGGCGGCAGGCTGGCGGTGGTGGCCTTTTACCGCCAACCTCCTGATTTCGCCAATAATGTCGTCCACATGCATGGGCGTTCCCGGAACCCGGTTAAGCCTGTTAACGGGTCGTCCCAAGGCACTTGACACCAAGTTGGCAAACTGCCCTTCGTAATTGAGCTCCGGCACCAGGATCTCGTCGCAAGCGGCGAAAAAAGAGGCGATGGGAGCGACCGGCAATGGCGACAGCATCACCACCTTCATGGCAGCGCAGCGAATGCCTTTCTTCCTGGCATGGATCATCGCCTCCAAAATCTCGCCAAAGGTCGAGCCCCAGCCAAGCACCCCCACCTCGACCTTGCCTTTATCGCCAAAACGCTTGGTGATTTTAATGCCGGGATATTTGACGGCGGATTTAAACTTGTCATGGCGTTTTTGACTCATTTTCTGGTGAACATCGGGATGGTCGCTGGGACGCCCTGACTCGTCATGCTCAAGACCGGTAATAGTATGCTGTAAGCCTTCGTCGCCGGGCACAGCGCAGGGGCTGACGCCGTCGCTTGTGATCTGGTAACGGCGGTAAGGCATGGCCTTGTCCCGTTTGCCGGCCGTCTTGCGGCAATCGGCCGTGAACGGGTTGGTGACGGGCAGTGTCACTGCCTCGTAACGGTTGGAAAGATAGAGGTCCAACAGCACAACCACCGGTGTCTGGTATTTCTCGGCCATTTCGAAGGCCCTGCCAGCGCATTTCCAACAGCCCTCGACGTTGGTCGGCGCCAAGACGATACGCTGAGCATCGCCAGCGGCGCCGAATACCGCCAGGTTGAGATCTGATTGCTCGGTCTTGGTCGGCATGCCGGTGCTGGGCCCGCCCCGCTGGGAGACAAAAATCACCGCAGGCACTTCGGCGATAGCGGCAAGCCCCATCATTTCCGTCATCAGGGCAAAGCCGGGGCCGGACGTCGCCGTCGCCGCCCGCGAACCGGCATAACCGGCGCCGATGGTGGCGGCTATTGCGGAGATTTCATCCTCCGTCTGCAAAAGCCTGGCGCCGCGTTTCGGCAACTCGACGGCAAGGCGTTCCATGATCGAGGTTGCCGGGGTGATGGGATAGCCGAAGAAGGCATCGATTCCGGCCTCCAAACACCCTTTGGCAACGGCGCCATTGCCACTCATCATAACCAAATCAGCCCCTTTGCCTTTCTTCGGCGGCGCGGTGATGGAATTGAAATCAAGCTTGAAGGTGGCGGCGCCGGCTTCGAAACCGGCGTCGAAGGCGGTGATATTGTCGGTGGTTACGGCGGCGGCCTTGGTCTTGAACTTTTCGGCGATGGTCTGGTGAAAAACGGGCCGCGGCATACTGTAGAGCCCGGCCAGATAACCGACAGCGGCAAAATTGCGCGACCTGACACTGCCGGTCGTGCGTTCGGAAATGTTGCGAAAGGCAACTCCGTAAGGGAGATGCGAAGGCAACAGGTGCGAAGAGATATGGGCACCATCAGCAACGGTAGCGATGGGAGTGGCCTCGTAGATAATGGCGCCAAAATCACCGACCTCGCCGACATGGGAAATAGCGTGGGAATCATTGAGTGAAATCAGCACATCGGATTGTG
>DASCPW010000101.1:0-3225 GCA_036012725.1 Rhodospirillales bacterium
CAGTTCGTCCAGCCCTTTTGTCTCGATGACGCCGCCGGAAAGGATGTGAGCGCCCACCTCGGCGCCTTTTTCGATGACGCAAACGGAGATTTCCCGTTCGGCGCTTAAATTCCGCAGGCGTATAGCCGCCGCCAATCCGGCCGGACCGGCGCCGACAATGGCCACGTCAAACCGCATCGAGTCCCGCTGCATCGACTTTTCCGGGGTTATGATTACCCTTAAGTATAGGCGCCCAAGGACGCGGAATGTATTATAACATATGACGAATAGCGCCGCCGCCGGATGCCGAAGGAAAGGGATGCTTCACGGATTTAGCGATGGTAATGTTGGCCAATGGCTGCGTCACTTTCACCCCGCAAACTTTTTCAATGGTACCTGGAGGCCGGCATTGACGAGACCATCGGTAATGAACCGGTGAACCGTTACAGGGCTGGCGAAGCCCCGGTTGTGTCCCGTGGGCGGGGTTTCGGCAATTTTACGCCGACGGCGGTTGCGTCGGCTCGGAAGCCGGCCAGCGGGCTTGTGCCGGACTCGTCGGATACGGCCTTGCGCGGTGCTTGCGCCCTGGCGGCCGAGGCCGCCACGGTGAGCGAACTGCAAGAGGCCCTATCCCTATTCGATGGCTGCGCCCTGAAAAAGACGGCCACAAATCTGGTCTTTGGGGACGGCAACCCGGAAGCACGGATCGTTTTCATCGGCGAAGCGCCGGGCGCCGAGGAAGATCGCCAGGGCCGGCCCTTCGTCGGTCCGAGCGGCCGACTGCTTGACCGCATGCTGACTTCCATTGAGCTTGACCGGACAAAAGTGTTTATCTCCAACACCGTGTTCTGGCGGCCACCGGGTAACCGCAACCCGACGACCACGGAAATGGCTATTTGCACACCTTTCGTCGAACGTCTTTTGGAATTGATCGACCCGCTTATCTTGGTCCCGCTGGGCGGCGCGGCGGCGAAAACACTGCTGGCCCATAACGAGAGCATCGGAAAACTTCGCGGCCGCTGGTTCACTTATTCGACGCCGCGCCTGCCGCGCCCGGTGCGGGCGACGGCTATTTTTCATCCCGCTTATCTGTTGCGGACTCCGGCGAAAAAATGCGAGGCATGGCGCGATCTTCTCGAAATCAAACGCAAGCTCATTTCCCTGCAAGAATGACCATGACGCCATCCCATGATGATCGACAGAGGCCATTTTCACAATATTGGGGAGAAGAGTTGATCTTATCCACACAAATGTGGAAAATTACCGCCCATCATCGGCTACCCGTGCCGACGTTTATTTTATCGGATCCACGGTCACCTTAGCTTAGGAACGGTTTTTAACTTTTAGGATATATGTTTTTTCTTCGGTTTTTTTATTTTTTACTTTTTGCCGGCGTCATTCTTGGGGGAGGGGGTCTTTCCAGTTTCGCCTGGGCAGCTGGCACCGAGGCGGCCTTCGAGACGGCGTCATTGAAGCCCAATGGTATCGATCCCGAAAAACAGGAAGTTTTGCCCAAGATTCTTTCCCAGGAGGACGCCGTCCTCTATCGGCGGATTTTCGACATTCAAAAAAACGGCGAGTGGAAGAGCGCCGACCGTTTAATCAAAAAGCTGAAGAACCGTCTGCTTGTCGGTTATGTCCTGGCTCAGCGCTACCTGCATCCCACTAAGTACCGCTCCAAGTACAAGGAACTGAAAAGGTGGTTGGCGAGATATGGCGACCACCCGGATGCCCGCCGCCTTTACAAGCTGGCGCTCAGGAGAAAGCCGAAAAACTGGCGCATGCCAAAGCGCCCGGTACGAAATTATATATCCGGCAACAGTCATAACGTGGCCGTTCCACCCCGCCGGTCGCCGGCAAAGCGATTGAGCCGCCAGCAACGCCAAGAGGCTAAGGCCTACAAGCAAAAAATAAACTGGTGGCTGCGCAAGGGCTGGACCAAGGCGGTGAAAAGACTGCTTCTCGGCGGTGACGTCGAGCGGTTGTTCAGCCAAGTGGAATTTGATGAAGCCAGGGCCCGTCTCGGCGCCGCTTATTTCGCCGCCGGAAGGGATGAATGGGCGCTGCAATGGGCCGCCAAAGCGGCCCGCCGTTCGGGTAATTTCGTGTCCATCGCCCACTGGACGGCGGGATTGGCGGCTTGGCGGCTGAAACGATTTGATGTTGCCGCCGGCCATTTCGAGACCTTGGCCGCTATCCCCGGCAAATCGCCGTGGATCACTTCGGCGGCGGCTTTTTGGGCGGCTCGAACCCATTTGCTCAACCGCAATCCCGAAAAGGTAAACCGTTGGCTGAAAGTGGCTGCGGCTTCTCCACGGACCTTTTATGGCTTGCTCTCCGGGCGAATCATGGGAATGCCCATGGCTTTCCAGTGGGCCGCGCCGGCCTTGAAAAAAGAGACCTTGCGGGAGGTGACGGCGACGCCAACCGGCCGCCGGACACTGGCCTTGATTCAAGTTGGCGAGATGCGCCGCGCCGAGCGCGACTTGCGCGGCCTGGCCGCCAAGACCAAGCCGCAAAATCTATTGGGGATTCTGTCCCTGGCCTGCCGCGCCAACATGCCGGCCCTGGCCGTCCGCCTGAATGGAATATTATTTCCCGGTGGCGGTGGTTACGCCGCCGCCGCCTATCCCCTGCCAAGCTGGGTTCCGGCCGACGGCTTTAGTGTCGACAGGGCGCTGATCTACGCGGTGATCCGCCAGGAATCCGGCTTTAATCCCAAGGCCAAGAGCTGGGCCGGCGCCCGGGGGCTGATGCAATTGATGCCACGGACCGCCAGCTTCGTGGCACGCGACAGCCGTTTCCGCGGAAGCAAGAAACGGGCTTTGTTCAAGCCCGAGGTCAACCTGAAATTGGGGCAGAAGTATATTAGAATTTTACTTGGCGACGCCAAAATCAATGGCGGTCTTTTCCTTCTCGCCGCCGCCTGGAACGGCGGCCCGGGGAACCTGAGCAAATGGCGTCGCGAGATCAATCATATGAACGATCCGCTGATGTTCATCGAGAGCCTCCCTTCACGAGAAACCCGCATCTTCATCGAACGGGTATTCGCCAACCTATGGATTTACCGCAACCGTCTGGAACAGGAAGCCCCATCCCTGGACGCTATTGCCGCCGGCGAATGGCCGGTTTATATAGCCCTTGATCCGAAGTCTCTCAGGGTGGCGGAAAATGGCCAAAATCGAAGGTGAGCGGGATTTCCTGCCGGTTAATATCGCCGTTCTGACTATTTCCGATTCCAGAACG